>JADJXL010000001.1:0-300000 GCA_016715885.1 Polyangiaceae bacterium
CGCAGAGAATGCAACGATCTGGTTCGATGGGCGAGAAGTTGGCACCGGCGCAAGCGTGCCGGTCACACTCAGCCTTGAACGAGGCGCCGACCGCCTCGTTATCGCCCAAGCACCGGGCGGTCGCGTCTGGACCGCGCTTGTGTCGAACCGCGGAGGTTCCTTTTACGGCACATCTCTCGACGGCGATCACCTCACCATCTCCGCGCGCTCGACTGCAGCGGCGTTCGTGCACCTCGTGCCACAGTTTGTCGCAATGGACTCCACGGTGAATGCCGCTGTGGCCGACGGAATCTGGCGAACGCCTGCCATCGACAATATTGCCGCCTGGCTTGGCACCCATTCGTCGACAGGTGCGACGAGCATGGATACGGACTTCATCGCGCTGATCGACGCTGGTGTCGACGCTGCTGGACCAGCGATTGCTGGCGAACTCATGCAAGCTGGCAACGCGGGCGCGTCAACTGGGAGCGCCGGCGAGGCTCTCACCGCACCGACCATGCTGCAGCGATTCGGAACATGGGGTGAGGGCGAGATCGCTGGTCTCTGGGCCGGTAACGTGACAGTCGACTGGAATACAGTGCAAAACGGCACGCGCGCCGAGCTCACCTACAAACTCGGCGGGCCGAATGAGTACCTTCCGGACGCACTACAACTAGATCTCACCAGTCTGGATTATGTGGCTGCCTTCGATAAGATCGATAAGCACGCATTCAATCCAACCGCGGCGGGCGAACCGATCCCGCTCGACCTCGGCAAGGATCGCGCGTGGCCGCTCGATTCGGCGACGGAAGTCGTCGGTATGTTTATGCCGAGGCCAGTTTACGAGCTTGCCAACCCTCTGGGGCTTGCAATTAATGCTCTCGCAGAAGTTGGTATCCCGGCGGTTGGCCCAATCGCCCAAATGCCGACTGTGGCTCTCGATCACTACGGCGCCTACTCCGTGCGGTTCTTCTCCGGCGCAGTCACATCTGAACGACTCGAGTTCATCCGCCAGCATCCGGAACGCCCGGAGCTGACTGCGCGCTGGCAGGTGGCACTCTACGTCAACATGTTGAAAGCAACGCTCAAGGTCGCATCGCTCGTGGTGAAGCTACCAGATAACCAAGCTTTCTTCAGCGACCTAATAACGGGACTCTGGCCTATCTGCATTTCACCCGAGTACGCAATCACCGAACTCGACAAGCCTGGTCGCTTCAATGCGTTCGCAACGGCCTTTACCCGCAAGGCGCTCGAGATCTGCGCAGAGAAACTCGGCAAGGACGCTCTAAACGCCTTGCTGGCGGAGCTCGGTGACGTGGTGCTCGGAAACCCGTCAAAAATAGTGAGCGGACTTGCGACGGTTGGCATTACGACGCAATTGGTATCGCTCCCAGCACTCCATTCGATCGTGCTTACTGCGGGCAACTGGAGCGAATGCGAAAGCGATATGGATTGTACAGCGGACGCGCAATGCGAGCCAGATGCGCAGTGTCATTTCAAGGTTTCGACAATGTGCAACGACGGGACAAAGAACGGTACCGAGACTGACGTGGACTGCGGAGGAGCGTGTTCCCAATGCTCGGATGGAAAGTCGTGTATTGGGAATAGCGACTGCCAGAGCGGCGCATGCTCAAGTGGTTCGTGCACAAACATGACCAATTGCAACGACGGGACAAAGAACGGTACCGAGACTGACGTGGATTGCGGAGGATCGTGTTCCCAATGCTCGGCCGGAAAGTCATGCATTGGGAATAGCGACTGCCAGAGCGGCGCATGCTCAAGTGGTTCGTGCACAAACACGACCAATAGCGGTATGCGGATTGCGGCTGGCAGCAGTCACACGTGCGCATTGCGCCCGGATGGGACCGCCAAGTGCTGGGGCAATAATTATGGCGGGCAACTCGGCGATGGAACATTTGCTGTCAAGAACACTCCTGTGATGGTGAGCGGGCTGTCGGCTGCCATTGCCATCACTGCGGGTGGTGGATATACATGCGCGCTGTTGGCCGATGGGACGGTACAGTGCTGGGGATACAACGTCAGCGGTCAACTTGGAGACGGCACGACTACGTCAAAATCCGCACCTGTTGTAGTTACGGGGCTGTCGGCTGCAATTGCCGTCACTGCGGGTGGTGGACACACATGCGCATTGTTGGCCGATGGGACGGCGCGCTGCTGGGGCAGGAATACATACGGAGAGCTCGGTGACGGAACGACAACAGACAAGCACACTGCCGTGACCGTAAGCGGCCTCGCGAATACCATAGCCTTGTCCGTCGGCGGTCAACATACGTGTGGGCTATTGGCTGATCGCACCGTGCGCTGCTGGGGGCGTAACTTCTGGGGACAGCTCGGCGACGGGACCATGGTGGACAACCACACGCCGGTGCCGGTCAGTGGAATCTCGAACGCCATCGCAGTGTCGGCGGGCGAGTACCACACCTGCGCATTGCTGTCGGATGGTACGGTGCGCTGTTGGGGGGAGAACTCATCGGGGCAACTTGGCGATGGGACGACCGTAGTTAAGAGTCTGCCCGTTCCGGTCAGCGGGCTCTCGAACGCCGTCGCTCTGACCGCCGGCTACTTCCATACGTGTGCGTTGTTGGCTGGTGGGACAGCAAGCTGCTGGGGCAACAACAATTATGGTGAGCTAGCCCAACTTCCGCAGTTGGCCAAGCCCGTCGTCAGAATCGTGCTCACCGAACGCTGATTCCACGGAACAATGTGGGCCAGGCATGTGGCCTGAGTTGTTGTGCGCGAGTGATGCGTCGCCGATTTGGGAAGACCCGTCACTCGGCCCTTCCAAACCATGCGTGTAGTGCCAACCGATGGATTTGCGCGGTTTTACCGGAAGGACCATGATTGCAGCAAGAGATCCCGATGTATCTACGTCGCTCGCTGGTCAAGAAAAACGGAACCACCCACACCTATTGGCGATTGGTTCGGTCCGTTCGTCGCAATGGCAGAGTCGTTCAACAGACGGTCGCGCAGCTCGGGAATCTCGATGCGCAGGAGCGAGCGGCCGCGAAGGAGTTGGGCGCTCGAATGACGGGCGGCGCGAATCAAATGGAGTTATGGGAAGATAATCCCCTTCCGCAAACCTTGAAGATTCGAGCGGATCTTGTTCGCCTCGAACGCAGTCGTGATTTCGGCGATGTGTGGCTCGGATGGACGCTCTGGAAGGCATTGCAACTGGATATGTTGTGCGCGTCGTGCATGCCCGAAGGAAAGAGTCCGTCGCATGGTCCACGATGGCGGCGGTTTTGGTCATTGCACGACTGTGCGAGCCATCCAGCGAATTGCACATCGCCGAGGATTGGTATCGCAAAACGGCGCTCGAAGACATTCTCGATTTACCAGTGGAGCGGGTCAACGATGACCGGCTGTATCGCGCGCTCGACGAGCTTTTGCCGCACAAAGAAGCCATCGAGAAACATTTGCGCAAGCGACTCGGCGAATTGTTCTCGATTGAATACGATCTGCTGTTGTACGATGTGACGAGCACATATTTCGAGGGGCTTGCGGAGAAAAACGAGCTCGCCAAGCGCGGACACAGTCGCGATCACCGCTCGGATTGCAAGCAGGTTTGCATCGCGCTCGTCGTCACGCGTGAAGGACTTCCGCTTGGCTACGAGGTTTTCCCGGGAAACCGTAGCGACATGACGACGGTCAAAGAAATCGTCGAGAGCATGGAACGAAGATTTGGCATCGCGCAACGCGTATGGGTCATGGATCGCGGGATGGGCAGCGAAGCGAATGTGAAATGGCTTGAATCAACGGGCAGACGGTATTTGATTGGCACGCCCAAAGCAGCGATGAAATCTTGGCGTGAGGCGATTTTGGATTCGGCGGGCTGGACGGCAATTCGTGACGGATTGAGTTAAGCTGTGCTCGAAGGGATCCGAGACATTTGTATTGTGCCGGTCCGCAGATCGAGCGAAGAAGGAATCGGCGATGCACGACCGATTTGCGAAACGGATCGAAGATGGTCTCGAACGAATCGAGCGGCGGCTCGAGCGAGCCAAAAAGCCCGTGGATCGAAGCACGCTCGAACGCCAAATGGGGCGGCTTCTCGGCGGCAATGAACGCGCGGCCGGCCGCTATCGAATACAAATCGTTTACGATCCAACCAGGGCCGGAGGATTAAAACTTCAGAAAGCGCTGCAATTCGACTGAATGAATGGGCCCGCGAAAGCGAGGATGTTATGTGCTGCGCACCAACGTAAACAATTGGTCGGCGCAAGAATTATGGCACACGTACATTCAATTGACGCAAGCGGAAGCCGCATTTCGCATTCATAAAAACGACCTCTCGATTCGACCGATATGGCATCAGAAAGCCGAGCGAGTACAGGCGCACATTCTCGTGTGCTTTCTGGCGTATGCATTATGGAAAACGCTGGAACAGTGGCAGAAACGTGCAGGATTGGGCAACAGTCCGCGCACGATTCTCGAGGAGCTTCATCGCATTCAATGCGCGGACGTCATCATCCCCATCGCAGGCGAAGCCGGGCGCGAACTGCGGATTCGTTGCATCGTCCGTCCCGAGCCTGAACAGGCAGCCCTGCTCGACCGCCTCGGGCTACGCCTACCCGAGCGCATCCGGACCCCACGCGTCGCGTAGATTTGTAGTGCCAACTTTGGGCCGTAAGTGCTTGAAATTATTGATCTGCCCTGGCCCAACTGCGGAAGTTGGGCTAGGTGATGGCACAATCGTGAACAAGACCATGCCAGTTGCGCTCAGCGGACTGATGAATATCATTGCTTTGACCGCGGGTGACTTCCACACATGCGCGCTGCTGACTGACGGCACAGCACGTTGTTTGGGATACAATAATGAAGGCGGGCTCGGCGACGGGACGAATGTGGACAAGCATATCCCGGTCCCCGTCCTCAACTTCCCTTGATCCCAGCCTGACGAGTGGCGTCGTGGACATCTGTACACGTGTCAATAGATATACATAGCTAAATTCGTTAGCAAATGAATGTATATCTGTCCACATGCTACTGCTGAGAGAAGTTCCAAGCAGCCCACGGAGGCACACACTAGAGGCCGATGCCCGGACAAGGGCGCGTCATCATCGAGGAGGTATCCCCAGAAGTTGTGGATCGCGTGAGCTGAGGAAAGTGGCGTACCTTTCGAGGTGCAAACCCAAAACCCGCTCTTGCAGGAGCGAGGAAAGGCACGCCGATGATGAAGATACCGAAGGATGGCTCGGATCGCGAGGACTTTATGATGACGCTCGATGGGCTCGCGCGCGAAGGAGCGCGTAGGCTCATCGTGGCGGCGCTCGAGGCCGAGGTGGCGGCTTATGTGGCGCGATTTCGCGATGAACGCGACGAATACGGCCACGCGCTCGTCGTGCGCAATGGCACGGCCGAGCCTAGAAGTGTGACAGTTGGGAGTGGAACGATTACGGTCGAAGCTCCACGAGTCAACGACAAGCGCGTCGTCGAGGGCAAGCGGCAAAAGTTCACGAGCGAAATACTTCCGCCCTATCTACGTCGCTCGAAAAACGTGTCCGACGTGCTCCCCTTGCTTTATTTGCGAGGTTTGTCAACAGGAGATTTCCAGGACGCACTCAGAAGTTTGCTCGGAGAAACTGCATCGGGTTTGTCGTCCAGTGCCATTACGAGGCTCGTGTCCACCTGGTCCGACGAGCGCCAAGCTTGGCAGAAACGCTCGCTCGAAGGCTCTGATTACGTGTACATTTGGGTCGACGGCATTCACTTCAACGTGCGCCTCGAAGACGAGCGCATCGCGACGCTCGTGGTGATCGGCGCCAAAGTCGACGGGACGAAAGAAGTGATTGCGATTGAAGAGGGCTATCGCGAATCGAAAGAAAGCTGGCTGTTTCTCTTGCGAAACCTACGCGACCGAGGTATGAAGGCGCCTGTCGTGGCGGTTGGAGACGGCGCGCTCGGCTTTTGGCCTGCTCTGCGCGAGGTTTTTCCAAGCACACGAGAGCAACGCTGCTGGGTACACAAGATCGTGAATGTGCTCGACAAATTGCCAAAGAGCCTGCAATCTCGGGCCAAGGCGCAGTTGCACGAAGTGGTCAATGCGCCGACGCGCAAGGAAGCCAATGCCGCCATCGATGCTTTTCAATCGACGTATGGTGACAAGTATCCCAAGGCGACGAAATGCCTCGTGGATGGCCGCGACGAGCTGCTGACGTTTTTCGACTTTCCTGCCGCGCATTGGAAGCACTTGCGCACGACGAATCCCATCGAATCGACTTTTGCCACGGTCCGATTGCGGACGAAAGTGACCAAAGGCCCCGGGAGTCGCAATGCGGGTCTGGCCATGGTCTACAAGCTCTTGCTGGCCGCAGAAAAGACATGGCGAAAGCTCAGCAGCCCCGAGCTGGTGGCGCTCGTACGAGCCGGCGTACGCTTCGCCGACGGCGTGCGCGCGGAGCAAAATGAAAGGGCCGCAAACATCAAGCCGATGATCACGAAAGCTCGAAACAAGAAGAGGAATGACTACGCCGAGAAGGCCGCCGCTTGATCAGGAGCGGATCCACAACTTTTGGGGATATCTCTCATCGAGTTGCCAGAGTTGGCTATTCATGTGCTAATCAGAAAGACTGTCGACCCATTGATAAAACGGGACGTCTTCTCCCCTGACAAACACATGAACAGGTTCCAAATAAGTGATGCGACGATCCTTTGATTCAAGAAAGCGCAGCGCCGCCACGGCGACTTTGAGCGCGGTTATCGCCGTGTGACGGTGAATCCGCGTCGGAAACACGTCGAGTCCAAGTCGCTGCGTTTTTCGCGTGTCGCGATTCACGATCCGGTCGAATTTCCTATCGCCATAAGTAGGAAGAAGGTCCGGGTCATCTCGAAATTGCAGCCGGTCTTGATCCCAGACGACAGCCGCGGTCCAGAGGTGGCTATGGGCCACGGCATCGCGCACCACGAAAATCTCTTCAACATCATCACAGAGATCGGCGGCCCCCAGGTCACGCAGCGTCTCAACTGGTGTTCGGCGCTGACTGTTGTCGAGTCGTAAGACATAACGTGCACGCCCGCACGCTCCTTCGATCATGAAGACCACGAGTGATACTATTGCGACTACGAAACCATTTTCCGCAGGTGCGGCTTGCACGTCGTTTGGCGGCCCGCCCCCATGCCGCAGCATGCTCTCGTGAAGCTCGACAATCGGATCGATCAGATTCGAGAAAATCGCGCTAACATAGTTATGAGCGTGTGTGGTCATTGGGCAATTCCTCTACATTGGCATTCGTGCTGCACTCATCCCACAGAGCGCTCAAGGAGACAAGGCCCGCGACGCAGGGCAACCCGTTGCTGGATTTTTCGGGCTCTGGTCTCACGGTTTGCACATTTGCTCGCGCGGCACACACTCATGCAGAAGCCAGAGTCAACCGCGGACATCTGTCCACAACCCACCGCACTCGATCAGCCACGTTCTAGCCCCACATTCGCCCTTGCATGTACATCTGTCCGCATGCTAGCGTCGCGCGCATGTTGACCATCGCGGTGATGAACTTCAAAGGCGGCGTAGGGAAGACCACGCTATCGATCTTGCTCGCAAACGAACTCGCGCAACGAGGGCATCGAGTGCTCCTCTCGGATTGTGACCCTCAGAACAGCGCCATGGCGTGGCAGAGTTGGTCGAAGTCGAACCTGATGGTCGAACGCGTCGAGAAGATTCGTCCGAAAAAAACGGAACGCTCCGACGTCGACATGAACGTCCTCGATTGTCCGCCCCGATATGGTGACCAATGCATCGCGGCGGCGATTGCCTCCGACGTGGCCTTGGTGCCCGTCATGCCCGGCCCGCTCGACTATGCCGCTACGGGGCTGCTCGTCGAGACCTTGCGCGAAGCAAATAAGCGCCGAACATCGCCGCTGCCGGCTCTGCTCGTGGCGAATCGAACGATGCCCCGATCCGTCGTGAGCCGTCTGCTCGTCGAGACGCTCAACAAGCTGGCAACGCAAGTCGATGGCGCCCGCGTCTCGAAGACAGCGCTGCCGCAGCGTACTGCCTACGTCGAGGCGCTCATGGGGGCATGGGCACCGCTTGCGAAAGAAGCGCGGACTCCGATTAAAGCATTGTGCGATGAGGCTTTGGCTTTGGCGGGGCGTAAATGACATGGGCAAGAAAAAAGACCTCTCATTCGAGACATTCGTCCCGGAAAAACCAATACAGACGACTGCGCACGTCGAGCGAGTCGCGGCAAATGTAAAGCGTTTGGTCGTGGATATTTCGCCGGCGATTCACAGGCAGCTCGTCGAGCGGTGCATTCCGTTCGACACGATGAAGGCGTATGTGCTGTTCATCGTCAACAAGCAGCAGCATCGCGCGAAGGTTTCATCGACGCCCATTCCGCCGATGCGCGGCCAAAAACGTGTCATCATCGAACTTCCCGAGGCCGAGGCCGACGCCCTCACCGACAAAGCGAAAAACTTTCAAAGCTTCCGCGAGTTTGTCCTGCGATGCTTGGAAGCCGAAGGGCTCGACATCGAGCCGAAGCGCTCGACATGAAACGTCGCCGCCGGAAGCTGCCAATGCCATCCGACGAGCTCTGCGCGGAGCGCTAGAAACACACCCTGATAATGCTGGACACGTTCGCCTCCCGCCCCTAGACTCGCCCCCTGATGGCTCGCCAAGCAACCGCAATTTCCGCGCTCGCCCCTAGGGCTCAGCGCGTGTTCGCGTTGCTCCTCGTCGTTGCCGTTGCGCTTGCCGTGTTCTTTTCCGGCCGAAGTTACTACTTTTGCGTAGCGTTCCAAAAGGTCGTCGACAAAACCTGCGAGTGCGAAGATTGCCCCGTTCACGGTGAGCACGATGACGGTGGCCCTCGCCTTGGTAAAGAATGCTGCGAAGAACATCAGATCGCTGAACTGCCGCGTGCATCCACGCGCTTCGAGCTTCCGCGTGTTCCTCCCGCACCAGCGTCGTTACTCCCGAACGACGCAGAGTGGACGGCGTTCGTCCCTCTACGCCGACTGAAATTCCCTCCCGCAACTCCTCGTATCGTGGCGCGTCCTGCGCTCATTCGTGCAGGGCCGAGCTCATCGGCCGAACGTTGCATCGCTCTTCAAGTCTTTCACTGCTGATCGGACGCCCTCCAGACGGAGGAAGCTCAGACGATCGTCCTGCGGTGCGCGTGCGCGTATTTCGCGCAGCGCTCGGAGGCATATCCGCAGTTGAAAAAGACACCAAGAAGAGGTTTGTCATCATGCAACGTTCCGTGATTCTTTCGCTTCTCGTCGCCCTCGCCCTCGTCGCTCCCGCGTGCTCCAAAGACAGCGCGTCGACGGCAAAACCCGAGCCTTCTGCGGCACAAGCCGCCAAACAAGACGGCACGCATGCCCCAAGCACGGTAAAACCCGGCTCGCACGAGGATTGGTGCGGCGAGCACGGTGTCCCCGAATCGCAATGCACGCGGTGCAATCCCGAGCTCATTCCCGCATTCAAGGCTACCGGCGATTGGTGCGCCGAGCACGCTGTGCCCGAATCCCAGTGCTTGAAGTGCAACCCGAACCTAAAGATCGTTCGACCTCCCAAGGGCAGCTGAGGTGCGTCGCCATATTGTCGCCGCCCTGGCGCTCCTTTTGGGGCTTGCTGGGTGCGGTCGAGACCCGAAGCAATCGTCCGGGGGCCCGGCGAGCTCTGCCCAGTCGAGCCCTGCAAAGCCGGATAGCGAGGGCAAACTCTGCGAGCATGGAGTGCTCGGAATGGTTTGTCCAAAATGCCACCCGAAGCTTGCGGCCGTCTTTCAGGCCAAAGGCGACTGGTGCTCTGAACACGGCTTTCCGGAGTCGTTTTGTCCCACGTGCCACCCGGAACGCGGCGGACGTCCCGCGGCGGATGTGAGTGGAAACGATGGAGCCAAGACTGGCGCGGAATCCAAGGCCCCCGCAGACGGGACCAAGATCCGGTTCAAAACGAAGGAGACCGCTCGGCTCGCGGGAATTCAGATGGTAAAGACCGAAGCCCGGCAAAATGCTGGCGGTGTCGTCGCCACGGCGCGGATCGCCTACGATGCCACGCGGCTTGCGCATATCAACGCGCGGGCACCGGGCATCGTACGCACCCTGAAAGTCGACATTGGCGCGCAGGTCAAAAAGAAGGACGCGCTTGCGGTCATCGAAAGCGCAGAAGTCAGTGCGGATCGCTCCAAGCTCCAAGCTGCGCAAGCGCGGGTCGCGATCGCGCAAAAGAACCACGAGCGATATGTGGCGCTGCAAAAGTCGGGCTTCAGTTCCGAGAAAGACGTACTCACGGCAGAGCAGGAGCTGGCGGCGGCCAAGGCCGAGTATGCGGCACTTGCTACCGGGCTGTCCATTATCGGCGCTGGCGGTGGCGCGGGCGGATCATACACGCTCACTTCGCCAATCAGCGGCGTCGTGACCCAGCGTGGAGCCACCGTAGGAAAGCTCGTCGGGCTCGAGGAACTGCTTTTCGAGGTCGTGGACACATCGGCCATGTGGGCGGAGCTCGACGTTCCCGAGGCCGAGCTCGCGGGCATCGCGGTGGGGCAGGCCGTGACGCTCGATGTCGATGGATTCGCGGGGCGCACGTTCAGCGGAACCATTACCTACCTGAGCCCGCAGATCGATCTTGCGACGCGCACGGTTCGGGCTCGCGTTCCCCTGGAAAATGCAGATGGTGCACTGCGCAGCAACATGTACGGGCGAGCGCGCATCTCCGTCGGTGCAGCACGCGCGAGCGTCATGGTGCCCGACGCTGCTGTACAGCGAGCAAAAGACGTGCACCTTGTATTCGTTCGGTTGGCGGAGGACGAATATGAGACTCGGCATGTCGAGCTCGGTATTCGCGAGGGCAACCTCGTCGAAATTCGCAAAGGCGTGCGCCCCGGCGAAGACGTCGTAACCACGGGCAGCTTTCTGCTCAAGACCGAGACGTTGAAGGAGAGCATCGGCGCGGGCTGCTGCGACGCCGACTGAATACGATGCTGAGCCGAATCATCGTGTGGTCGCTGAGCCACCGTTTCATCGTCATTCTCGCGACCCTAGCTGTCGCGGTCTTGGGGGCGATCTCTTTTCGCCGCCTGCCCATTGATGCTTTCCCCGACACCACGCCGGTGCAGGTGCAAATCAACACCGTCGCCCCGGCCCTGTCGCCCATTGAAATCGAGCGGCAAATCACGGCCCCTATTGAGCAGGCCATTTCGGGGCTTCCCAAGCTCGACGAAGTGCGCTCGATATCGCGGTTTGGTTTGTCCCAGGTTACCGTGGTTTTCGAGGAGGGAACCGATATTTATCTGGCGCGGCAGGTTGCCATGGAGCGCCTGCAAAGTGTGTCGTTGCCCCCGAACATCGAGCGCCCGACGCTCGGGCCGGTCGCAACGGGACTCGGTGAGGTTTTCCATTACCTCGTTTCGGGTGAAGACAAAAGCCTGAGCGAGCTGCGCACCGCAAACGATTGGATCGTCAAACCGCAGCTCCGTTCGGTGCGCGGCGTGGCCGAAGTAAACGCTTGGGGCGGCGATGAGCGACAAATCCACGTCGTCGTCGATCCCAAGGAGCTGCAGCGGCGTGGTCTTACGCTTTCGCAGCTCGCCGAAGCCATCGAGCAAAACAACGCGAACGTTGGTGGCGGGAGCCTCGATCGAGCCGGCGAAGCGACGCTCGTGCAGGGCATCGCGATTGCCACGCGCCCGAGCGATATCGAAGACATGGTCATCACGGCCCACGCGGGCGTGCCCGTTCGAGTTCGTGACGTCGCAAAGGTCGTCGAGGGGCGGGAGATTCGTCGCGGGGCCGTGACGGCCGATGGCAAGGGCGAGGTTGTCCTTGGTCTGGGCTTCATGCTCATGGGTGAAAACAGCCATGACGTGACGAGTCGCTTGAAAGTGAGGCTCGCCGAAATCAAAAAGAGTTTGCCTCCGGGAATCGAGGTCAACGCAGTTTATGACCGCACCGAGATCGTGGATCTCGTCCTGCGCACTGTGCGGACGAACCTGCTCGAGGGTGGCATTCTGGTCATCGCCATCCTGTTCGTTTTTCTGGGCAACCTTCGCGCTGGGCTCGTAGTCGCGTCGGCCATCCCGCTGTCCATGCTCTTCGCCTCGAATTTCATGCTGCGATTCGGGATCGCGGGCAGCTTGATGAGCCTCGGTGCCATTGATTTCGGCCTCGTCGTCGATAGCTCGGTCATTATGGTGGAAAACGCCACGCGGCGCCTTGCGGAGGACAAGGGCGAGCGACCCGTGAGCGAAGTCGTGCGCGACGCAGCGCTCGAAGTGCGCAAACCGACGATGTTCGGCGAATTGATCATCATGATCGTCTATTTGCCGATTCTTTTCCTCGAAGGTGTCGAAGGAAAGCTTTTTCGGCCCATGGCGCTGACCGTCATTTTCGCGCTCGTCGGTTCGATGATTCTTTCGCTCACGCTGATGCCGGTGCTGGCGAGTTTTATGTTGCCGCGCCGAACCGTGGAGCGGGAGAACTTTGTTGTCCGTTTGCTTTTGCGCGCGTATCGCCCGGCACTTCACTTCGTGCTTCGTCATCGCCGGTTTGTCGTGGCTATCGCCGTGGTCATGCTGGGCGGAGCGGTCGCTCTGTCGACAAGGCTCGGCTCCGAATTCGTCCCGCGGCTTAACGAAGGCGCAATCGTGATCAATACGATTCGGCTCGCGGGCGTCTCGGTGGACGAGTCGACGCGTTATGGCCTGCAAATCGAGAAAACATTGCGCGAGAAGTTTCCCGACGAAATCGCGCGCGTCTGGACACGCACGGGATCGGCGGAAGTGGCCACCGATCCGATGGGTATCGAGCTGTCCGACGTATTCGTCACACTTACACCTCGAGAACGATGGAAGCGTGGCGCAACGCAGGACGAGCTCGTGCGCGCGATGCAGGGAGAGCTCGAAAACCTGCCCGGCATGCGCATGGTCTTTACGCAACCCATTGAAATGCGGGTCAATGAAATGACTGCCGGGGTTCGCTCGGACATTGGGGTCAAACTCTTCGGTGAAGACTTCGATATTCTGAAGGAGAAGGCGCGTGAAATCGAGGCGGTCCTGAAAGCCATTCCAGGCGCTGCCGATATCGTTACGGAGCAAGTCACGGGACAACCGCTGCTTCAGGTCGAGGTCGATCGAGCGGCAATCGCCCGTCACGGGATTCCCGCGCACGAGGTACTGGACGTCGTGGCATCGCTCGGGACACGCGAAGTCGGTCAGATGCAAGAGGGTGAAAAGCGTTTCCCCATTTCGCTGCGCCTCGACGAACGATATCGCACCGATATCGAAGCCGTGGGTCGCATTCTGATTACGGCAGCCAATGGCACGCAAATCCCGCTTTCGAGCGTGGCTCGGCTGCGCGTGGTCGAAAGCCCGTCGTCCATCAATCGAGAGTGGGCCAAGCGGCGGATTGTGGTGCAAGCCAATGTGCGAGGTCGGGATGTAGGCTCGTTCGTGCGGGAGGCAAACGCGCAGATCGACGAGAAAGTCGTGCTGCCCGCGGGCTATTATGTGCGTTATGGGGGTCAATTCGAGCACCTCGAGCGTGCGCAAGAACGGCTGCTCATTGTGGTGCCTGCCGCGCTCGCGCTGATCTTCGCCTTGCTCTACTTCACGTACGGGCGTGTCCTGGATGTGGCGCGCGTATTTACAGGCGTGCCGTTCGCGGCAATTGGTGGAATCGTGGCCCTGTGGATGCGCGGGCTCCCGTTCAGCATTTCGGCAGGCGTGGGGTTTGTTGCGCTTTCGGGCGTTTCGGTGCTTGCCGATATCGTGCTCGTGTCGACGGTGCGCCAGCTCTTGGCCACCGGGATGCCCCTTCGCGATGCGGTCGAGCAGGCCGCAGAGCGCAGGCTTCGTCCGGTCCTCATGACGGCCCTCGTTGCGAGCCTTGGGTTCTTGCCGATGGCAATCAATACCGGCGTCGGTGCCGAAGTGCAGCGCCCCTTGGCAACGGTCGTCATTGGCGGGGTCATCTCGTCGACGCTACTCACGCTGCTGGTCCTACCGGCGCTGTACATTGCGTTTGGCGCGGTGAAACAAGGGGAGGGAAATGCGCGTGAGCAATCGAATGCACCGACCTGATTCCGTGCGCGGTAGAGCTATTGAATCTCGAGGAGTTTCGATCATGAACCGTTTCTATTGGCTTGCGTTCGCCATTACGGCGACTGCATGTTCGTCGTTCGTCGTCGAAGCTCGCGCGGGAGCGGCGTCGTGCGCGCCGATCAACCGCGCCAACCTGGTTCGCTGCGCGCTCGAAGGAAGCCTTGCGGCGAAAGCAGAACGCCAGAGCCTCGAAGCCGCAGAGGCTCGACAAGAGGCTGCACGCCCGGTTTTACCATCAAACCCGGTCCTCGAGGTGTCGGGGGCTCGTCGAGCCGCGGCGGGCCAGGCACCAGTGATCAACTGGTACGCGACGTTGTCCCAAGAAATCGAGATTGCGGGGCAGCGGGATGCAAGGAAACGCGTCGCAGACGCCGAGCGCGAGACGCAAAAAAGGGCCGTGGCAAAGACGGATCGCGATGTCGCGGCGGCAGCATGGCGAGCCTATTTCGAGGCCATTGCGGCTCGGGAAGAAATGCGCCTCGACGAGCAGCTCGAAGCGCTCACTGCAAAAGTGGCGACAGCGACACGCGCAGCGGCAGACAAGGGCCTCGCGCCCGGCGTGGACGCGGACGTGGCGGAGTCGACCCACCTGCGCGTTGCACAGGACCGAATCGCTGCCTCTCGACGGGCCCAGATTGCCAAGTCTGCGCTGATGGCGTCAATGGGGCTCGATCCGCGCGTCGACGTGAGCATCGAGGGCGATCTCGTGCCGTTGTCCAATGTCGAAGCATTCATTCAAAAGCAAGATGCACGCGCTGTCGAGGATCGACCCGAGGTGCAGGCGCTCGAAGCTGCCGGGCGTGCGCACGAGGCGCGAGCGTCGCTTTATCGGCGCTCCCGAGTCCCCAATCCGACGTTTTCGATATTCGTGCAAAACGATGGATTCAATGAGCGCGTGTTTGGCGTGGGACTTTCGCTCCCCATTACGTTACCGCAGCCGGTGGGACGCACGTACGCCGGCGAAATTGCCGAGTCTGAAGCGTTATCTCGGCGCGCGAAGACCGAAGCAGAGCAAGCCCGCCGAGAAATTCGTCTCGATCTTGCCAATGCCCGAGCGTCGTTCGCTGCCACGCGCGCCCAAAGCGAATTGTACACTCCCGAGCGGCTGGGGCGTGCTGATCAAAGCCTGCGCGCCATTGCATCTGAAATTGAAGCAGGCCGCCTCGCCGTTCGTGATGCAATCGTCGTGCAACAAAGTCTCGTGGAACTGCTGCGAGCGGGCCTCGAGACCAGGAAAAACCTTGCCCTGGCGTCTGTCGATCTGGCACTGGCCGCAGGGTATCCGCTTGAACGAGGTGCCCCATGATTCCGAAAGTAATTCGTCTCGGGCACGATATCGCATCGGAGGTAATGCCGTGAAAGCTGACAATGAAGAGCGCACTGGCGTCGTACGACGCGCGCTACGGCTCGAATATCTGACGGTCGGGTGGAACATCGTGGAGGGCGTAATTGCCGTGTCCGCAGCTGTTGCAGCGGGCAGCGTTGCGCTTTTGGGGTTTGGCATCGACAGCTTCGTCGAGAGCACGTCTGGTGGCGTGTTGATATGGCGCTTGAAGGCGGAGCGCTCGGGGATGGACTCCGAGGCCATCGAACGGCTCGACCGTCGAGCGCACAAGCTCGTGGCACTGACGCTCTTCGTACTGGCCGCGTACATCGTAATTGATGCAGGCAAAACGCTATGGCTACGTGAGCGGCCCGAGCCGAGCCCAGTGGGGATCGGACTTACGACGGTGTCTCTAATCGTGATGCTTTGGCTCGCAAGAGCCAAGCGGCGCGCAGCCAAGGCGCTCGGGAGCCGAGCTCTCGAGGCGGATGCGTTTCAGACGACCGCGTGCTGGTGGCTATCGCTCATCGCGCTTGGCGGCATGGCGCTCAATGCTGCTTTCGGCTGGTGGTGGGCGGATCCGGTTGCCGCACTCGGAATGACGGTCTTTCTGATACGTGAAGGCCGAGAGGCATGGGAAGGGGAGGATACATGCCATGGGTGCGACAACGACCAGGATTGAGACTAACGTCTTCAAGCATTCCGAGCATCGAGCTGAACCGGAAATGGCCGGATAGTCAATATCTCGTTAATTACTGATGGTCGTGCATTCTTCGCTTCCACGGCCTCGCATTTGCCGTCTTTGGCGGACTTTCAGGATATCAAGCGAGTACAGCGGTGACATCCGCGGCAGCGTTCGCCTGGCCCGCAGTCTGCACCCGTTCTGCACGGAATCCGACGGCCGTACCCGAGGTGATTCACCGTGAGAAAAAACTGGAGATTCGCAACCATTGGTTTCCTCCTCATTGCAACAGGTGGCGTCGTGGACGCGGTATCCGCAGCGCCGGAAACTCGTGCACCTGCAGCGGAGCCCCGTTTTGCGTTTGGCGGCAGGTTGACACAAATATTCGGTCAAACGCCGGAAGGTCCGATCGTAGGCATCGTGCGTGACATCGTCGTCCCAACGCCTGGGGACCGCGAGCCCATTAACGCCTCTAACCGACCAACTCGCCTCCATCCGGCGCTGCGCGGCCAGATGCTCCGCATCGGCGAAGGGCCCACGGAGGGCAAGGTCGACCGCGAGGTTTTCCCATCGAATTGGTGGCCTCAAGTCAATAATGGTATTGCCGACCGGTGGAACTCCACGAATAAGGATTACCAGGACTGGCGAGGCGACCCTGATAACCTTGCGCCCACCGAAAAGTACGACCTGCTCTTCTACCCAGGCCAGCCGAAGAAGGTTCCGGAGGTACGCAATCAAACCATCGCCGAATCGAACCGCCCCGAGCGAGAGCGTGACGCAGCTCGGGTCCAGCCTGCGCTTACCGTCGTCGGACCCACTACCGCCTGGGAACTCATGAATCATGGAGTCTACCAGCGTGTGTACCCGGAAGCCTGGTTCGGGCACTGTAATGGCTGGTCTTCGTACCTCACGGCCGAAAGTCAGGGCGCTCCGCTCCGCGATGTGCGCGTCCGGCGACAAGGGGATCAGCTCGTCGAGTGCCGCGAGGGAGAGGACGGTTGCATCCTTTTCCGCATGGCCGATATCGAGGCACTCTTATGGGAAATCTACTTCCACGACTCGTCCACCGCGGTAGGCGCGCGGTGCCACAAGAAGTCCGACGATATCGAGCGTGATGAATACGGACGGCCCACCGATCCGGAATGCCGCGATCTCAACCCCGCCACTTTGCATGTGGCGCTCACCGGTCTCGTCGGCAAAGGCGCCTCCCCGCTCACGAACCTTAATGGTTCGTCCGAAAGGCTTCCTTTCATTGTCGACTATACGTGGGACTACGAGGTCTGGACCTTCCCTGTCGTCAAGTACCAAATCGACGAGCTCGAGTATGTCGATCAATCGCGTGCCGCGTCCCTCGTATGTAAAGGCGACGACAGGGCACGACTCGGCTGCAACAACATATTCAATCAGAATGCCGTTCGCTTCGCGCGAGTGAAGACCCGCTTTTGGGTCATGACCTATTCCGCGACTGGCCAAGAACTCCTAACGCCGCCTCTACAGCGCGAGCGACCGTTACGTGAGACGACAATCCATTACATCCTCGAGCTCGACGGTAGAGGCACGATCGTCGGCGGTGAGTGGATCGCATCGCCGACGATGTCGGGCAATGACAGTCGAGAGCTTCATCCCGATTTCCTGTTCATGTCAGTGTCCCCGAACGCTTCTGGCGAGGGCACCGATGACCGCGGCGGAACAAATGACAACCCGTACGTCTCGTCCTCGAACGTCAAGGCGCTTTTACAGCTGGCGCGCACGCGGTAGGGATCTCGATTTCATCGAGTGGGAAGTCCTCATTGCAATCAGAATCGTCGCATCCCAAAACCCGGAACGAACCGCCCCACCTGTTTGCAATATTGTGCATATGGCTCGCCGTGCGTGCGGTATAGGTAGGGCTCTTCGACAACGCGCACTTGCAGCTCGATAGCAACGAAAAGACTGACCAGTGACACGAGCGAGAGAGCATTCGGCACGAGCAGCGTGAACCCTATCGCCGTGACGAGCATGCACGAGAAAATCGGGTTTCGGACGATACGGAACGGTCCATCGATAACGAGATTGGTGCGTTCGGTATCGCGCACGCCGATGCGCCACGACTTGCCCATGGCAACCTGCGAACCGTACGTGGCCAGTGTTCCGATGGCTGCTATCGCCGTTCCGCCCCACGCAACCCAGGCCGGCAATTCAATGATGCTCTTGACGTATCCGGCAAGCTCCAGGATTGGCGCGGATACACCTATGACGAGAGCCAACGCGAAAAGAACGCCGCCAAACCACGATGCTGAGCCGGGTTTCCCGGAAATACCTTGGAAACCAGTCGAACCGGTGGCCCGCACGTGTTGGATGGTGCGGATTCCGAACGCGACGATCATATACACCGCAAAAAGAATAAGCGCGACAACCGCTGGCTTCGGGAATGCCATATCGCTTGACGATGTAGCGGAGTACGAATCACGTGGGAAGGGAGAAGCGTGCTCACACGCTCACGGAGAGCGGCGATGCCTCACGCCCGTCCCATCTCGCTCGCGCCTGTCGAAAAAAATGCCGGCACCCTGTCACGCGAAGGCCCGCTCGTGCCTATCACCAGTCGCCGCGGTTCAGTGCGGCAGAAGGAATAACATGAATACCACGAAGAGTGCTCTCGCCCGCATTGTGACCGTCCTCGCTCTCTTCTCCCTATCCGGGACCACGTTTGCAGATTCGGCTTGCCCCTGCGGCTCCAGTTGCCCCTGCAGCGGTTGCCCCTGCAGCAGCGGCAAGTAGCTCGGGATGGTGGCGCGCCGGAGGGTCGGGAGACACCCTGAGCGATGATGGACCAGGTCGAGCGGGAGCGATTGCACCGGGCGATGGTGCGCCTGGCTGACGGCGATCGCAGCGCGTTCGACCCGGTATTCACCGCGATTTGGCCTGTCCTTCGGCGCTTTGCCTTGCGTGTGATGCAGTCGCCGGCAGATGCCGAGGACGCGGCCCAGGCAGCACTCGAAAAAGTCCTCTATCGTGCGGCGGAGTTCGACCGAGAACGGGACGCACTCGTGTGGGTGCTCGGAATAGCTGCCAATGAGTGCCGTACTTTGCGGCAAAAATCCCGCCGAAGGAAGGAAGAGCCCGGTGGGCTCGACGAGCTCGCGCCCGTCCTCGCAATGGACGGTGACATGTCTCCAGAAGAACGCCTGATTGCCAGGGACCTGGAGGCCGCGGCGCTCGACGTGCTGGGCACGCTTCGGGCGAATGATGTGGAAACTCTGAAACTCGTGCTCGCAGAGAAGCGCGTGGAAAGCGCCACTTTTCGCAAACGCGTGGAGCGGGCGATGTGGCGGTTGCGCGAGGCGTGGAAGGCAAAGCATGGAACGGACTGAGCGCGAAATCAGGGCGCGGGCGCAACGCGTATATGAACTCGGACGGCTCAGGTTCGCCCTCAAGGTGCTGGTTTACGTGGTGCCGATGGTGCTGCTTGCAGCCTGGAGCAATGCGACCCCTACGGCTTGGAACGTGGCGATAGGAGTGGCGCTTGGAGTCCTCACCGTGGGCCTTTTGTGGCGCGGCGAGGCGCATGGTCGCGCAGTGAGCACAGGTCTCGTATCGGGGGCAATCCCATTGCTCGTGCCACTCATCATGCAGGCGACTGGGCATTGCTGCATTGCGGGGGCCTGCTCGACCCTTTGCCTGCCCCTTTGCACCGGGGCCGGGATTGCGGCGGGAATCATGGTTGGGATGCGCGCAGCGTCCGAACGGCAGGCGCCGGGGCGCTTCGCGCTATCGGCGATTGGGGTGGCGGCACTGACTGGGGCGCTCGGATGCACAGGAATGGGGCTAGCGGCGGTGGCCGGAATGGTCGCGGCGCTCGCTCTGGTTTCGGCTCCGATAGCGGTGGTGGGAATGCGGTTGCGTCGTCCGTAGTCTGAAACGCCACCTGGTCGTTCCGGGGGTCCGATGGTGTCGACACACCAAGACGTCCGTCACTTCGACAAATGCCGCAACTCGATAATGTGCTCGCGGTGTTTGGAGAAGTGGCCGGCGCAGGTTTCACAACAGAAGTAGACCGGCCTGCCGCCGACATCCCGGCGCGGGCTCGATTCGCTGATCTCGAAGGCAACCCCACTCACGGGACAATAGGTGCGCTGTCCGATTGCAGCGTCCGGTTGCGGGATGACGTCAGCCGACCGGCCGACCATGCGCAATCCTCAGCCCCCCTCGCAGCCTTTGAATGCCTTGTCGACCGGCTCCCAAAGGTCTGGTTGAGCCTTTGATTCAACTGAGGTGTTCTCATTCTGTTGAGCCTCACCCGCATGCTCCTTCCGAGCACATGCCGATGAGGCAAGCACACCGATCACGAGTGACGAGAGCAATATCTGTTTTAGATTCATGCCGAATCTTCCTCGTTTGCTGCGGGGTTAGAGGCTGCGGTGTGTGGCTCGCAGATGCAAGCACTACATGCGGATTGGGGCGAGTTCGTAACTATTTGCGCGGGGTCGCCACGTAGCGCCGCCACAATCGAGTGGACAGGCGGAACGCCCTCGAGGCAACCATCCACGGCATAGAGGCGGCACTGCATGCCGAAGTCTCGCACTTCCGCCCATGGCTCGATGTCGACCCCGTCGACGCGCACGGAGGGCGAACCGATGAACCGCAATCGGGTGGCTTCCTCCTCGCTTGCTACAAGCACGATAGCGATCTCCGCTAGCACGCCCGCGGCAGCGACGGCGGCACGTGCTCGCTCCACAGTGGCGTGGATGTTTGGGCATCCGTCGAACACCAGCACTTCGATCCGCTTCACGGGTTCTCTGCTTCGCTCCGTTGGAGTCACTTCGCTTTGGTTTTTAGCATGCGCGCGGGTTCCTTTGGGCAACTATCGGGGGGCTTCAGGAGATGGACCAAGCGCGTTCGTACGCTTCGTTGTGGACATCTGTACACGCAACGAGGCATCTGATTACTAAGATTCTGGCTACGCACTCGCACTTGCATGTACATCTGTCCGCATGCTGGTGTCCCAAACACCGTCTTCCGCGGCCCCGGCGGACACAGGGCGGCATCTTTGTCTGGCAGAGGCTTCCGTCCTGCATTGGGACGCAGCTCGAGCACGCCGCGTTCGTCGAGTTCCCAAAGGAGCGTGTGCACGCGCTCGAGCGGCACCAGATGTTCAACCGCACGCACGACGGCGGGCGCGTACATCAGCCCGATGCGCCCATCGAGAATGGCTTCCGGATTCGGCTTCTTTTGGTCGAGCCACGACCCCGTTGTGGACATCTGTACACGCATCGAGGCATCTGATTACTAACATTTTGGCTACGCACTCGCACTTGCATGTACATCTGTCCGCATATGGGTGTCCCACACGAGACTCTTCTGGTGTCCCTTAGTAGGTGTGGCGCCGGGCATGGCCGGAGCCTCTGCTTACAAGCAGCACCACGTCACCGCTTCGGCGTCGTCCTTCTCGACCGTCCCGATGGCCAGTCCCCCCGTGGGCTCGCACTTGCCAGGCACGTAGGTCAGGTCGACGAGCTCCTTGCTGCCTACGGCGACGCCGGCCGCGACGTTTGAGCATCCGTACGTCTCGGAGTACAGCGTTGCCATGTTAATTAGCTTCGTGCACTGATCGTCCTCGTATACGCTGAACGTCCCGTAGCATATACCGCCCGACGCCTTACAGCCGCATTCCGTGCATTGACGCGTATCTTTGTAGCCCGTGTCGGAATACGCAATGACCTGGTCCTTATATTTCGATCCGCTCGGGCATTCGTGAATGCCTTTGTCTCGATGGCGCACGCAACGACGCCAGCCTTTTGGCAAAACCGCGAATCGTTGCGAATCGTGGTCCGGACAAGCCAGGTCAATAGGTGTCGCATTGCAGGAGAGCACGTGTGTGCTCCATGTGGGCAAATCGGAATGTGCGTTTGCTGTTGGTGCGCTCAAGGAAGCTGCATCGGCACGCGCCTTTGGAACAGGCACTGGAATGGGCTCGCATTTCTCGACCGGGTCGAGAAGCGACGACGAGTAAATCGATTGCGCGCACGGAATCCCGCTGCCAACGGGACACTCGGCGCCTGCTGGCATCGCGTTTACGTTCGTGCACGAACCATCCCAGTGTTCGGGGGCTGAGAAGTCAGTTGTATACGTTTCCAGGGCCTCGCAGTAGTCCGCGCGAATCAAAATGTTGTTTGGCCGAGGCGAACATGGAGCCGTCGATCGGCCCGCAGATGCATGCAGGACACCCCGGATCGGGAACGTCGAGGTCCTTGTACTCACGGCCTCCAAATGCGCCGATTTCGGGGGTGCAGCCGGGGTCCTGTTCTTTTGGCCCAACCCAAAGCGGTTGCGGAGGGTCGAAATCGTTTGGCGCGTTCGGAACACATACGCTTTCAACCGATTCGTCGGATTGTGGCTCCCCTGACGGCCACATCGGCGGCGAGCACCCAGCCCCGTCGATGCCGGCGTCCTTCATGTACGCCATCCATCGTCGCCCCTCCTCGCAATCTTCGTCGTCCCAGGACGGATCCCTTGGATCCGTTGGACAGCAACCTTCGACAGCTCCAGTCCACTGTTCGCCCGTGCAACCATCGGCGAGGGCAACGAACCCAAACGAGGTCACAACGAAAATGGGGATGAGTTTCTTGTCCATCGAGTTTGACCGAGTAACAGACAAACCTTTACCAGGTCAAGAAGGCTGTTGCGCCAAACCCTCCAAACACCGGCAAACCCTCCCACCTGCCCAGCCCGTTCCTGACGAAAGAATAGCCTTTCGAGTGCACGATCCCCTCTGCCCAGAGTTGCAACTGAACGGGCTTCCGTAGGACAAATTCTGCGCCCCCCCGAATCCCTCCACCGAACCTCGTTTGCGGAGTGAACCCCTTGGACAAACTACTCAGTCCATCAACTTGGACCAGCCCGCACCCAAACAAAAACGTGTGATGCGCGCATGGGCGAAGCCCTGCTGCCCACGTCATGAACTGCATATCGGGCGCACGTTCTAGTGTTCCCATAGCCCACGCAACGCGTGCATCCCCGTTGATCGAGAAAGACCCGCGGCGAAAGCCACCACTGATTTGAGGTCCAACGGCTACGCCGGGCGTGGCCTCTAGCACGAGCACTCCCCCTGCGCCAAGATGAAAATGCGTATATGAGTCGGACAAACGATTTGTGGGTTTGTCAACCTGAACGGGTGGTGGGGGAGGCGGGGGCGGCGTGGGCGGGGGCGGGGGTGGTGGCAGAGGCTTCAATTCGAGCCTGACCTTGAATTCGCCCCCAGCAGGGATGTCGATTGTCTCAGTAGCGTCCTCGAACCCGCTCAGTTTGGCTTGGAACGTATGCGAACCCGACGTCACGAAAACATGAAATGAGTTTTGGCCCGAGTCGGGCTGCTGCTTCCCGTCGATGAATATCTCCGCGTTCTGCTCGGACACGAATACCTCGACGAAACAGACTTTGGGGCGCACGCGCTTGAACGCATCGTGAAACTGCCGCATGAGGTCTGGCGATGCATGTGCCTTGGTAATCGCACTCAGCAAATACGCAGCAGCCACGTTAGGTTCGCCAATCTCCAAGATAACGAGGCCCAACCGGCCCTCGACCGCAGGGTCACTGCGAATGGCAAGCGCTTGGTTGTATGCTTTGAGCGCGTCCGAAATTCGATGTGCCAGCCGCGCCCTGTCCCCGGCAGTAACCAGTTCTGCAAATGTCTGGGCGTCTTGCGCGGCGGCTTTGTTGGGCACAGACACGGAAACGAGAAGAACGAACAATGCGGGAACAGTGCGCATCATGGCCATGTTACCGGGTCCTGCCTCATGGCAGGCTTACCGGCGAAGGGGGGTGGCGTCGAATTACGTCCTCGTACTCACGTCGCGTTTCTTCATCCATCTCAGGTGGCTTTTCGGCGTTTGGCGGCGGCTCTTCCTCCTCCCGCAGATTTGGTTCTGTGACGGGTGTCTGCGCGCCTTCCTGGGGTGCGCTGCATCCGGCAAACACGACGAACACGATGCAAATCAGGGTCTTGTCCATGGCGGCAAGTTAGCGTTCTTGACGTTTCTTGGCCAACTGGCCGAAGACCAGTCGTCGCAATTTGCCGGCAGCTTTGTGGGCATCGCCGCCCTCGATGGAGCGCACCTGCTCGATGACTGCGGAGAGGGGGTCTTCGTTGGGGAACATGGCCAAAACGAACGGGGGGACGCCAAGAGCGCGCGCCGTGGCCACGACGGTGCCAACGTTGATCAAGACGAGGCCCCGTTCGACGCTGGACATGTGTCCTTTGGACAAACCGGCCGAAGCTGCGAGCGTTGCGATAGACATGCCGCGTTCCATGCGCAATTCACGAATTCTGGCCCCCAGTTTGGCGGCAATGGGGTCGGGAATCGAACGACGAGGCATGATGGCGAAGGCCCCTCAATTCTCGACGAGTGGGCGCACTTTATTCCTTATTTTGGCAATGCAGTCAGGGTCCTTGCGCATCATTTCGATGATGTGCCCCATATCGTCGTTTTCGGTGTCGTGATTCAATAAGTCGAGCGGGGCGACTCCAAGTGCCTTGGCGATGGCCCGTTCTCGCCCACGAGCAGCGTGAACTGCGGGTGAAGGCCGAGCTCCAGCTCCGCGAACTTCTTGAAGTTCTTGACTTCCAGCGTGTGAATCTTCATGGCACTTCCCGGAGCGGGTTGATCGCTACCACGGGGGGCCAGGCGATCCAAGAAATCTGTCGTGCGGGTTCGCCTTCGATCGTGGCCCGACCGAAGACGAGGTATACGAGGTTGCCGCGAGGACGGCGAACAAGGTGAAGGTGATTTGGGATTTGTCGTGCAGTCCCGACGTCACGATTGGCCGCCCATTGCTGGATGACGAACCAAACGAACTACCCGTATCGAACGAAGTGCGCCAAGCATTGGGAGAAATCCTCACGCCCAGGCTTTTTTCCGCGCGTGTTTTCTGCCATCCGCGCACCCTCATTTGCACGATTAGCCCCCCGTTCCACCTCCGCCCGCCGGCGCCTCGCCCTTCTTCGGACGACGCTTGTACAATGCCGATAGCTCGAACGCCGTCGCCATCGCCGGCTCCGATGCCTCGCGCGCCGCAGCCTCGGCAGCCTCCCGCGCCATGCGCACCAAACCCACGATGATCCCGTCGATCAAATCGAGCGTCTCCGTCTCCACGGGCGTCCCCCGCGGCTCCGCTTTCGCTTTGGCAGCGTCTCGCAATGCCTGCGCGTCCGCTGCAAGGTCCGTCACGACCTTCGGCCCACCGCGGTCCTTTGCGGCGTCCGCAATGGCCTGCTCTTTCATCACGGCCTGCAATGCATCGAGCTGCTTGGCGAGCCCCTCGGCATCCTCGGCCACGACCGAATCGCGCTCCAGAAGCGCCTCGATTTTGAACTGCCGCAATGTTTCCCAATGCCAAGAGCGCTCGCTTTGCTCCACCCAGCACCGCACGAGCTCGCAATCGAGTGCCCTGTCCATCGCGCATCGCCGCCGAATATGCCGCAGTATCGATTTTCTTGCTCGTCCGCTTTGCTTCGCGCCCCACACCCGCCGCGATCAATCCATCCCGCGCGTCCTGCAATTCGGCGGCATCGGCCGGGCCAAAACCATAATCGCCAAGCTTTGCACCAAAAACCGCATACGCATTCAACGTTTGGTTCGCCTGCGCCAGCGTGTCATCCGAGCCGAATCGTTCACCAACCTTGATGAACGCCGCGCGCGCCTCGGGTGCGAGCGCCGTCAAGTCGAGTGCCATGTATACACCTCCTGCGAAGTGGGGAGTTTACTTAAGCTAGAACACGTGTGTCGAGGAAAAAATCGTACGGGCTTGAACGAAGGACGCATGCTCCTGCCGGTTGCGCGCCCGAGGTTGACCAAAGACCGCGTGAGGTTGACGATGGGGCGTGTGGGGTTGATGAAGGGCCGCGTGAGACCTGATGCGGCGTCGCGTGGGACTTTGTCGAGGACCACATGGACCTGACGCGGATGCGCCCGAGGTTGAGCCGGCGCCGCGTGGGATTTTGTCAAGATGCGCGTGGAACTGACGAGGGAGCGCACGGGGTTGAAGCGGCGTCGCGTGGGATTTTGACAAGGTGCGCGTGGACCTGACGCGGATGCGCACGAGGTTGAAGCGGCGTCGCGTGGGGTTTTGTTGAGGACCGCACGGAGCTGACGAGGGAGCGCACGGGGTTGACCGAGGAGCGTTTGGACCTGCGCCAAAAGTGGTTGGCACCTGGGTTGGGACTGGCAATTGTCCTACGACTGGGACGAGCGGCCCGACGTGGCTGAGGGCGCATCATTTTGGAGTTTGGGTTGGTCGCGGGTCGACGCAAGGCTTCAGTTGGCGGCGGGGTGGCGGCCGCCAGGTCCCGCCATGGCGGCCGCCAGGTAGCGCTATGTAAAACCATCGGGAAAACGTGAGGGAAAAATTGGCATGTTTCGCGCACAACGCGCGGGCATGCTCGCGAGCGTGTGGAGGAATTCGGGGAGTTTGCCGAAGTTTGTCGTGAATGAGGTCGAAGGGTATTTGCGTTGTGGCATTCTGGAATACGGATTCATTCGGGCGATTTGTGAGTCATGTGGATTCGATAGGCTCGTGGCATTTTCGTGTAAGTATCGCGGGTTTTGCCCGTCGTGTTTGGGACGGCGGATGAGTGACACGGCGGTCTGGTTGACGGAGCGCGTGATTCCCGCTGTGCAAATACGGCAATGGGTGCTGACGCTTCCGTGGGAATTACGCGTTCGAGCGGGGTACGACCGGGAAATATGTGCATTGGTCCTGGACATGTTTATTCCAGGAATTGCAGCGTAGTTATCGCTGGCGAGCGAAACGCGAATTGGGTTTGTCGAGTGTGGAGCAAGCGTATACGGGCACGGTGACCGTGATTCAGCGATTCGACTCGGCATTGCGGCTGAATGTCCATTTTCACACGTTGGTGCTCGATGGTGTGTATGTGAAAGGCGACAACGGCGAAGGGTTGCGATTTTTCCGTTTGCCTCGTCCGACCGAAGACGAGGTGTACGAGGTTGCCGCGCGGACGGCGAAAAAGGTGAAGGCGATTTTGGAGAAAAGAGGACGAACTTCGGATAGTGAATCGAATGGCGAGGAGGGGAGCGAAATCGAACCGGCGCTTGGGGCATGTTATGACGTAGCAGCGCGAGCTCCAAAGAAGCAGGTCGTGGATGGTCCGCGCGTTGGCAAAGGTGCATGCGGTCATCGTGGATGGCTTCAATGTGTATGCGGGTGACGCAATCGATGGTCGGGATCGCAAGCGTGTGGAGCGAATATGCCGATACTTGGCGAGGCCGCCGATAGCGACGGAGCGATTGACTGAAACAGGTGATGGGGATGAATTGCGTTATGAATTGAAGAAGGCGTGGAAGGATGGCACGCGTTACGTGACGCTCGATCCGTACGGATTGATGGCGCGGATATGTGCCATGGTCCCACCGCCGCGATTTCATATGATCCGTTTCCATGGGGTATTGGCGCCGAATTCGGCATTACGCGAGCAAGTTGTTGCATCGGCGAAGCCGTATGTCTCGCAGCAGGAGAATACCGTGCCAAACTCGGTGCAGCTTCCGCTCTTTGGCAAGCTCTTCGACGAGCCCGAAGTCGACGTGAAGCATGCTCGCCGCAAGCCTTGGGCATGGTTGCTCAGGCACGTTTTCGCTATCGACGTCAACGTTTGCCCAAAGTGCGCAGGTCGAATGAAATGGCGCGAAGTTGCGCTGACCGCCGACGCCATTCGTGAAGGTTTGGTCCGGGCGGGTTTGTCTGCGCGAGGGCCACCGAGGCGCAGCAGAGCACCGCTCGGGCAGCTCTCGTTACCGTTTCCGAAGGCGCGTCACGCGTGATACCGCGGACGCATCTTGCGTGAGATTGCGCTCGTATTTGCCAGCGCCGATGCACGTGTGTCTGCGGGTCAAGAAAAATCAACGCGAACGAACACGGAAAAGCACCCCGCGAAGAAGCCCCGTGTCTGGATGCATGCGAGAACACAAATCCCCGCAGATGACGCAGGGCGCTGTCGACGCGTCAATGCCGGAATTTCGAGGCTAATTTTCCTAGGCACTGGATGCATGCGAGAACACAAATCCCCGCAGATGACGCAGGGCGCTGTCGACGCGTCAATGCCGGAATTTCGAGGCTAATTTTCCTAGGCACCGGTCACCTTGGGCATATTGTGGACGACCGCGTCGTCAAGCTCATTCGCGCTGAATGGCCATGGGTTGTGGGCGACCGAGCGGGGGATTTGGGACCGTGGTGAGGTTCGTGGTGAGCAGTAATGGTAACAATTCGTCGTGCATACATTTTTATGCTTGACGCCTGGGTAGTGGTAGGCGAAGTCTCGCTGCCGTCCGCACAGGGTGAGGTGAGCCAGTGAATGCCGACCGCGATTCGGAACTGAGGTACGACTTTCGTGACTACGATCTGAACGAGGCACGGAAGTACCCTTCCAAACGAATTGAGGCAGCGCACCAGGCAAAGGCGCTCGCTGACCTGCGTGCATGGTACGAGACTGCGCCGACACCCAATGCCGGCGGTTTGCTTGTGCTGCCAACGGGTGGAGGCAAAACATTCACCGCTGTGCGATTCCTGTGCCGTAATCCCTTGAGTGATGGCTACAAGGTATTGTGGTTGGCGCATACGCATCATTTGCTCGAGCAGGCCCTGGATAGCTTTGGCAAACCAAATCAACACGCCAATGAAATGGAGGTCGGCCTCATTCATGAGCCGAAAGAACGGTTGCGGGCTCGGGTCGTATCGGGGACACATGGGCACAGTAAAATTGCGGCCGTGGCACCTAATACTACTGCGGAACCTCCGAGACGTGCGACGAATGCTCTTGACGCGAGGAGCGGGACCTCGTCAATCGACGAGTGGGTGGTGGAACCGTATCGTTTTTTCGATGACACAATGGACAACGCGGCAGCCAGGCGAGCAGCGCATGTGCGGTGCAATGCGGACTGAGGCGAGGAATCAGCGATGTGGCGAGCTGGACGAGACAGCAAGCGCGTTGTTTTACGCTCGCCGTTCTGCCGAGGGAAAAACGCCGCATACGCTCGACGATGACGAAAGCGTAGCAGCAGAGGACGACAGAAATCGTGGTGGTGCCATCCGCCGGAACGAGCGTCCCTCGAAAATGGTCGAGGCCGAGCTCTTCCTTCAGTTCCTCATAAAGAATCTCCGTTCGCCACCGTTCCTTGATGATTCAGATGATCTCTTTCTTGCTCATCCGCCGCGGCAGTGTCGTCAGCACGAATTTCGTTGGCGTCGATTCGCCTTCCAACCATTCCATGACGAGCCAAAGCGGCTCCTTGTCTTCCAGTTCACCCCTCGCCCAGTACGGGTTTTACCCTGCGAATGCAAAAACGAGACGAAAGTTTCCCCTTTGTGCCTGTTCGCCACGTGATCCGCCGAAACGCATTCAAGCCGAGTGTTACGCCAAGATCGCGTGCAGAAAGATGCGTTCGTGTTCCTCGTCCGAATTCAGCAGCCAAACACGCGTCGTGCCCTGCAGTTGCAACGGCAAATCAAGGCCCAATTTGCGCAGCTCCGCACGAAAAAACCACGAATCACCATATCCGGAATCAGCGAGGAGAATTTCTCCAAGGAGATCGTCAGCTTTGGCTCGCCGGATCATGTCGAGCGCGAGCTCGGCTTCGTCTTGAAAACGCAGTCGTCAGGGATATGTGCCGCTTTCCGCAGGCGGCGTCGTCAGTCCATTTCTGCGGCAAATACAGCTCGAAGTCGATGGCAACCTGCTCTCTCCGATTCGACGCGCAAGGCTCACACCAATCTGGCAATTGGTGACTTTGCCCGCAGAGCCCGTGTATTGCCGCTGCACCCCGACCGAGTGTTTGCCCTGCTTGAGGAACCCGGTATCATCGACAATCGAAATCGTCACCGGATCCTGCTTGCGCATTTCGTCGACTGCGTAGCAGGCGGCTGCGCGCCGAACATCTCGATCGCTCCACGGCGCAGTTCCGACGAAGTGCAGCAGCCTGTCGTGACAACGCTGTACGTCTCGCGGTTCGCAGAACGCTTGCGCTGCGATGGGTTCCGCTTTTTCGTTCACCCGCCCCGATGATCCCGAACGCATAGGTCGCAAATGACGCGCGTTGCTCGGGGCGTTTGAGATGTTGACCGATGGTCACCTGAAAGAAGTCGATCCGCGCGACGGTTTGTCTCCGTGTCCTGGGCAAACTTCATGGGCGCGCACCATGGACACGGTTTTTACGCCGCGCAAGGTTCAAGAAAAACTTTTCCAAGATATGGAGGACAAAGTAAGAAACAAACGACACAGCCCTACCCAGACGCCGTGAGACGTCGGCTAGTCCGATTGAACGTTCCGCAGTAGTACTAATGACGACGTCGTGATTTGTACGCTTCAAAGTGCGGCTCGTGCATATCGCGAAAATCACGCAGCACTACGCGCATTCATTGATTCGGCCAAAGGGAAACTCATGGTGGTATTTGACGAGGCGCATCATGCGCCTGCGCCATCCTATACCGAGTTCATCGTTGCCCTTCGGCGTGACGCACCAAAGATGAAGCTGCTTGGGCTTACCGCAACGCCCATATACAATGACGAAAAGCGAGCAGGATGGTTACATAAACTCTTTCCGCAAGGCATTACTTCGCAGGTGAGTGCGTCGAAGCTGATTGCCGCGGGCATTCTGGCCAAACCTGTTTTCAAAACATGCAACACGCATTTCGCGCCAAAATTCGATGCGGTTCAGTTTCAACGTTGGAGCGCGACGTACAAGGACGTGCCCGAGGATATCATTGAGCAGCTCGCGAAGAATCAGCCGCGTAACGATACCATTTGGAAAATGTATGTCGACAATCGCAATGAATTCGGCAAAACCATCATCTTTGCCGATCGGTGGATTCAGTGTGAATACTTGCGAAAAAAGCTTCGCGATAATGGCGTGCGCGCAGATGTCGTGTATTCGCACGTGGACGCGGCGCTGCCCTCGGTCGAAGCGCGCAATCGGCGAACGCGGGACGAGAACGCGAAAGTTTTGAAGGCATTCCACCAGAATCAGTTGGACGTGCTGATCAATGTCAAGATGTTGACTGAAGGCACCGACGTTCCGAGTGTTCAGACCGTTTTTCTCACGCGGCAAACGACGAGCCCCATTCTCCTGCGACAAATGGTGGGGCGAGCGTTACGTGGAGAAAAGTTTGGTGGTACGGACACGGCGAACATTGTACTTTTTTCGGACGATTGGCGGGAAAGTATTCAATGGGCCGAATTCGACGAACTATGGGGGACTCGTACAGATGATGCGAAGGGCGAGCCGCGCAAGAGGCTGCCACTGCAATTGATATCGATTGAACTCATACGGCGGCTCGCACGACAAATGGAGTCTGGCGATTTGCCTCCCGCGTCGTTCCTCGAATTGCTGCCGCTTGGATGGTACGTTCCTGAATTCGATGTCGAAGTGTCGGATTCGGACTCGGACGACATCGAGCACGCGCACCCCATGGTGCTCGTGCATGCGGACGAAAAGGCGTCTTACGACGGGTTTCTCGATCAAATAAGTAAAACTGATCTTCAGCGATTTGCTGATCCCTCGATACGTTACGAAGAAGTCGAGCAGACAATCGAAAAATGGCGCAACCGGTTCTTTGCGGACGAACGCAAGCGTGCGGGGGACCTTGGGAAAAATCTTTTCCACTTGGTTCGCCATGTCGCGCAAACGGGTGGCGAACTCCCACCGTTCTTTCCGTTCGAGACCCGTGAAGATCACGACCTCACCCCGCTAGCAAACATTGCGGCGCAAGAAGACTGGGGCCCATCGCGCACGCGCAAACACCTCGAGCCTATGTATGCAGACGAGCGTCGATTTTGGCGGGCAATGTTTCCCAACATTGAGTTGTTCGTGAAACAGTTTCAATCGCTCGTTGAAGTCGAAATCGCGCGTTTGACCGGTACGGCGAGCGCGATTCCAATGGTTCCCGTGATCGCACCACCTCCCCCAATGATTGCGCCGGAACCCTCCGAAGAGATAAAAGGGCAAGTAATTCGTCGCGATGGCGAACGATGTCTGTGTTGCGACGAAACGAATCGGCGGAAGCTACAGGTCGACCACGTTATTTCTCGCTATCACGGTGGAAGCAATGAGCTTGCGAATTTGCAAACGCTCTGCTCCACATGCAATCGTGACAAAGATATCAGCGAGATGAATTTCCGCAATGCGGGGACACTTTTGCGAGCAGCACCCGCTCTACGCTTTCCGACGGGTTTCACTTCGTCGGATCTGGATGATATCGAGCACGATATTCGGCGCACCATCAATATGTTTTATCGGTGTGCTGCTGTGGACGCCGTTGAAATTGGTCGGCGCGGCGTCAAGCGTCGAGAATGGTGTATTCGATTGCGTTCGGGAAATCCCGCGAAATGGTTCGAGCCGCACTTGCCTGAATTATTCCATCGCATTCGCACTGCGCAAGCAGGTGATCGTAATGATCCCGTGCAGCGTATTACGCTCGAAGCCCCGGGCGAGGAACCTCCATACCAATTTGATGTTGAAGCCGATGACGCAGGTGAGACGACGGGGGACTCCTGTGCCGGTGGTGAAGACGCTACGCGTTGCGATCAGGATGCGCGGAAGGAAAAAACCGAAGGGGATCAGATTGCCGAGTTTCACGACCATTACGGGAAGGTTTACCACGACAAATTCCAGAAGTGGCGCCGTCAGCATCCCGATGGTTTTATTTGACAATCAAGTCGGCGGGCGAGCAAAGTTGCACAGGGGTATCCTGTCGACACCAGGGGGACCCGTCCTTCAAATACGCTGGGAACTATTCGAGCACAGGGAACCGAAAGATCTGCGCAGATTCGCAAAAAATACTGAAATCATGGGCGAAGCGTGAAGGATTCGAGGTTTCTCCTTGTGCCCATTGCCTTTGAACGATTCAAGCGGTCAAATCGTGACTTTTCATCGGAATGCTGCGAGCAAGCGTTCCCTGTGCGAATGTCGCGGCCTTGTCGGTCTTGACATGCACCGCATCGGGCACAAGGACTCTCGCTCCATACCTCGCCCCCGTTCCGGCACCATCTTCCAATCCTCCGGCCGCTGGTTCGCTCGGATCACACTGACAGACTCATCCGATCGTCCTGCTATCGCCCTTCCGACGTGCCAAACCAAATCCGAGGCCGACGCCCGCGCCGCTGCCCTCTCCGAAGTCGCCGACAAACTTCGCAAGGCGGGATGCCTTGATATCGCCCGCACGTACCTCGATGCCGCGGCAAGCGCCGCCGATGCGAGGGCCCTCGAGCAGGTCCTCCGCAATGTCGACCTCGTTTGTCAGGGTCGCGGACCGAATGCCAAAATGCCCACCATTCGCGAATTGGGTGAGGCTTGGACACAGGGCGACCTTGCCCGCGATTATCCAGATCATGTGCGCGTAAAGAAATCGGTCGGGCACGACATCAGCCGCCTCGAAAACTACGTCTACCCCATTGTCGGCGATATTGGCATTGATGCATTTACGCTCGATCACGCGCGCATCGTCATGCGCGGCATTACGGAGGGGCGTGCGGTGGCTACGCGTCGACAGGTTGCGCAATTGCTCCACCGTATTTGCAAGATGGCCGTTTTTCCCTTGCAACTCATCGCGACAAACCCATTGCCGTCCGGATTCCTCCCAAAAATCGGACCCGGTAAAGCCAAGGGTTGGGTGTACCCCGACGAAGACGCCAAGCTTGTCGCATCCGACGCCGTTCCGCTCGAGTACCGCGTCTTTTACGGCTTCCTCCATCGCGAAGGTCCGCGCGTCAACGAAGCCGCACGGCTGACATGGTCCGACTTCGACCTCGATCGCGGTAGCGTTGTCCTCGACGTCAACAAGACCAACGACCCGCGCGCCTGGGCCCTGTCACCTGGCGTCGCGCGTGCCCTCCGCGCATGGCGCATGCTCCTCGCCGACCACGGCATCTCGACCAAGGACGCCGACTTCGTCTTCGTCGACCTCGACGGCGAACGCGTCAACATCAACCACACCGCCGCGAGGTACCGCGAGCATCTCGTTGCTGCTGGCATCGATCGCTCCGTCCTCTTCGAGCGCACCGACACGCGCCAGCAGATCCGCGCACACGACACGCGAGCCACGTTCGTCACCGTCTCGCTCGCGAACGGCAAGTCGGAAGCGTGGGTACAAGACCGAACCGGCCACAAGTCAAGCCTGATGATTAACCGCTACCGTCGGGCCGCTCGAACGGCGAGCGAGCTTCACCTCGGCGACTTCACGCCACTTGACGCCGCCATCCCCGAGCTTGCTCGACAGCTCACGGCTGAGCCCGCTACTGCCAAAACCCCCCGGTTTACTGACGAACCATCGCTCGTGATCGCCCCGGATTTGGCGACGGAAACGGCGACGCCGACTCGAATCGTCAGTGGAATCGTCAGTAACTCGGGAGATGACACACCTGAGTCCGACGTAGAAAGTCTAATGATTTCAGCTAGTAGCCCCACCCGGACTCGAACCGGGACGACCTCTCGGTCAAGGGATTTTAAATTCGACAAGGGGGATTCTAGCCGTCGCGATCCGTGCGATTCCGCGGGTTCTGACGACGGTTCGCAACGTCTAGATGCCGCTGTCGCCTTTACGGAGCCAGTTTGTCGCCTTTTCAGACGACATCCCGGAGGGCTATTTCGACACGTCGAGGTTGCTCGGCGGAGGTGCCGAAGATGAGGGGACGATTACGGAGAAGCAGGTCGCGGAGCTTGCGAGCAATCCGCAGCTCGTTGGGTTGCTGCAAGCGATGGCGGTGATGTTCGCGAGGGGGAGGCAAGAAGGGTAAGACTGGGAGTGAGACGAAGAGGCGACGAGTCTTCTGAGGCATGGTGGTGCGGCTGCATGCTACTTATTCTCGTTTGATGTTCTTTTCGATCGCTTGGCTCAGTTCGGCAAGCGACGGATTCGGCTGCAGGTTGAGGCTATCGAACTGAAAACCCATCTCGGACTCGATTTCGAGCATCAGATCGACTACATGCATGGAATCGATTCCCATGTCGCGCATGCGGGTGTTGCCGTCGACGTTGGCGATGTCAATGGAGAAATGCTCCTGAAGCAAGTACTTGAGTCTTGCAATGATTTGTTCGGCGTTCATTCAGCTCCTCCAGGCAATTTGTGTTGCAATCCCTGCTGCATCATGATGAACATGTCCATCGTGCGTATTTCCTCTGCGCTCAAATGCTGTGCCGTTTCCACCCATTCATCGACGACGACTGACAGCTCGTGATAATCGAGTGGCGCGATGCGGTATCGGCTATGCTGCAACGCCAAGCGCGCAGCGCGGCGCTTGGCATGCGCAGCGATGAAGCGCTCGACCGCCTGGACACCATGGCCCGTTGGGCACATCTCGTCGATTACGCCCATTTCGAGTAGCTCCGGCGCGGAATAGATGCGCTTGTCCGTCATCATGCGCTCTGCTCGGTGCACGCCTACGCGTCGGGATAGCAGACTCATGCACCGCCGGCGTTGGGGAATAGCCCAAACATGATCTCGGGGAACGCAAATGTACTGTTCTCCTCGGCGATGAGGAATGCCGCGGACAGCGCCGCTTCGAAGCCGCCGCCCAGAGCGCGGCCCTGGACGAGCGCAATGGTGGTCGTCTGTTTGCTGGGCAAAATGGCCCATTCGTACACGATATTCACGCAGCGCTGCGAATACTCGCGCAAGGCGTTCCAGTCTTGATTGGCGATGCACGCGCGGAAGTGCTTGAGGTCGCCGCCGAGATTGAAATGCTCAGGATGATCCGAACGCATTACAGCGTAATGCACTGGGGCGCGCTGACCCATGCGGTTCCAATGGCCATCGCCGTCTTTCAATGACTGCACGATGTCGTGCAGCTCGGCTAATAGAGGCTGCGAAAAATTGTGGACCGGGGTCGCCGAGTCTTTATGCATCGTGAGCCACAAGGTATTGACATGCCCGATTTTCAGCTCTGCAGAAATATGGCGGTCGACAAGAACCGGTCGAGCGAGGAATCGGTGTATCAGGTGAGTTCATCGTGGTAATTCTGTTCTACGCCGAGGAATAGACAACAAGTCGGTATTAACCGTGCTTCGACACGATTAAGGCCGCATTTGTGCCTCCAAAGCCCGAGGAAAAGGACATCGCCCGCTCAATCGCACTCCCAAGCAGTGGTTTGTTGGCAACATGGTTGAGTGCGCATTGCGAATCAGGTTGATCGAGGTGGGCGGTGGCGGGGATGACGCAGTCTTTCATTGCCACAACCGTAATGAGCAGCTCGAGCGCGCCGGCCGCACCAAGTAAGTGACCATGCACCGACTTGGTCGAACTGACCAGGACTTGGCCGCCGCCTTCACCAAACACCGAGTGGATTGCAGTGGTTTCGACGATATCGCCACTCTTTGTGGCAGTCGCATGCGCATTCAGATAATCGATGTCACTTGGGTCGAGGCCGGCATCGTCAAGTGCTGCGCGCATCGCCGTGGCTTGGCCGACGGGGTGGGGCATGCCAATGTGGTGGCCGTCGGAAGCAACACCGTACCCGATGATGTAGCCGTAGATTTTTGCGCCGCGCGCGATGGCCTTGTCTTCCCGTTCCAGTACCAGGAATGCGGCGCCTTCGCCAAGGACCAACCCGCTGCGATTGAGTGAAAACGGTTTACAACTGCGCGATGCATCATCGATGTCAGGTGCGGAGAGCGCGCGCATCCCATCGAACATGCCCAGCGTGGCCGCAGTCAGCGGCGCTTCGGCACCTCAGCCACTGCAATATCGAGATAGCCGTCGCGGATGGCTCGCATGGCCTCGCCGATGGCGATACTGGACGCGCTACACGCGCTGCCGTGGGTGACGACCGGTCCCAGCACCTGGTGACGTATCGAAATTTGCGCTGCGCCTCCGTTGTGCATGATAGCCATCGCCGTGAACGGACGCGATGCATGCTTACTATCGACCAGCAGTTGCTGGTACCATGCTTGTTCGGTAACCTTGCCGCCGGCAACGTTGCCATAGTATATTCCGGCACGCTGACCGTAGTTGGCGAAGCTGTCGAGGCCCGCGTCATGGATGGCATCGCGTGCGGCTAGGATGGCAAGTTGCTGGCAGCGGTCGAGGTAAGGCAGCTCGAGCTTGGTAAAACGGTCGTCGAAGGTCTGCTTGATGATGCCGGCGGGGAACCTCTTCTGGAGCGGTGCTGCTTCGATCATGGCAACGCCGGATCGTGCGCTCGTGAGCGACGCGCTGACTTCAGCGACCGAGAGACCGATCGGTGACAACACGCCGAGTCCCGTAATGACGACATTATGCGAATTTGATCTTGTATGAGTACCTTGCAAGGGAATCCCCCAGACACATGAGATGTTATAGTTTGCGGTTTTGTCAAGACGCGAACGAGGACAAGTGGTCGGAGGTGGCAGTTCGCACGTGCCACCTCCCACCCAATGCCCCTCACCTCAAGCGCTTGCGCTGAGTGAGAGCGACGCATTTGCAGCAACCGATTTCCGGCGATGGTCCCATTACAGGCACCACGTGCAGGGTCCCCAATCGGAGCCGTCCGCCAAGCACCTCTGCTGGCCTTGGCACAACTGCAGGTTTTCCTCGGAGCAACTCATGAGACTGGGATCGCATTCGCCCATCGCGAGCGCCATGTTGTCTTGAGAACTCGTGGCGCACGGCTTGTTGCACGTCGTTGCATAGTAGTAGCAGGTCTGGATCTGCCAAGGACTGCACACGAGGCACGTTCCTCCACTGCAACCACCTGTGCAGCTCTCGCTTCCTCCATCGACGCACGTTCCGCTTCCGTTGCACGTGTCTTCGTAGTACAGCGTCGTGCCTGAGCACGTCTCCGGGCCGCACACGGTTCCTGGTGGCGCAAACGCATCGGTTGGGCAGTAAACGCTCGAACCCGTACATGTCTCGTTTACGTCGCATGCACTAGCGGCGCTGCGGCAGACCGTACCGGCGCTCTTCAACACGTCGCTTGGGCACGCCGAACTCGAGCCGGTGCATTTTTCTTCGAGATCGCATTTGCCCGCCGCACCACGACACACGGTCGACGAGGGCGCGAAGCCGTCCGTCGGGCAGCTCTTGCTGCTGCCATTGCATGATTCCGCGACATCGCAAATGGTCGTGGCGGGTCTGCAAGTCGTGCCTGAAGGCTTTACGCCGTCGGCTGGGCATGAAGCGCTGGATCCGGTGCACGCTTCGGCCACGTCGCAAACACCGTTTGCTGCTCGGCATTGCGTGCCCGCTGCGATGAATCCATCCGCTGGACAAGTCTTCGTCGAGCCATTGCAGGTTTCAGCTTTATCGCACACGTCTGCGACACCTCTGCATTCCGTGCCCGGAGGTTTGACGCCATCGGCAGGACATGCTGGACCCGCGCCAGTACACGTTTCGGCAGCATCGCAGTCGCCATTGGCTGGGCGGCAAACCGAACCTGAGGCGAATTTGTCGTAGGGGCAACTTTTCGTGTTCCCATTGCATTTTTCAGCAATGTCGCACGGGCCATCTGGTTCGCGGCATATCGTTCCCGCGCTGAAGACGGCATCCGCCGGGCATGATGGGCTGGTCCCGGTGCATTTTTCGGTAAGGTCGCAAGCGTCCGATGCCAAACGACACACGGTGGACGAGGGCGCGAAGCCGTCCCCAGGACAGCTCTTGCTGCTGCCATTGCATGATTCTGCTACATCGCAGGCTCCGGCCGAAGCGCGACATTGCGTCCCCGCGGTTTTTACGCCATCGGCGGGGCAAACGGTGCTGCTGCCGGTGCAGTATTCCGCGGCATCACAAACGTCCGATGCAGCACGGCACACCGTCGACGAGGGGGCGAAGCCATCAGCGGGGCACGTCTTTGCCGAGCCATTGCATTGTTCTGCAACATCACAGGTGCTCACAGAGGCTCGGCAAATCGTTCCTGGAGGTTTCACGCCGTCCGTCGGGCACGTAGCGCTCGATCCCGAACATGTTTCTGCGACGTCGCAGACATTGCTTGCAGCGCGACAAACCGTGCCTGGGGCGACAAACCCGTCCGTTGGACACGTTTTCGCGCTCCCATTGCAAGTTTCCGCGACATCGCAAGTGCCCGCGGAAGCTCGGCATTCCATGCCTGGAGGTTTGACGCCATCGGCAGGACATGCTGGACCGGCGCCAGTACAGGTTTCGGCAGCATCGCAATCGCCATTGGCTGCGCGGCATACCGTGCCAGGCGAGACAAACCCGTCCGTGGGGCAAGCCTTCGAGCTGCCATTACAGATTTCCGCTACGTCGCACGTGCCCGCAGTTTTTCGGCATGTGGTGCCCGGAGGTTTGACGCCATCAGCCGGACATGCAGCGCTGGAGCCTGAGCAGGTTTCTGGAGCATCGCAAAGGTCGCTTGCCGGTCGGCATATCGTTCCCGGATCGGCAAAGCCATCCGCAGGGCAGCTTTTTGCCGTGCCATTGCAGGTTTCCGCTACGTCGCAGACACCCGCGGACGCTCGGCAGGTCGTGCCCGGGGGTTTGACGCCATCGGCAGGACACGCTGGACCGGCGCCCGTGCACGCTTCCGCGGCATCACATATACCGTTTGCCGCTCGACACACCGTGCCTGACGAGACAAACCCGTCCGTTGGACATGTTTTCGCAGTGCCATTGCAGGTTTCCGCTACGTCGCAGACACCCGTGGACGCTCGGCAGGTCGTGCCCGGGGGTTTGACGCCATCGGCAGGACACGCTGGACCGGCGCCCGTGCACGCTTCCGCGGCATCACATATACCGTTTGCCGCTCGGCACACCGTGCCTGACGAGACAAACCCGTCCGTTGGACATGTTTTCGAAGTGCCATTACAAGTTTCTGCGACGTCGCAAACGCCCGCGGAAGCTCGGCATTCCGTGCCCGGAGGTTTGACGCCATCGGCAGGACATGCTGGACCGGCGCCGGTACACGTTTCGGCAGCATCGCAATCGCCTTTCGCGTCGCGACAAACCGTGCCGGCTGTCGCGTACTCATCGGCTGGGCAGGTCGTTGCGCTGCCATCGCAGACTTCGGCTACATCGCACGCACTCGCCGCAGGTCGGCAGGTTTGTCCCGCGGGGAGCACTTTGCACGTGCCCACGGAGCCGGAAACGTTGCACGCCATGCAATCGTTGGCAGCGCCTCCGCCGCAAGCAGAATCGCAACACACGCCGTCGACGCAATTCTTCGAAATGCAATCTGAAGAAGCCGTGCAGGCCTCCCCGTCTGGCAGTCCGCAAGCTTTTGCTCCATTGCATTGGCGCGGTTCGGCACACTCGTTATCGGGATCCGTATGGGCAGCAATGGGCCCGCATTCGCCATCTGGACCGCTGCTCTTTTTGCTCGCCATGCAAGTTTCGCAAACTTGGTTGCAAATGTTGCCGCAGCAAACGCCTTCGACGCAATAATTTGAGAAACACTGTCCGGATGATGTGCACGGTGCGCCATTGGTGAAACGACACGCGCCTTGGCCGTCGCAGACGCCGCCATTGCATTCTTCTTCGGTGTCGAGTCCCAACTGGACGGCCTCGCACGTACCATCCACACCGTAGCCTTTCTTCGCCGCGGTGCAGGCCCTGCAATCTCCAAGGCACCAATCGTCGCAACAAACGCCATCGGCGCAATAGCCGGATGCGCATTGAGCTGACCCTGTACACGCCGTTCCATTGGGCTGGGGCGTTTGCGGCGCGCTGCAGATATTCGAAGCTGTGCATTCTCCGACGTTGCATTCATTGTCCGGATCCGTTCCAGCGATGATGGGTTTGCATTTGCCATCCTCTTCTCCCGTTTTCGCCGCGGTACATGCATAACATCCGTCCATGCAGAAGTTGTTGCAGCAGACGCCATCGACGCAATAGGTTGACAAGCACTGCGACGTGAACGAGCACGGTTGATTGTTGTAGCGTTTGCACATGCCGTTTCCGTCACATGCTCCGCCCCAGCATTCATCATCGGGGTCAGTATCGTATTCGATTGGGCCACAGACCCCATCGACGCCGCCGCCTTTTTTCGCAGCAGTGCAGGCTTGACATTCGCGATCTACGCATTGGAAATCGCAACATACACCATCGGCGCAACTGCCCGATGCACATTGCGCGGACGAAATACACGGCGATCCATTTGGATACTTCGCTTGAGCAACGGTGCATGCGTCCGCGCCATTGCATTCGCCCGGATTGCATTCGTCGTCAGGATCCGTTGCCGCTTGGATCGAACCGCACAACCCATCCTGGGTGCCGTCCCCTTTTTTGGCGGCCGAGCATGCTTGACATTCGCCATCGCAAAAGTTGTTGCAGCAAACGCCATCGACGCAGTAGTTCGACAAGCATTGCGACCACAATGTGCATGCTGCGCCATTGTATCGTTTGCATACGTAATTCCCGTCGCAGGCGCCAGCGGCACATTCATTGTCGGGGTCGGTATCGTACGCGATCGGGCCACAAGTGCCGTCGACGCCGCCTCCTTTTCTCGCGGCGGTGCAGGCCATGCAAACGTCGTCGCATCGACGGTCGCAACAAACTCCGTCGGTACAAAATCCGGACGCGCAATCCGCATCGTTCGTACATGCAATTGCATTCGTGGGTTCGGGTTGGGCGATGGCCCAAGGTGAACTCCCCGCGGACCTTTCGTGGGCGTCGTCCACCATGTCACCGCTTTGCAACTCGCACGCTCCGGTGACGCAACCAGCGACCCCTCCAGCGCCACCATCTCCCGCTTGGCCTCCGAATCCGCCCGACACGTCAGAGCTACAGTTCGTGGTGAGAACGAGAGCGATGGCCCCCAAAAGAGTCCACAAGCTTCGGCAAAATTGTGCAGGTGTGCCCTTGAACCATTTGGGAGGAATGCGTTTGCGGTTTGATTTTGTATCCATGGTAAAACCCTTCAGCCGTTGACTCATGCGCATGCACGAGGGCAAATTGGTACCGAGTGGCACAACGATGCTTCGATGGCCGATCCGTCATTGCACGACCCCCCACAGCTCGCGCATCGCGCTACGTACGCAGTTTTGCGTATTGGCAATCGATCAGGGAGCCGGCAGAGCGCAGCCAAACCATTGTTTCGTAGTCAAGTTGGCGCGCGAGGAAGAACTCGCGCTTCCAATTCCTGAGACAATGCGATCATGAGCTCTGCGCGCGAATGCACGCCAATGCGGCGGTAAACGTTTTCGGCATGCTTGCGCATCGTGCCCTCGCTGATGCCGAGACAAGATGCAACCTCCTTGTAGGAGAGGCCCGTCGTCGACAGGAGGCGGGCGATTTCTGTTTGCCTTCGAGTGAGATTCGGACCGACCTGTCCAGATTGGCTCGGTCGGGGTGCACCCAAACGAGACGATTGCAGTAAATCGACTATGGAAATGTGACGTTGCACGGAAACACCTCCTACGTGCTACGGCTGAGGTTATGCAGCACAATGGTCTTCGCAATTCCCCTAAACAGGGGTATGCTCGACGCATGCCTAATGGGGCAAAGATGATGACAATACTCTTGCTGCGCTATTCACGTATAGCTATTTTCGCCCTCGAGCACTAACGTGACCGATTCAAGGACGTGGCCCGGAAGCTTCTCGATGGGTTTTACCACTGACAGCGCATCGTGGTGGCACTCTTGCCATTCCGTCGCGATGACACGCCCGTCATGCACACCCAAATGGACTTCCAAGCGACATCATGACCAGTGATGTCGACTACCAAACCGCACACTCAATGCCGCACCTCGCGCACTCGTTTTTTGCATCGTTCCAACGGCACGCAAGGCCCACTTGTCCCAATAGCCACCCTCGATGGGTGATCTAACTGGTATATGGTTTGACGTCGTTATTTCTGACATGCGCCTGTCGATTTTTTTACAGGCCAGATCCAGCACGTATCAGAGATGCGGTTTTCCCAAATAGGTCTGGCATGGCGGCCGTTCGTCGTGTATGAGCACATTCATGTGCAAGGCAAGGGTCACGCGTGCGCTTCTCGAGCGCGCCATTGCCCGTGAGCCACAGGCAGTTCGTGAGTTCGTCGCCGTCCTCGAACCGATTTTCCGCGTGAGGATCGGTCGAGTCCTTCTGCGTGCCGGCGACGCGTCCCGTCGTGACATCGAGGATCTTTGTCAGGACACCTTCGTCTCCTTGCTGCGCGACGGTGGTCGCCTTGCGCGGTCATGGGATCCAACGCGGGGCTCATTCGAGAATTTTTCCGCCCTGATTGCAAAACAGCGAGCTATTGAGGAGCTGCGCAAGAGAAGGGAGGAGTTGCTGCACGATGATGGACAATGCGACGTGTCCGAACCCGCGCTCGACAGCAGCCGGATGCCTGAACGAATCGCAGCATCACGCGAAATGCTTCGGAAGGTCTTCGATATCTTGAGGGCCGAGCTTTCCGAACATGGGAGCAGGCTCTTCCAGCTACTTTTTGTCGAAGACCGCGAGGTTACGGAAGTTTGCGCGCTCATGAACATGCAAAAGGATGCTGTTTATGCTTGGCGCAGTCGGCTTGGACGTCGTATTGAGGAAATCGCCGCCACGATGGGAGGTGCAGAATGAGCGCTAAGCGTCGCATGGAGGTCGATGAGGCAATGCTCGAGGATCCTCGGTGGGAGGCACTCGCAGCCGGTGAGGCCACTCCAGAGGAGGTCGCAGGCTTGAGAGAGTTGGCGGAGCAGTCAGAGGTGGCCAAGGCAGCGTGGATGCTGTTTCAGCCGGCCAACGAAAAGCAAATCGATCGTCTGACCCAGGGCATTGTGCGAGAGCTCAAGGCATGCAGCCGGAAGGCCAGCGGTGTCTATGATTTCGGCGTTGCGACCATTCGCGTTTACCTCGTCGATGATCACCCGGTTTTACGCGAAAGCTTCGCTCGAGCGCTCGACGCGGAACCAGGGATGACAGTTGCCGGCCAAGCAGGCACGGCAACGGAAGCGTTGCGCGAAATTCCCGCAGTCAAACCAGATGTCGTGCTGGTCGATCTGAACATTGCGGATCGAGATGGCATGGAACTGCTCGTGGCGCTACGAACGCAAAATCCGGCGGCAAAACTGCTCGTGTTGAGCGGTTATGACGACGAGTATCGAGTGGCGGAGGCGCTTCGAGCTGGAGCGCAAGGCTACTTGGTCAAGACCGCGGAGGTGGCCGAGGTCATCGATGGCATTCGGCGCATTTCGCGCGGTGAAGCGCCGCTTAGCCGACGGGTTGCCGCCGGCGTCGTTCGTGGGATGCGCAAGCCGACGCTTGAAGGGGCGGGGGGGCTCGACGCGCTCACGCCGCGCGAGCGCCAAGTCTTGCGGCTGCTCGCAGCGGGAAGGTCGACGCGCGAGACGGCTACACGGCTCACGATCAGTCCGAAGACGGTCGAAGCGCATCGGGCGCGCATCTACCGGAAGCTTGGCTGCAAGAGCGCGGTCGAGCTGACGCGTATTGCAGTTCGAACTGGGCTGCTCGACAACGTAGACTAACTGCCCCTGAAGGTGCGCTTGCTTGCCGCGCGCATCGGCAAGCTTGCCTGATCTAGGTACGTGCAATCGGACCATCGTGTCGCGTAATGACATGCGAGCATGGCGCCGTACGAAGGGGAGTGACAAGCGCACCGTTCTGGGTGAGGATGCCGCTCCCGGGACAACCTGCCGGACGACTATTTTGACACGTCGAGGTTGCTTTCGTGCAGCTCGGAGGATGAGGGGACGCTTACCCATGAGCAGGTTGCGGCGCTGGTGAGCAATCCGCAGCTCATGGGATTGCTTCAGGGGCTGGCGGTGATGATGGCGGGGGTGAAGAGGCAGGAGTGATGGGGCTGCTGAATCGGCTTCCTCAACAGAGCTAAGCAGTTCTTGCAAGGTCCCCACCCTGAGCCGTCCGGTTTGCACGTCTGCCAGCCTGGGCACTGTATCAAGGATGCGTCATCGATCAGGCAGCTCGCAATGTAGGCATTGCAATCGGTCGAGCCATTGACGAGTTGGTCCGACTGATTGCCAGTCACGCATGGCGCTGGGCATTGCGAGCCATTCCAGGGGTAGATGCAGGTTTGGGTGTCACCTGGGGTGCAAACGGTGGGATTGCAGCCAGTCGAGGCGCATCCATTGGGGCAGTTTTGCGTGCCCCCGTCCACGCATGTTCCAGAGCCGTTGCAGGTATCTGCCTCGTAGTACGTTGTTCCGGAACAACTGGGATCATTACACACGGCGCCTGCCGGTGCGAATGCATCGACAGGGCAAAAATTGCTCGACGACGAACAAATTCGCCGCGTATCGCTCAAAATGCTGAAGAAGCCGCAAGTGTAGTGTGTTTGTCGTGCCGATTTGGTAAAGTTTGGCATGACCGATATCTCCAAGAAGCTTCGTATCCTGCCGGGCGCACGCGTATTGACCCTCGGCGCCCCCGATTCGTTCCCATCGCTGCTCGATCCGCTGCCGGACAAGGCAATTTTGTCGACGCGCGCGACCGGAACATTCGACGTCGTGATGCTTTTCGTCGCCGATTCCCAAAGCGCTCGAAAAGGTTTGCCGCGTGCCACTGCGGCGCTCGGCGACGAATCCGTCTTATGGATATGTTACCCAAGAAGACTTCGGGCATCAAGACCGACATGACGCGTGACGTCGGTTGGAATGTCGTCCAAGACGCTGGGTTTGGCCCGGTCTCTCAAGCGGCCATCGATGAAACGTGGTCGGCTCTTCGATTCAAGCAGGAATCCACCGTCGAACGAAAAACAAGGTTCGGCTATCGTGCCGGGAGCAGCGAAAAAGGCGGCGCCCCAAAAACGGGTCATTCCGCCGGCCGATTTGGTGGTGGCTCTCGGGACGAATGACGCTGCGACGGCCACGTGGAAGACGCTCGCGCCGTCGCACATCAAAGAGTATGTGCTTTGGATTGAGGACGCGAAGCGGCCGGAGACGCGCGCGCGGCGTGTCGAGCAAACCATTACGATGCTTGCGGCCGGCGTGCGTAATCGGAACGAAAAATACGCTGGTAAATAGTTTCTGAAGTCGCAACCCGGACGAACGCAATTCTTCTGGCGTTCTTCTTTCCGATCGCAAAGGATGTGCGCCATGTCGAGTTCGAACGACAAGGCGTTCTTCGGTCAGCCGCGCGGAGTGTGGCTTTTTGCGGGCCGCGGGTTTGCCGCATTGGTCTTCGGTGCATCGCGGGCGGTTCGGCGATCGAGAATGCATTGGACGCGTCTGGTCCGCTTGCTTGACTCGCGTCCTCACTGGTCAAGTGCGTACGGTTCGGAGGCATCACCGTGAAGTTTCGTCCTGCCATTGGAGAGAGCGACTTTCGCAAGGTGCGCGAAAGCGGGCTGGCTACGTCGACAAGAGCAGCTTCATCAGTGAAATACTCGACGACATGAGCTCGGGCTGCTCTTTCTCGCCCTAGGCGGTTCGGCAAGACCATCAACCTGTCGATGCTCGGCTGTTTCGCTCGAAAGACGGACGAGGACTTGTCGCATTTGTTCGAGGGCCTGGCAGTCACACGCGACCCCAAGGCCATGGCGCATTCCAAAAGTATCCGACGATATCCGTGACGTTCGGCGATGTCTATGCCGCAACGTTTGAAGGGGCGATCGTAGGATTCGTGATCAGATTATCGAAGATTTGAGCGCATCGTCATCTGCTCGATCAGGAACAAGCTCGATCCTTACCGTGCACGTCAATTCCAGCACGTGCTTAGCGGCGAAGTGAGTAACTCCGAATTGCTTTTTTTCGCTCGGTGGTTGTCGCATATTCTATATCAACAATACAAAACATACGTCCTTATTCTCATCGACGAATACGACACGCCTATTCAAGCGGGCTACACGCACGGTTACTTTGACGAGATCGTGCCCTTCATACGCAATCTCTTGTCGGCGGCGCTCAAGGATAACGTGGCGCTCTTCAAAGGCGTGCTCACGGGCATTCTGTATGTATTGAGGGATAATATGTTCTCCGGGCTCAACAACATACGCGTACATTCCATGATGAGCTCGCAATACGCCACGTCGTTCGGATTCACGGAAGACGAAGTGGCTGCCATCGTCGAACCTGCACATGTCGAAGAAGTACGCGCGTGGTACAATGGATACATCTTTGGCGGCCCGTCATCTACAACCCGTGGTCGATTCTAAGCTACATCGAGCAAGGTACGCTTCAGCCCTATTGGGTCAACACCGGTTCCAGCGACCTCATCGAACACCTCGCCGCCAAGCAAGGTTTGGGGTTGTCCGAAAAGTCGTACGCGCTCTTGAATGGCGAAACCATCGAAATCCGCATCGATGACAACATCGTCTTGCGCGACATCGACCAACGATCCGAAGCGCTCTGGAATTTTTTGCTCTTTCGGGCTACCTGAAGGTCGTCGAGTTCACCATGCACATGGGCACGACCACCGGCAAACTCGCCATTCCAAATATCGAAATACGCTCGGTCTATCGCACGATGTTCAGAAAAATTGGCTCACCAGAGTCGACCCGGATTGGTACATGACCAATGACGTCGTGCAAGCGCTGCTCGCCGGTGACGCAGCCCAGGTCCAAGAGCTGCTCGAACAAATACTTTTGACGGCCATGTCGTATCAGGATGGAGCAGGTCGGGCACCGGAAAAGTTGTATCACGGATTCATGCTGGGGATGCTCGTGCACATGGAGGCTCGATACGAAGTCCGGTCCAATCGAGAATCCGGGCGAGGTCGAGCGGATGTACATGCGGCCGAAAACAGCCGGACAACCGGGCGTCGTCATGGAATTCAAAGTGCCGCTCGGCCGGGAAACCCCCGAAGTGGCGCTCGAAAAGGCCACGAAACAATTGCGTGAGCGCAAATATGCGGCCGAATTGATCGCCGCAGGAGCGTCACCCGTGCATGAATATGCCATGGTATTCGATCGAAAACAGGTGTGGGTGAAAAGAATCGACCGCGCGGAGACGTCTTCTCCCGTTCGTCCTTCGTCCTGAGAGGTTTTATCACGACGGCCCCCCTTCGCATCGGCAACGCTTCGGGCTTTACGGCGACCGCTTCTCGGCATTCCGCGAAACTCTCGAGGGCGGCCCGCTCGATGTCCTCACGGGCGACTACCTCGCCGAGCTCACGATGCTCATCCTCGGCCGCGACCGAATGAAAGACGGGCGCCGCGGGTATGCGAAGACGTTTCTCCGCCAGATGGAGGAAAACCTCGGGCTCGCCCTCGACAACCGCGTCCGTATCGTCGTCAATGCCGGCGGCCTGAACCCGGCGGGGCTCGCCGGGGCGCTGCGCGAGCTCTCCGAGCGCCTCGGTTTGCCGGCGAAAATCGCGCATGTCGAGGGCGATGACCTCCTGCCGCGCGCCGCCGAGCTCGGCCTCGGTGCGCCCATTACGGCGAATGCGTACCTCGGCGGCTGGGGCATTGCGGCTTGCCTGCGCGCTGGCGCCGACGTCGTCGTGACGGGCAGGGTCACCGACGCATCGCTCGTCGTCGGACCGGCGGCGGCGTTTTTCGGCTGGGCGCGTGACGATTGGGATCGGCTCGCCGGGGCGACCGTTGCCGGGCACGTGCTCGAATGCGGCGCGCAAGCGACAGGCGGCAATTATTCGTTTTTCACGGAGATCGACCTCCGACGCCGCCCCGGTTTTCCGCTCGCCGAAGTGTATGCCGACGGCTCGGCCGTGATAACAAAACACCCCGGGACCGGAGGCGCCGTCGATATCGGCACCGTCACGGCTCAATTGCTTTACGAAATCAGCGGCGCGCGTTATGCCGGTCCCGACGTCACGACGCGCTTCGACACCATCCAGCTCGAGGACGACGGCCCCGACCGCATCCGCATCCGAGGCGTGCGCGGTGAAGCGCCCCCGCCCACGACGAAGGTATGCCTCAATCACCTGGGCGGCTTTCGCAACGAGGTTGTTTTCGTTCTCACGGGGCTCGACATCGAAGCCAAAGCGCGGCTCGTGCGGGAGCAGTTCGAATCGACGCTCGCCAGGCGGCCGCGCGAGCTTTGCTTTACCCTTGCCCGCACGGACAGAGCCGACGCGCCGACCGAGGAGGAAGCGAGCGCGCTCCTGCGCGTCACGGCGAAGGATCCGGATGCGAGCGTCGTCGGGCGCGCCTTCAGCGGCGCCGCCGTCGAGCTTGCGGTATCGAGTTATCCCGGATTCTCGCTCACCGCTCCGCCCGCTGACGCGCAACCTTATGGCGTGTACACGGCTGCCTACGTGGAAGCTGCGCGGATCGGGCACGTGGCCGTGCTCCACGACGGAACACGCGTCAATATCGATCCCGCCGCGCAGACCCGCGCCCTCGAAGCCGCCGAGCCTGCCTCGCTGCCTACGCCATGGCCCGACGGACCGACGCGGCGAGCTCCGCTTGGTTGCGTCGCGGGAGCGCAGCGGTGACAAAGGTGGCGTCGCGAATATTAGGGTCTGGCGCGCACGGACGAGGCGTGGCGCTGGCTCGCCCATACCCTCACTGTCGACCGTTTCCGCGCGCTCTTGCCGGAGACGGCCGATCATCCGGTCACGCGCCATGTATTCCCGAACCTGCGCGCGCTCGATTTCGTCGTCGATGGCCTGCTTGGCGAAGGCGTCGCCGCGTCCACACGCTTCGATCCGCAAGGCAAGGCGCTCGGGGAATGGCTACGCGCCCGATATGCTGACATCCCGGAAGCGCTTCTCCGAGGGGATTCCACGATGGGCGAAGTCGACTAAGATGCACCGGCCACGAATGCATTGCGGGCAGCGCGCGTGGCATTCGATAAGGCGGCGCGAGCGTATGCGTGCGTCATCCAAAGCAAATACCGTGCCCAGTAGGCGATCTTCTCGAAGAAATCGGCAACTGCGCGGGCGCAAGCGTAGTTAAGGCCACGCGCTAGGGCAACTGCGGGCGCGCAGTCGCTGATCGCGCGTGCGGTGGCTTGCCCTGCGTGCTCGCAGGCGCGGTTCGGGCGATGTACGCGGGCTGCTGCGGGGGCGCAGGCGGCCAGCGTGGGATGCGTGACGGCAACTGCGGGGGCGCAGTGCGCCATGGCAAGCAGAAGATGGCACCTTTTCCTGCGGCACCTATCGTCGGAGCATTCGTAACCATATCGGCTACCGTCGCCAAAGGTTCGGGCGAAATGGGCGGGGGACGTAGTGGAGTGTTCAACCTCGAGATGGGTATGAAGCTCGATATCGTTCACACTCCAGACCTTGACACTGCATACCGTTGGTGGTCGACTCCGCCCATGTCCGTCGCTGTACCAATCGCGCATGTAACCAACTCGGCTCGCTCGCCGCTGGATGCTCGGTTCGTTACCTGGCTAGCCGTCCAAGTCTTGCAGGATCGGCACGCGCGTTTGGTCGAGGGCGGCGCAGATGCGGACGCGCAGAAAATCGACCTGGCTTCCATCTTTGTCGACTTACCACTCCAGGCGCAGGATCCCCGGTTCCGTACCTCCGAAAAAGCGCCCTCGGCGATGCCACAACTGCTCGGAATGCATCTCCCAGAGCCGTCTCCATCGGCACGTTCGTTGATGGAGCTCTTCGATACGAAAGGCGGTGGTCCCCGAATGTTGCTCGTGGGGCGGACCGGGATCGGCAAGAGCACCCTGACGACCATGGTGGCGCAAGTACTGCGCATGCCATGGATTGCGAGGCAAGTCGATGCGCTGCCGGCGGATTTGCGTGAAACGTGGCAGCAGGCGAACGCGCCTATCGAGGCGCTCTTGACGACTTCGAAGTGGGCGCATGCGGGGCAGATGTTTCCGCTGCGGATCAGTCTGCCCCTGGTCGCCCGATGGTTCGGTTCACGCGTATGGAGAACGCCGCCTTCCGTGTGGGATTACCTCGCGGCGCGGATGCGGGTGGATCTGGCGAAGGAAGAAATCGCGTGCGACGTCGAGCCGGCCGAATTGCGCCGATGGATTGAGGCGGCTGGGAACACTTATTGGATTCTGGATGGGCTGGATGAAGTGCCGCATTCGGCAAATCGCAAGCAAGTCGTCGAAGCGGTCCGGGCAGTCACGTGTGGCGCATCGCAGAACATGAATGGAGTGCTCGTATCGACGCGACCTCAGGGATATGGCGGGGAATTCGACGACTTGATGGAGCACGAGCTCGTTTCGTTGCCGAAGGAGCTCGCCCATACGTATGCGGAGAAGCTTTTGCGCGCTTGGTCGGGCCAAACGAAACGATCGCAGCTCGACGAGCAGCTCGAACGTTTGCGCACCGAGCTGGAGAAACCAGCGGCGGCCGCGCTGCTCCACACGCCGCTGCACACGACGATGGCGGCGCTGTTGGTGGCCAATCAAGGCCAATTGCCCAATGCGCGGAGTATTCTTTTTCGGGATTATTTTGCCACGATTCTTCGCCGAGAATTAAACAAGCCCATCGATCATGGCATTCGGTCCGAGGACGAGGGGGCATTGCGGTCGCTGCACGAGCGGGCGGGATTGACGTTGCAGGTTCGTTCCCAGCAGGGCGCTTCCGCGCGGCCCACGTTACGACAGCGCGAGCTGCGGGAAATGCTTTCGCGATATTACGTCGAGAAACGTTGTGCCGACGCCGAGGTTCAAGCGAACGTCGCGCGCATCATGCGTTTTGCGATGGACCGGTTGGTGTTGCTGCTGCATTCCTCGGAAGGGGAGTACGAATTCGGGGTGCGATCCTTGCAGGAGTATTTTGCGGCGGAAGCGCTCGTGGATGACGACATCCCGCTGGTCAAAAAACGCCTCGAAGCAGTGGCGGCGAATCCGCATTGGGGGAACGTGCTCCGATTGATCGCGAGTCGCTGCATTTTGGATAGCGGCAAGAAAGCGCAGCGTATCGTGGAAGCGCTGGTGGCGACGTGTCGGGCGCTCAACGAGGGAACGATTGGGGGCGAAGCGGCGAAACGGTGTTTTGCAGGGTCGCGGCTGGCGATCGCGATCTTGGAGGAAACGTGCAAGTATGGGCACCCCGATCTGTACGAGCCATTGTGGCAGATTGCGCTGGAAGCGGCGGCGTCGCCATTATTTCCTGATATCGGATCTTTCGTGGTGAATTGGCCAGACACGAAAGACGCAACGAAATATCGCGGGCAAGTGCTACGGGTCGCGAAAACGCTGTTCGAGGCAGGCGGGGACGCATACCAGCAGGGATGGCGATTGCTCGACGCAATGTTGCACGCCCAAGTGGATGAAGCCGTCGCGCTGGCGGAGCGTCATGCGCCTACGACGGAGGTAGATGCGCGAGCGGTATTCTGGCCGTATCTTCTGCGCGGCCAGCGTGTGCCGCCATGGATCGCTCGATTCATCGAACAAAATGTGCAATGGTTTCCGCCTCAAGTGATGCTTGGTTGGCGCGAAGGTGATATTTTATTTCTCGGTCAAGCCCATATAGAATTGTTCACCAGGCAGTTTCATCAGCAACGGCATCGAATTCTGATACGGGACACAGATGATAAGGTATGCGGCTGGGCTATCCAGTCAATTGAATGTGACGCGCAGTGGCAGTCGCTCGTGTTGCGCACACCCGATACGTCTCCTGCGTGGGCTCTCTGGAAACGCATTGCGACGTTCATGGTGAGCCCATCGCACGACTGCCTGGCGGATGTGTTGGAGGCGGCGAACAGCGAGGCGTTGCTTGCAGGTCTTCAGCCATGGCTCATGATGATGCTTCCATGGCCCATTGCAGCCACTATGCGACACGTGCGAAGCTATTTGGAGCTGCCTGCGCTGGCGGCGCAGGCACGCGCGGGCGAACTGGGGACGGTGGACGACTGGCGCGCTGCAGAAAGGCGTTGGCGGGATGCTCCGCACGCATCGCTGGAGGAGGTCGAAACCGCACTGATTTCACCCGTTCCGTGGGGACCGGACATTGCATTGCGCGGGAAGGTGTTTCCTTACCTGATCGAGTGGCTACGCGAGGACCCCAACACGTTGGTTCCTGATTGGAGATCGAGGTTTCTACGGCTCGCTGTCGATCATCCGAATGCGGTGCACCGCTTGCTGCCCTATTTGGAGCACATGCATCGCCTTGAACCAAAGGAGGAATTTCCACTTGTGGTTGCGCGACTCGTCGATGAGAACGTACCTTTTGACAAGCGTGCATTCGTAGCGAGTCCGCTGCTCCTTGCGCCGGACCTTTCGGGGCCCAACCGGGAAGAATGGTTTGTTTTTTTCGATGCTCGTGGTCGAAGAGGTACGAATGCACGTTGGGGCGGTGGAGATACTCCTGATGTCATTCGTGAACGCACCGAAGCCAACGTCGCTGCGCTCGTCGAGCGCATTGCTCAGCACCCGGATCAGTGGGGTTTGCTCGATACCCTCGTGGCATTGCTTCTGACCGTTTCGAATGCGGATCTGTCGAAGCTGCGTCTTCCCGAATTGCCACCGGATGCGCCGCCACGTGCGTTTGCCCTTCATGCTCTGCTCGCGCTGGTTTCTGGTGGCACCGACAAGGTTCTGTTCGAGCGCCTGGTATTCGAACATGATGGCGTGACCCATGATTTTCGCCACGAGCTCGCCGGGCTTCTTTGGCGTCGCAACATGGATCCTGGCACGAAGGAATCGCTTTGGCTCGGCATGCTGGAAGCCGCACCGCCTCCTCGCCGGAACCTTCGGGACCAGATTCAATCTGCTTTTTTCAAGCATCTTCACGACACACTCGAACCCTCCTTTCTCACCCGTGCGGCTTGGACCGAGCACGAATTGCCTGAACCGTGCCTCGTGGAGCAAACCACCGCGACCCGACCGGCTCCTCGGATCGTCCAGATCGTCGAATTGCGCAACGTGCGCATTTTCAAAGAGACGCCCTCCGTCGACGAAAAATTTCCCCAGCCGGCCGGGGATCAAGGTCAATGGATCGTCCTGGTTGGGGAAAATGGCGTCGGAAAAACGACGCTCCTGCGGGCGATTGCACTTGCGGTGGCGCCTCCGGCCATCGGTTCAAAACTGCTCGACGAAAGCAACCCGCCCATGCTCGCCAATGGCGGGGAAGGGCCCATCACAATCGAACTGGATACGGGTTTACTTTCAGTGGCCATTCGGCGTGACGAGCGCACCGAAATCGTGGAAGCGCGGTCGACGCAAGAGGTGTCACGCCCGTGGATCGTGGGATACGGAGTAAAAAGGGGCAATGCCCGCGGCGAAAAGGATCGCCCCGCCGAAGTGGGGCCCATTGGCGAATTGCATACGCTCTTCGATCGACCCGCATCGCTTTACAATGCCGCGCAATGGCTCGAAAACCTCGACGCAGACGTGCTGCGCGAGCAGCGGCGGTCTCCCCGCCCGAGCGAAACACCGCCAACGGGATCGGCAGGCATTTGGAAGGCCGTCGTGCATGCTTTGCGCGTGCTTTTGGGCATTCAAGACGTGAGCGTGGAACCCGGGGGTTTGGTGTATGTGCAGCACAAGGACTTTGGTCGCGTGCGCCTCGATACCCTGAGCGACGGATACCTGACGACGACCGGCTGGATCATCGATATGATCGCGCGGTGGGTGGAGAGGCAGCGGGAACTGGACGAAAGCGTGGGCGCGGACGTGCTGCGCCAAATGACGGGCCTGGTGCTCGTTGACGAAATCGATTTGCACCTGCATCCGATTTGGCAAATGCACATCATCGATGATGTACGCCGGCTCTTCCCCAATCTCAGTTTCGTGGTCACGACACATAACCCGTTGGTACTCCAAGGTGCGCGTCGGGGAGAGGTGTACGTGATGCGGCGCGGGGAGCAAGGCCGGATCGAATTGGTGCAAAAGGACATTCGACCCGGACAAGACGTCGATCGGGTGCTTTTCGAGCAGTTTGGCGTGGAATACACGTTCGATCGCGAGACACGCGATTTGCTGGCCCGGCATCGCGACCTGCTGGCGCGGGGGGCAGGACGTGACGATCCGCAGCGCATGGCGCTCGAAAAGCAAATCGAGACACGTTTCGGTAGCCTTGGGAGCACGTTGCGCAAAGAGCGTGATGCGACGATGGGACCGGTGGCACCTTTCGACGACGAAGAACGGGCACGGTTTTTGGCAGAAATGCAGCGCTTGGCCGACGAAGAAGAAAGCTGAACGAAGGGTCAGTCATGCTTCCTTGGAATCGCCCCAATGCTCACCCCGCATTTATGTCTCAGGCAACCTCGCTGCTGGCTCGAGTTCAGGAAGTGCGGTCGGCAGCCGAGGGGGAATTCCCCACGGCAACGATTTTGCTGGCAAGGAGATGTGGAATGCGTCGTGGGAAAAAGGCGGGCTCCCGCGAGGCATTCACAAGCAGATGCTCGTGGGTATGGAGCTCGAATATGCCAAGTGTGCCTGGTGTGAACGAGTGCTTCGCTGGAAAAGCGAATTGGATGTCGAGCATTATCGACCGAAAGCCGAGGTGACGTGCTGGGATGGGAGTCCGCCGCTGGTCAGCGATGTGGGCCCGAAGGAGGTCTACGTGGGGCCCGGGTACTGGTGGCTCGCGTTCTCGTGGGACAATTATTCCCTGTCGTGCTCCCCGTGCAATCGCGGTTTCAAGCGAAATTTGTTTCCGGTCATGGAGCCGCGAGCGGCGTGCACGGAGGGGGTCGAATTGACCGAAAAAGCGTTGCTGCTCGACCCGGGGTCCGCTTTCCGGGTGCGTGATCACTTTCGTTGGACCGTGGATGGGCATGTCGAGGGGGTTTCCGAAGAGGGGCGAGCAACAATCATCACATGTGGTCTCAACCGGCGCGATCTCGTCGTTCGACGACTCAAGGTTGCCCTCGACGTGAACGAGACGACCGATATGCTGATACGCAGCAGTCAATCGAGCCGTCGTGATGACATGCGGAGTGCGAGGAAGAGGCTGATGCGCCTTGGCGATCGTAGAGAGGAATTCACGAGCATGGTGCGGTGGCTCGTCGAAGAAAAGCTGCGCATTGACTGGGAGAAGCTCCCAAGATGCCGCCTTGACCATCACCGAGCCGGGAACGTCCGTCGCAAAATCATCCGCCATCCGTACGATTGCGCTTGTAACGTCGTAACCTTTCGTGCAATCGTTTTCCGCCATGATTGCCAACGAAGATAGACAACGCCTTTTGGAGAGCCGCCACGACATCGGCGCGGCGGTAAATCCTGCCACCATCACGTCGGACGCCACGTACCAAGCAGCCATTGGCACATCGCGAGACAAGCTCGCGGCGCGCCGGGCCGAGCTGCTCGACAAGGCCGCGGCCCAAGGTCGCGAGAAGACGGAAACCGATGCCGAACGCGCCGGTTTGGCGGCCGCTTGTGACGAGGCATTGCGCTGGTACGAGTACATTCGCAATCGGGCTGAGGCGCGGCTGCTCCAGCCGGCGCCCAACGTCAAGGTCGATGCGCACGAAATGGCCCGGCGGCGCAAGCTATTCGATCGCGTCTTTTCGCTCAATCCATCTGATTTCGCGCGCGTGTCCACGGGCGTGGCCATTGAAACGTGGGGCGCGGTGGCCGAAGCGCTGGCAAAAGAGCCAGACCTGCAGCCGCTTCATTTGGCCGACGACATGAGCAAGGCGCATGCGGCTGCGGTGAATGCAGCGCAGGCGCTCAATCGCGAGGTCGACGAAGACGCAGCGGCGACGAATACACTCCGCGCAGCGCGCGTGGCATTCGACAAGGCGGCGCGAGCAGCGCGCATCATCGAAGGGTGCTCGTCGACGAAGGCAAGGAAAACGATCTGGGCCAATACGTATTGGCGCGCGACCCGGCGTATGCCGCCAGGCGCAAGGCCAATGTGCCGATCACCGAAGAACCTGGCGCCGAAACGGCGGAACAGGTGGCGTAGCTGGCGTCTGGGCACGGCAAGAACCGTGCCCAGTAGGCGATCTTCTCGAAGAAATCGGCAACTGCGCGGACGCAAGCGTAGTTCGGGCCACGTGCGCGGGCAACTGCGCGCGCGCAGTCGATGATCGTGCGTGCGGGGGCTTGCTCTGGGCGCTCGCAGGCGTGGCTCGGGCGATGTACGCGGGCTGCTGCGGGGGTGCAGGAGGCCAGCGCGGGATGCGCGAGGGCCCACTGCGGAGGTGCAGGGGAGCTTCTTTCGCTTCCGCTCGCGGTCGTGCTAAGGTTCGCCCGCGAGCACGTCGAGCCATGAAAATTCCCTATGCCCAGTGCGACTTTGCGGCGATTCGTCGGGAAGAAGCCTTCTACGTCGACAAGACTCCGTTCATCCCGCATCTGGAGAACGCTGGCGGCAGATACCTCATCTTCCTGCGGCCGCGCAGGTTCGGCAAATCGACCCTGATCAGCACGCTCGAGAATTACTACGACATCGCGCTCGCTGGCGAATTCGACGAGCTTTTTGACGGGTTGTGGATTCACGAGCACCCCACGCCCGAGAAAAACAAATACCTCGTGCTGACGCTCGACTTTTCGCCCGTGGCATCCGAGGGCACCGAAGCGGATATCCGCCGAAGCTTTGCCTTCCAAATCAACGCCGCGTTGTCCCTGTTCGCACATCGTTACGAAAAATTGGTTCCTGCGCTCGCTCCATTCAAAAAACTACTGCATTCTCCTGAACAAGATGCGGCACTCGTCATGACCGCCGTATTAACGGAGATCGAACGGGCTGGGCAACGCATGTATCTCCTAATTGACGAATACGACCACTTCGGCAATCGGCTTCTGTCCGACGGATTGATGGACGTGTACCAGGACATCGTGCGGAGCGCTGGGTTCGTGCGGAGCTTTTATGCGAGCTTGAAGGCGTTCACGCGCACGAGCACGCTGGCGCGCATGTTCATCACGGGCGTGTCGCCCATCATGCTCGACGACTTGTCGAGCGGTTTCAATATCATCACGCATGTCTCGCAGCACGATGCCTTGAATGCATTGGCGGGCTTCACGACGGCGGATGTGGAGCGAGCGGTGGACACGATGCTTCGAGACAGGCCCGATTTGGCGGCGGATCCACGCATCGGTCATCGCCAAACGCTCCTCGAGACGCTGGAACAGTATTACGATGGGTATCGTTTTTCCAAACGCGCGGCCGAGAAGATGTACAATTCGACGCTCGTCTTGTATTTCTTACGTGAAGTGCTCATTTCCGGACATTACCCGGATCAAATGCTCGATTTGAACGTTCGTACGGATTACGGACGGCTCTACGGCATTGCGAAAGCGACGAGCGGCGCGGCCGCGGGCACCCGAGAAGTGCTCGAAGAAATCCTCACGAAAGAATCGGTGACGAGCTCGCTGGTGGAGCAATTTGGCACGAAGATGCTTTTTGGGCGAGCACAAATCGTGTCGCTTCTCTATTACATGGGAATGTTGACGTTCGCCGAAGATGCGGCCACGAGCGCGGAGCCGAAGCTCGTGATCCCAATCGCGTGATGCGCGAATTGCAATGGGGCTACATGGCGTATGCGATGGCGGATCAAGAGGGATTGCAGATCGACATGTCGGATGTGTCGATCGCGCTCTTTGAAGATGTCGGTGGACGGCGAAGTTCAGCCGCTGCTGGACTTGTTTCCAGAAGAAGGTCTTGTCACGCATCAGCAATCGAGACCTCATCCAATTCGACGAGAAAACGATGAAGCTGATGCTCTTTGCGTATTTGTCGCAAACCAATTCATTCTACTTGATGAGCGAAAAAGAAACCGCGCAGGGATATTGCGATTTGCTCCTCGGTCTGCGCGGCAATGCATCCTCTGCGAAATACGCGTGGATCATCGAGGCGAAGTACGTCAAGGCGGAGGCGACGGACAAGGAGATCGAAGCGGCGGTGTCTCGAGGGCTCGCGCAGCTCGAGCGGTATACGTCGGACGCGGACCTGATCAAGATGCTGACGCTGGGCAATCATTTGCGAGCGGGCGTCTTGGTGTTCATCGGGGCGAAGGATGTGCGTTATTGGCCGAAGTCGAGCGCGTAGATGGAGGTGACGTGGCGCGCGTTAGCAGCACCGATGTTCATGCTCACTGAAATTCGCTCTTGCAATCGAGCAGCGATTCATGTGAAGTGGTTCCATCGAACGCAAAGTGTCTCGGACGCTTTCGGAGGGGTCGTATGGGAACCAGTGTCGGCGTGGGATCGAGCTTGCATCGGGATTCGAGGTCGCGGGGAAAGAGGCCGCAGAACGCGCGCTGGCAGCCGCGGGCGTCTCTCGCCCCGATTTCGTGATGGTCTATATGACGGTCGGCCACGATCCGGCCGAGCTGCTTCCTGCCATTCGTGCAGTTACCGGGAATGCACCGCTCACAGGGTGCTCGGTTTCAGGGTGCATCATGCGCGAGGGAGCCAACGAATCCGTGTATTGTGTCGAAGTCGCGGTCATCGCATCCGACGAGCTGAAGCTGCACACGGCGAGCGTTTCCGATATCACGCAGGATCCAGAGGCTGCCGGCCGAGCGGTGGGGGAAAGCTTGCGACCGCATTATGGCGACAATGCCGTCGCATTCTTGTTTTTCGGCGACGCATTCACGCTGAACTATACGGCGGTGAAGCGCGGTATCGATAGCGCGCTCGGAATCAATCGCTTCGTCCCGTTTCTCGGTGGAGGCGCGAACAACGACGTGCAAAGCACCCGCACGTTCCAATTCCACGATGACGCGATTTTCGAGAAAGGCGCGACGTGCACGCTGCTTTCGGGATCGGCGGCCGTGGTTTCCGCCGTGACGCACGGCTGTTATCCGCTTGGAATGGTGCAAACCGTGACGCGCTCGAAAGGCAATGTCATATACGAGCTCGATGGGGTGCCGGCGCTCGAAGTGATCAAGAAATACGTCACCGAGGAAGAGGACCAGAATTGGCTGTACACCGTGAATAACCTTTGCCTCGGGCTGGAAGCGCCCGATGCATTGGTGGATGATTATGACCGGCTTTGTGTTCGTTACATGGTGGGTCCAGAGACGTCGATGCGGGCAGCGTGATGGTGCAGACCGAGACGCCCGAAGGAACGAAAAATATGGCTGGCACGACGCGACGCGGATCGCATGAGCAAAGATGCCGAGCGCGCGGCGACGGTCGTTCGCGAACGCGTTGGCGATCGGAAGCCGAAGCTGATTCTGCATTTCGAGTGCACGGGGCGGGGCAAGCTGATGCTGCGGGACCAAGTACGCCAGGATCTGGTGCGCCGCATTCAGAGCTCATTGCCGGGCGACACGCCTTGGTTTGGCGCGTACGTCGGCGGAGAGATCGCGCCGGTGCGCGAGACGAACATGTTCCACAATTACACGGCGGTCCTCGCTGCAATCGTGTAATCGATGTCTGATTCGGCGCATGGAACGTCGGGGGAAGGGCCCTCCGAAGCCGACGCGCTTCGACAGGAAAACGCAAAGCTGCGTGAAGAAATCATGCGGCTCTTGCGTGTCGAGGCGGATTTGTTCCGGCGCAACGAAATCCTCGATATGCAAGGTCAGGTGTACCGCGCGCTCGCGGACATCGGCAATGAGCTTCATACCGGCGTCGGTGTCGAAGCCATTGCCAAGGTGGCCGTACGGTTCGTGCTTTATACGCTGAACATCGAGCGATGCGTGATCCTCGTGCGCGAGCCGGAAGGATGGCGCACGCTGGCTTTCGACGGATATTACGACGACGTATCGGCTCGGGCCATTGCGAACATGGCATTTCCACTGGGGAATCCCATCGTCGAGGGCAGCGATGCGAGCGAGCACGAGCGTATCGTTGCATTGCAAAAAGGGAATGCGTCGCGCGACGGCACCGGCGACGCGTTCCTGGTCGACGCGTATGCGTGGATTCCTTTTCGGGACGACGATGGGGTGACCGTTCTCGGGTGTGTCATTGCGGGCAATACGGCGCGGAAGGCACGGCACCACGGGCGCATCGAAAAGGACGACCTGACGGTGATTGCGCTGAGAAACCTGGTGGAGCTCGCGGCCGTGGCGATTCGCAATGCACGGCTCGATGCGAGCTTGCAAGAGCAGCGGCAGCACCTGGAAGTGCGCGTGGCCGAACGAACGGCGGAGATTGCGGACGTCCACGAGCGTTTGGTCGTTGCATTCGAGGAGCAAAAACGGGCGGAGGAGGCACGTCGGGCGCTCGAGGCCGACGTGATTCGGGCGCAAGAGGAGCGCCTTCGGGAGCTGTCGACGCCGATTTTGCCGATGACGAATGAAATTCTCGTCATTCCACTTCTCGGCATCATGGATGCGGCGCGTTCGGAAGAATTATGCGACGTGGCGCTCGAAGGGGTTGCGGCTCGGCGCGCGCGTTTTTTGATTATCGATATCACGGGCATTCGATTGCCGGACGCGTCGTTCGCGGCGGGACTTCGGAAAACCGCGAAAGGTGTCGAGATGCTCGGAGCGCGTGTGATCGTGACGGGGATCAGCGCCGACACTGCGCGGACACTCCTGCCGGTCGATACGGAGCTCGGAATGCTCGTGACGCGATCGACGCTTCGTAGCGGCTTTGCCTATGCGGCTGCGTTGTGTCGCCGCCGGTAATCGATTCGCGTAGCAGCGGCTCTGGTCAAATTTTTTCCGAAGGGTGCCATTTGCGCATGAGGCGCCATCCGAGCCAATTGGTCGCGCCGAAGAGGGCGAGGCCGAGAAGGCAAGCGCAAAAGACGTACGCGAAGAGTAGATCCGTACGCAAAAGGCGATAAGATTCCAAAATGCGAATGCCAAGTCCCGCCGCGCCTTCGGCAAAACCCGCCACGAATTCTCCGACGATTGCGCCAATCACCGAGAGCCCACCGGCTACGCGGAGGCCCGTGACGATGTTTGGCGTTGCATGCGGCAGACTCAAGAGAAACAATGTTTGAGATCGGCTTGCACCGTGCAATCGAAATAGATCACGTAGCGCAGGATCGACGGATTGCAGCCCGGTGAGCGTATTGGCCATGATGGGAAAAACACTGACGATGAATGACGCCACGCTCACGGCTCGTGGTCCCGGGCCAAACCAAATGACCAAAAGCGGCGCGATGGCGACGATGGGAACTGTCTGCAAAAAAACGGCGTATGGGTAAAACGCTCGTTCGAGCAGCCGGGATGTGCCAAGCACGACCGCGAGCGATATGCCAATGACGATGGACAACAAAAAACCAATCAATGCCGATTGCGCCGTCGTGAGGGATGCTCCGATGAGCGACGACGCATTGGCCATTCCTGCCGCTTGAATGGCGCTGGGTGGCGGAAGAAGAAAAGCGGGCACGGACAACACGCGCACGATGGTTTCCCAAAAAACGAGCACCACGACGAGCGAAATGATGGGCGGCGCGATCGTCGGCAAAAACTTCGTTTTCACGCAGCACCAGCTTTCGCGAGGGCGTCGTAGAGGGGGCCGAGCACTTTGGCGAAGCTGGCCTCCGCGCGCAAGGACGCATGACGCGTGCGAGGCAATCGAATGGGCGTATCGAGGACGACTTTGGCCGGGCGCGGTGAAAGCACGATACAACGCTCGGCAAGGTATGCAGCTTCCGCATTGGAATGGGTGACGAAAAGGACGGTCATGTCATGTTCGAGCCACAAGGCGCGAAGCTGGTCGTCGAGTTTTTGGCGGGTGATTTCATCGAGCGCTGCAAAGGGTTCGTCGAGCAAGAGAATTTGCGGACGCGTGACGAGGGCTCGCGCGAGCGATACGCGCATTTTCATGCCGCCCGACAATTCCGCGGGCACGCGTTCCGCTGCATCGGCAAGGCCGACTTTGGCGAGCGCGGCCATTGCGTCGGCGCGCCGCTCGGCCTTGGGCGTTCCAAGGAGCTGCAGAGGAAGGGTCACATTTTCGAGGACGGTGCGCCATGGCAAAAGGTGTGCGTCTTGAAAAACGTACGCAATGCGCGGGTGACCCGAATCCGCAGGCGGCTGCAAAGAAACCGTGCCCTGGTCGGCTTGGTCGAGCCCCGCGATGATACGCAGGAGCGTCGATTTGCCACACCCCGAAGGACCGAGCAGGGCGACGAACGAGCCGGCCGCAATATCGAGCGAGATGTCGTCGAGCACGAGGCCGCTGCCAGGGAAAAACCGCTTGGCGTGGTCGATGAGGACACGAACGCCCGAACGCGGTGCCGATTCTGGTTGCTCGAATGAAATGGCGGGGGTACTCATTGGCGCTCGATGAAAACGTCCATGTCGTGAATGGTGGTGAGGTGCGTGTACTTTTCGTCGATGAGCGTTTTCAACGCATCGAAATCTTTCAAAGAATCGGCTGAACCGAGGGCATTGCCCGTGACCATGGGGAAGACGTCGTGACGTTCGACGACGATGGCGGCGGGGGGATTTTTTTGCAATTCGTCCATCAAAACGGCGCGGTGTTCGTGTTTCGCCCATTCCACGCGTTGCGCGACGTTGTAGATGTAGCGCGACGCCGCTTTTCGGCCCGACATGTCGTAAATTTGCGGCTCGAACCCCCACACGTAAACGGACCTGTCGTCAGGGACCTTTTCCCGAAGCAAATCCGCCACGGCGCGGTTTCTCACGGCGCTGACGTCCGCAATGCTCGCAAGTTCGTCCAGGGTGCGCTGATCACGAAGTCCCCCCGCAAGCACAGCGACGCGCTTTTTCGTGCGCGTCAAGTAGGAGTCGGGAACGTCTTTCGTCGCGCTTCGACAAAAGACGACAATCACGATGAATACACCATATGCAATTCGAGCTCGTCGGGAGGTGGCCACGCCCCAAAGGCGAAAGTACCCGAATGCTGCAACGATCGCCGTGAGCGGCCAGGTCGCTCCGTAATGGTACGGGAAAAACTTTCCTTGCATCGCGACGCCAATGAGATGCATGGCCACGATGCCCAGCACGAGCGCTGTGAACGGTCTTTCCTTTTTACCGATGCCAAAACCGAGCGCCAAGAGTAGGCCCACGGTCGGGACGCTGCCATAATGCTGGAGCCATTCCGTGAATGCATAATAACACATGCCCGTCACGGTCGCGTCTTTCCATCCGAGCGCCGTATAATGCGGCGTGAAGACGAATAAAACGCGGTACAAATCACCCAAAGCCCCGCGCGCTGCAAACCACAGAAGGCACAAAACGATGGGCGTGGCGCCTCCCGCAGCGACCATGAGCGTCGGCCGAATCATGGCCCGAAGCGTCGCTTTCCAGGGCGCGGGCGGATCGGTCGATCGAGCATTCGTCCACGCATGCACGAGAAGCGGTACGATGGCGCCCCCCGCGAGCGGTGGTTTCAAGAGGCCCGCGATACCGAACAAACATCCCGCGACAAACCAATCTCGATTCGTCGTCGCCTTGTTCGGACGTGGTGCAAAGAGTAATGCGGCAATGGTGAGCATGCCGCCGAACGATTCGGGCTGTGATGTGTGCCAAAAGTCGAGTTGCGCGTGGGCAAACGTCATGATGACGGCAGCCATCAGACCCATTTGCGTATTGTTCCAATGACGCCGGGTGAGCTCGACGAGGCCGAGGCACGTCAATGCGACTCCCAAGACTTCGAGCGCCCGAATGGGCCATTCGCCGGAACCGAATACGGCGCGAGCGACGGCATAAACGAGGAAGATGCCCGGCGGTTTGAAATCCCAGGCATCGCGGTAAGGCATGCCGCCTTCGAGCACTGTACGAGCGACAACGGAATAGATGCCTTGGTCGCGACCGTGCCCGTAGAGGAGGATTTGAATGAGCAAGAAGGCGATCGTCGCGACGGCCAGGATCGTAAAAGCGCGCCCTCGGGCGAACGAAGATGCGGGGGCAGGGGAGGGGCTGTCAGGGACGGAAGACACCGCGGGTGGTTCTAGAACGGCGAACGGCCAGTATCAAGCGCAATTCGCGCCTCACCCTCGACCCATAAGGGCTACCTTACGCGCTTGTCACGCCGCCCCAGGTTAAAGAGACCGTCTCATAACTCGAGCCAAAGTGCGTCACCGCACGCCCGCGCGGGGTTAAAACCCCGCGCTACATTACAAGAAGTCCTCGCGCTACCGCGCTCGGACTAGCGTCATGCTGCATCGTGAGAAGTGGTGTCTGCTGCGAAATCGTTGGGGGTTCTCGATAATGATCCGAAATCGCACAACGCCAGTCCCGAACGGTAGTGAGGGACTTTTTATCGTGTAGCGCGGGGTTTCAACCCCGCGCGGGGGTGCAACACGGGTTCAGTTAGGGGTGAGGAGCGAATTGCGTGCAAATCCCGAGCATCCGATTCAAACTCGATGCGTCCTGTCAATCGCTTTGACGAACACGGGCGCGACCGACGCGATGGCGCCTGGAACATCGCCAAGTTGTTGGCTTCCTGGATGCGAATTCGTCCCCAGAATGTGCTCGAACAAACCGGTCGCTCGCAATTTGTCGAGCGCGCCTGGTGGCAAAATGAGGTGACTGGCAATGGCGTGGCACTTGCGAGCGCCTGCATGGGTGTATGCCATGGCAGCTTGGATCAGCGAGGAACCGGTGCGGATCATGTCGTCGTAAATCACCACTTCACGGCCTCGGACATCGGCATTGACACCCGTGATGGCAAGTTTGCCCGATTCGGGATCGCGTTTTTTGTACACGAAGGCCGGCTCGACATCGAGGTCCCGCGCAAGACTTTGCACCCACTTGGCCCGTCCCGCATCGGTTGCTCCAAGAATGTAATCACGACCATTCATGACTTTGCGAAGGGTGTCGGTGACGATGGGTGCGCCATACAAATGGTGCGTGACGTGGCTATCGCCGAAGTAGAACGGAATGCCATCCGTGTGCAAATCGAAAAGATACACGCGCGTTCCACCTTCACACGGCGGAATGGCCGATACGAGGCGCGCGCGCGTTTTCGCCGTGACGACTTCGCCGGGCAATACCGCGCGCTCCATCGTGGCATAACCAAAATAGGGCATGACGATGGATAACGACCGAGCTCCACCGCGACTGATGGCATACCCCAAGTCGTACAGCTCGAGCCAATCGAGGTCGCTGGGCGTGCCGCCGAGCAAAACGACGTCGCGGCCCCAGGGATCGTCCGCAACGCGCAGATACCGCTCGCCGTCGGGGAACGTCTTGTGCACGATCTGACCGCGATCGAACGCTCCTGCATCGAGAAATGCCGGCTCCAGGTACCCGTACGAGGAGATGGTGAACAGAAGATGTCGGGCCATGATGATCCTCCCTTGTTCCTTGGTACTCAGCGGCGAGATGCTCCATCCAGGACGACGAATACCGATTTCAACTGTGCTTCTTTTCCGGGCTCGGCCGGCACGTCTTCCGGATCGGGCCAAGGTTTCATTTGAGCAATGTTGCGGCCGGCTTCACGCGCAGCATCCTGCAAAGCTCGGCGAAATTTCCCATGACCAATGCCCTTGTGGTTCGTGCAGGCCAGAAGCTTACCTCCGGGCGAAAGCACGCGCATGGCCATGGCTGCAAGTTTCTTGTAATCACTCTCCGCGGAAAATCGGCTCTGTTTCGTCGTGGCGAAACTCGGCGGGTCCAGAATGACCAGGTCGAACGGTCCATCCTTTTTCGCTCCATGCCCGAGCCATTTCATGACGTCCGCTTCGAGCACCGCGTGTTTCGCCGGGTCTGCGCCAATTCGATCGAGGTTCCGCTTGGCCCATTCGAGCACGCCGCGGGATACGTCCACCGTGAGCGTCGACTTGGCCCCGCCCGCAGCGGCTGCCACGGAAAACGCGCCAGTGTATGCAAACAAATTGGCAACCGACAAACCTTTTGCCATTTCGCGCACGCGCCGCCGGTTTTCCCGCTGGTCGAGGAAAATGCCCGTGGACAAACCTTCCCCAAGGTGCACTTCGAAGGGCACACCAAGCTCGTGAACGATCATTGGCTCGGGCGCCGCTTCGCCTCGAACGGGCGTCTTCGGAGCAAACTCTTCACGATGCGCATCGACGATTCGACTTGCATGACGCGGGCGGTTTTTGACGTAGACGCCGGCTGCGCCGAGCGCCAACGCCGCATCGAAAACGTGTTCGCGCGCGGCGATGGCAGGTTCGTCGTAGAGCGATACGACGAGAAAGTCACCATAACGATCGACGGTGACGCCTGGGACGCCGTCGGCTTCGGCATTGGCCAAACGAAAACAATCGGTGCCTTCGAGACGCGCGATGCCGATGCGTCGTTCGGCTGCTTCGCGGAGGCGTCGTTCGATGATTTCGGCATTGCCGAGCGGGTCTTTGGCATCCAGCCAATCTCGGAAAAACGCCGGCAATGGCGCACGCAGCTCGACAGGCTTACCATGTTGCGGATGCACCATGACGAGCTCGGCAAGGTGCAGGCCCAGACGATGAGCAGGCTCGCCGCCTCGTTCGATGTCGCCGGCTAGCGGCGCGCCTTCCGCTCCGAGCTGCGCGGGCAAATCGACGATGCAGCCAGGCTCGGGCGAAAGCGCGAGCAGCGTGCGGTTGCCAATCCGTTCGAGCACGCGAAACGATATCGTGGAAAGCTCGCCCTCGCGCGCGGTCGAAGGAAGAACGCGGTGCGTGCCGGAAACGGAAACGAGCCGGTGACGAAGCGTGCCGTATTCGGGAGGTTTGCCGCGGCCGGGCATACCCGGCGTGCCGGATACGATGGCATGGTACGTCCGCTTGACGCGACGACGTTCCATTTGTTCGGCAACGCTGCGGTTTGCTTCGCGTCGCTTGGTAAAAACGAGCACGCCGGAGACGTCGCGTTCGAGCCGCTGGTGGACGCCGAGGTAGCCGACGGATTTCGTTTCAATCGTGAAATACTCCGACAGACGACGGAAGACGTCGTCGCTTCGTTCGGGCGCGTGCGTCGGGAGAAACGGAGGCTTGTCGACCGCAATGATGTCCGCATCCTGCTGCAGGATGCGGTTTGTCGGAAAGGATGGCCAGAGGGCGTCGAGGGGCACGGCGGTTCAGTTCTGGGTGATGTTCGTACCAGGCGGAGGCGTGAACGTGAATTCGGCCGGATCGATCTTTTCGGGCTGCGTGGCTCCTTCGAGGTCGAAGCGATTTCGATTGCCTTGGGCGTCGATGAGGAGGATGCGCCGTATCACGCCGGGATCTTTCTTTTCCAAGAGGGTTTTGTCGACGTAGAAGAGCACCGAATCATAATGCGGCGTAGGTTGTCGCGGTTTGCCCAAAAGAACCGGTCCGCCATCGAATTTCGCCTTGTCGTTGAATCCAAAGTTGAACGACGGCGCGAGGCCCTTGCCCATCAGGAAGGCAAATGCGCCAGGATATTCCGTCTTGTCCACGGGTTGGACGAACATCTGTTTGTCGTCGCCAATGTACACTTTCAGCGTCGTCCCGTCGGAAACGATACGATTGGTGCTTGGAGCATCATAACGGAATGACATCTTGTTCGGACGTTCGAAGAAAAAAACGCCCGAGGATTTTTTCGTCACGCCGGCGACTTTTTGCGTATGTTCTTGTTTGAATTTTGCCGAAAACGTTTTCTTGTCGAGAAAAACCGAATCGATTTGTGCTGCCACCAGGTCGGCCGGACTGGGCGCTGCGGTAGGCGGCGCGACGGATGCAATGGCCGATGCCGACGGCGCCGCCGGTGCAGGTTCTGCGGGTTCTTTGACGGGGTCTTTCTTCGGAGCAGGTTCGGCTTTCGCCGTGGCGCTCGGTGCTGCGCTTTTCTTTTCTGCAGTGGGCAACGCACTCGGCGCAGTCGATGCCGAAGGTGCCGCGGATGCAATCGGCGCCGGTTCAGCGGACACCAAAGGAGCGACCGATGCCGAAGGTGCCGCACTTGCCACGTCGAGCGGCGCGGCGGAAAGCGGTTGCATTGTCGTGGGAGGCAAGGGCGGCGGATCGTCTTGGCAGGCCGTCAAGAGAAGCACGGGCAGGGCGAGAACGAGGCGAAAATGCATATTTTCCGAGGCTTTACCAGAGCGGGTCGGGCGAGACGGTTCGAGCATGCGACGAAAACGGTAAACGAGTCGAAAGGTTACAGGCACTGTCGTCGAAGGGTGTCCGCATTTCTCCGACATGACAACCGCGAATCGCCCTGAGGCGCGATCTGGAAATCGTTGAAATGCGTTTTGACGATGGCGATCGCAGCCGCCTCAATCCCGATTCGGATCACCTGTGGGGTCGCGGCTTTCAATGACGATCGTTCCGCGTTTGGCCGACGCCTTGCGCGGAGGCGGGGACGGATTCGTGAGCGACGCCAAAAGCTCGGGAGCCGGTTCGCCCGCAATCGGCAGGACGAACTCCTTCGTCGCGCCCATGCGCTCGTACGTGACGCGCAGCTCGGTCGCCGTCGCGAGCGATGTCCACGCATCCCAAAGCTGCTCGGGCGTCTCGATCGTTTTGCCGTTGACGCGCGTCACGATGTCATCCGGTCGCACGTCGAGCCCCAGCCACTCTTCAGGAATCGCCACGAGCCGCCATCCGATGAACTTGCCCTCGCGCACGACTTCTTCCGGCCACACGCGCCGCAGGATCCACGGAAGTCCGCTCGGAAGCACGGTCTTCAGCGCGGAGCGTTCGAGTTTGTCCGGGGGCGTTTGCGGTTCCGGCTGCGCGATGCTTTCGGGTTTCGCAGCGTTTGCCGTCTTCGGCTTGGAAGTGGACTCGGTGCTCGACGAGCAGCCGAAGAGCAGTGCCACGGGAAGGATGCTGGCCAATAGTGCGGTACCGGAGCGCATGCGTGCAGTATGATCGAGCATCGACTGTGCTGCCAAGAATGTTGCGATCGAAGTTCTCATGGCGAACTGCCAGAGACGTCGTAACATCGGCGCGGTGGACGTTCCCGAGCCGTTTCCTATCGCACTTTCGCTTCGAGTGGCGGCGACGGCGCTCCTTTTCGTAGCGCCCGCGGGACTCGGGCTCGCGCTGCTCCAGGCTAGGCATCGATATCCCGGACGCCCCTTCGTCGATGCCGTTTTGCTTCTGCCGCTCGTGCTTCCTCCTTCGGTGATCGGTTATTTTTTGGTGCTCGTGTTCGGACGTCATGGCGTCGGGGGGCGGCTCTTCGAAGAGCTTTTCGGGCTTCGTTTCGTGTTCACATCCGCGGGAGCCGTCTTGGCAGCGGCCGTCGTGGCATTGCCGATCTTGGTCAAGACTGCGCAGCCATCGATCGAAGCCGTGCCGAAGTCGCTCGAGGATGTCGCTCGTTCGCTCGGCCTTGGCCCGTGGGAAGTGCTCTTCCGGGTGACGTTGCCTCTGTCGTGGCGCGGGATTGTCGCGGCGGTGGTTCTTGCATTTTCCCGCGCGATTGGTGAATTTGGTGCGACGTTGATGCTTGCCGGGCACATTCGTGGACGAACCAATACGATGTCGCTCGAGATATTCGCCGCGCTCCAGGAAGGTGACGAGGCGCGAGCTGGGTTTTACGTGGCCATATTGACATTGATTTCGGTCACGGTCGTGCTCATGGCGGGACGTCTCGGTCCAAGGGACGCATCCGTATGATGGACGAACGAGTCGATCCAGTGCTCGATGTCGACTTTGCGCTTCGTGTGGGGCGACCTGCGGACGGGCTCGAAGTCGACGTGCGATTCGTTCTCGACCGAGGCGTTGCCGTTTTGTTTGGACCTTCGGGAGCTGGGAAAACCCTGACGCTCCGGGCCATTGCGGGGTTTGTCAAACCTGAACGAGGCGTCTTACGGGCTCGGGGGGCGGCCTTGTTTCATGCCGAGCAGCGTGCCTTCGTCCGAGCGGAAGCGCGAAAGTTGGGGTATGTGCCGCAAGATCAAGGCCTCTTCCCGCACCTCGACGTCCTTGGAAACGTCACGTTTGGATTGGATCGAGCCGAGCGGAAAAAGCCGGGGCCGGAGGTCGACGCTACGCTTTCGGAGCTTGGTTTGTCCAAAATGAAGCATTCACGAGTTTCGTCGCTCTCCGGAGGCGAACGGCAGCGAGTCGCTTTGGCTCGAGCGCTCGTGGCGCGTCCGGAATTGCTGCTGCTCGACGAACCACTGTCGGCGCTCGATCGAGCATCCAGGCTGGAGATTCAACGATACTTGCGCGAAGTGCTCGACAAGCGAAAGCTATCGGCGGTCGTCGTCACACACGACGCGGAGGAGGCCGAGGCGCTTGGGGATTTGTTCGTGCGCTTCGAAAGGGACGGGCAGAGGAGCAGAGCGCGTGCTACGGAGACGCTCGTTCGCGTGCACGCAGCCGCGGGTCATTGAGACCGCACTGAATGCACAATGGGTCATCGAATCCGCGAACGGCCTTGTAACCAACCTTTTGCTGCTCTAGCGTACACCCGTCATGCCTGCAGGTAGTCTCCTTGCCCTGATCGACGACATTGCAACGTTGCTCGACGACGTTGCCGTCATGAGCAAAGTCGCCGCCAAAAAGACGGCGGGAGTTCTTGGCGACGACCTCGCCCTCAACGCGCAGCAAGTCACGGGGGTCGATCCGAGTCGCGAGATCCCCGTCGTGTGGGCCGTTGCGAAGGGGTCGATGGTCAACAAGGCGATTTTGGTCCCCGGCGCCCTTTTGATCAGCGTTGTCGCACACTTCCTCATCTTGCCGCTCTTGATGATTGGCGGTGTTTTTCTGTGTTATGAGGGATTCGAAAAGGTAGCGCATCGATTTCTTGGTGATCACGAGGCCGAGGATTCCAAGGAGCATGCCGAGCTCGTGGCGGCGGTCGCGAATCCCGCGGTCGATATGGTCGAGCACGAAAAGACCAAGATCAAGGGCGCCGTACGGACCGATTTCATTCTTTCCGCAGAGATCATCGTCATTTCGTTGGGCACCGTGTCCGAAGAGCCATTGCTCAAGCAATCGCTCGTGCTCGTCGCGATTTCGATTGCCATGACCGTAGGCGTTTATGGGCTCGTCGGGGCCATCGTGAAGCTCGACGACGCGGGACTTTGGCTGCAGGCGCGTACGGGTGCGAGTGCTTCGGCGCGTATGCAACGAGCGCTCGGCAGCGCGCTGCTCGGTTTTGCCCCGCGCCTCATGCGGTTCTTGTCGATTGCCGGCACAGCGGCCATGTTTCTGGTTGGCGGAGGCATTGTCGTGCATGCCATCGGCCCGCTTCACAAGTGGCTCGAAGCGACGGATGTTTCCTGGAGCGTCACGACGGGCGGCGCGGTGCTTTCATCGCTGCTCGAAGCATCGGTGGCGGCCGCGATAGGCATGGTCGCCGGAGCGCTCACGCTCGCGGTCGTCACGCTCGTGAAGAAGGTGCGCACGCGCGCGTAGCGAGCGCGCGGATCTGGCCTGGTTTCAATTTGTAAGTGGACACGAGCCGCTCTTCGCGGTACCCGTTCGTCCGTTCAACGAACCAGGGAGTCTTCTGGAGATGAAACCAATCCACCGTGCAGCCGTCATCGGCGCAGGGGTCATGGGCAGCGGAATCGCCGCTCACCTTGCGAACGCCGGCATTTCCGTGCTGTTGCTCGATATGGTCCCGCCGAACCTCGGCGACGCCCAAAAGTCCGACCGCGCCGCGCGTAACGCGTGGGCTCAAGGAGGGCTCGACAAAGCGCTCAAGGCAAAACCGGCCGCGTTTTTCCACCCGTCCTTCGCCAAACTCGTGTCCGTCGGCAACGTCGAGGACGACCTCGAACGAGCAAGCGATTGCGACCTCGTCATCGAAGCCATCATCGAAAAGCTCGAACCAAAACGAAGTCTCTTCACGCGCCTCGAAAAAATCGTCAAAAGCGATGCCATCGTCGCTTCCAACACGTCGGGTCTGCGCATTGCCGAGATGATGGAAGGGCGCAGCGAGGCGTTCCGCAAGAACTTCCTCGTCATGCACTTCTTCAATCCTGTTCGTTACATGAAGCTCCTCGAGCTCGTGGCGGGACCGGATACGGACCCGGCGGTGTTCGATAGGGTCGTGCGGTTTGGCGAAGACGTCCTTGGCAAAGGTATCGTCGTCGGAAAAGACACGCCGAACTTCGTGGGCAATCGTATTGGCGTGCACGCCATGCTCGCGACGATTCACGCGATGGTGGAAATGGGTCTCGAGCCCGAAGACGTCGATTCCATCACGGGGCCTGCGATGGCGCACCCGAAGAGCGCCAGCTTCCGGACGGCGGATCTCGTCGGCGTCGACACGTTCGTGCACGTGGCGGAAAATTGTCATGCGTCGCTCGTGGATGACGAGGATCGCGACGTATTCAAGGTCCCGACGTTCATTCGCGGCATGCTCGACAAGAAGCTCTTGGGCGACAAAACCAAGGGTGGATTCTACAAGAAGACCAAAGAGGGCATTGCGACGCTCGATCCGAAGACGCTCGAATATCGTCCGAAGGGTGGAGACGAAGGGATCAAGAAGGCGATCAAGTCGATCGAGAAGATTGGTTCGCCCGTCGAGCGCGTGCAAAAGCTTGCTGCGGATCAAGGCAAAGCAGGCGCTTTTGCATGGAAAGTGACGGCGCGATCGCTTGCTTATTCGGCTCGTCGCATTGGCGAAATCGCCGACAGCGTGACGGCGGTCGACGACGCGATGAAGTGGGGCTACAACTGGGAGCTCGGGCCTTTCGAGGTTTGGGATGCGCTCGGGTTCGTCGCCACGTACGATCGCATGAAGGCGGATGGAATCAAGCTGCCCGAATCGATCGAGAAAATGCGCGCCTCCGGGGCGACGTCGTTTTATCGCGCCGGCGAAGTGTACGACTTGCTGCAGGGCAAGTACGTGCCGCGCGTGATGGATCCGCGCAACGCGTCGTTTACGATTCTCAAGCGTGGCGAAGCGCCGGTCTTGAAGAACGACGGCGCCGAAGCGTGGGACCTCGGCGATGGCGTGCTTGGTTTGACCTTCAAGACCAAAGCGAACAGCATCGATCCGGACGTCATTTCGATGATTTCCAAGGCGACCGAGAGGGCCGAGCAGGACTTCAAGGGAATGGTGCTCTACAATGACGGCGACCATTTCTGCGTCGGTGCCAATTTGTTCCTCATCGTCATGGCGGCGTCGAACAAGGATTGGGAATCCATCTCGAAGCTCGTCCGGGAATACCAATACGCGACGCAGCGCATGAAGTATGCGCGTGTGCCGGTCGTTGCAGCTCCGTGGGGCATGACGCTCGGCGGAGGGCTCGAGCTTTGTTTTGGCACGGCGTCCGTGCAAGCGGCGGCCGAGACGTATTCGGGTCTCGTCGAAGTCGGCGTGGGCCTCATTCCGGGCGGCGCGGGCACGTTGAACATGTTGTGGCGCGCATTCGAAGGAATTCCGGAGGGTGCGAGCATCAACACGCTGGAAATCGTCACGCAGGTCTTCAAGAACATTGCATTGGCGAAGGTTGCCACGAGCGCCGATGAAGCGAAGGCGCTCGGCTATTTCCGTCGCACCGATGGCGTGTCGTTCGACAAGGCGCGGCTCTTGACAGAGGCGAAGGGGCGCGTATTGGGATTGGCAGCGTCCGGCTATCATCCGCCGGCGCCGCGCGCGTACAAGCTGCCGGGCGAAAGCGGCATTGCGACGCTCGCAATGATGGTCGATACGCTCGTCGCGGCGGGTCATGCGACCGAACACGACGCGAAGATTGCTGGGAAACTGGCGAACGTGCTTTGCGGTGGAGCGGGTGGCGCATCGCGCGAGGTGACGGAAGACGAGATCCTGGCGCTCGAGCGTGAAGCATTCGTCAGCTTGTGCGGCGAAGAAAAGAGCCAAGCGCGCATGCAATCCATTTTGATGACCAACAAACCCCTGCGGAACTAGGTGACGACCATGGCGGACATCGTGATTGTAGAGGCGGTTCGTTCGGCCGTGGGCCGAGCGCACAAGGGGGCGCTCGCTCAGAAGCGCCCCGATGAGCTGGCGGGCGAGGTCATTGCGGGCCTTTTGGCGCGCGTGCCTCAGGTCAAACCGAGCGACGTGGACGACGTCATTCTCGGCTGTGCCATGCCGGAAGGCGAGCAGGGGCTCAACGTGGCGCGTGTTGCGGGCATGCTCGGCGGCCTGCCGCAAGAAGTTTCAGCCATGACCATCAATCGGTTTTGCTCGAGCGGTCTGCAAGCCATTGCGCTTGCTGCATCGAGCATTGCTGCGGGGTATGGCGATATCTTCGTCGCGGGTGGCGTGGAGAGCATGTCGATGGTCCCCATGACCGGAAACAAGCTCTCTGCGTCGCCGGAAGCAATGCATCGATTCCCGTCGGTGTACACGCCGATGGGCATCACGGCGGAAAATGTCGCAAAGAAGTTCGAGGTTTCGCGCGCCGATCAAGATGCATTTGCGCTCGCGAGCCAAAAGAAGGCCGTGGCGGCCATCGAGGCCGGGAAGTTCAAGGATGAAATCGTGCCCGTCAAGGGTGTGCGTTTTTCCAAGAACGATCGCATCACGTTCGACTTTGCGCGTGACGAGCTTCCGCGTGGCGACACGACGCTCGAGGGCCTTTCGTCGTTGAAGCCCGCGTTTTCGGCGACGGGATCGGTGACGGCAGGCAATAGCTCGCCGCTCTCCGATGGCGCCGCCGCAGCGCTCGTCATGTCCAAGGAGAAGGCTGACAAGCTTGGTGTAAAGCCGCTCGGGTATTTGCGCATGTTCGTGACGGCGGGTGTCGATCCGGCCATCATGGGCATTGGTCCTGTGCCTGCGGTGCGCAAATTGCTGGCGCGGAGCGGTCTGAAGCTGGATCAGGTCGACATCATCGAGATGAACGAGGCGTTTGCGTCGCAATCGGTGTATTGCAAGCGCGAGCTTGGGATGGCCGACGAAAAGCTGAACGTCAATGGCGGTGCCATTGCGCTTGGTCATCCGCTCGGCTGCACCGGCGCGAAGCTCACGGCGACGGCGCTTTACGAATTGCGTCGTCGTGGCGGCAAGTACGCCATCGTGACGATGTGCATTGGTGGCGGCATGGGCGCGGCGGGTCTCTTCGAGCGCGCCTGATCTCGGTTTGTCGGCCCGCCCAGGGAGGGTTCGATTTTGCGGCGTCGCGGTACCCCCCGAACTCGCCCGCTTCGCGGGCTCGAACAGCGGGGCCCCCCGCACCGCCGCAAAATCGAACCACTCCCCGGGCTATGTTGCTCCGCCGAGAAGCCAACCACTTTTGAGCCCCGCGACCCCACAAATGGCCTAAAGCATGCTATCCATCCAGCCTCTGGCTTGACCTATGGGTTAGGAGGTTCGTCATGGCTTGCAATGTGAAGCGTTGGGCATTCGTTGGAGCGGTTTCGTTGTTGATTGGCGGGTGCTCGGGCAGCGTCGATGGCGGCGGCACTTCGTCGACCGGCACATCATCGAGCAGTTCGAGCGGCATGGGAGGCGAAGGCGGTGCAGGAGGTAATGGCGCGGGCGGGTCTGCGGGCAATGGCGCGGGCGGCTCCGCGGGTGCTGGAGGCGGTATGGTTTGCGGCGGAATCGCGGGCCTCACATGCGCCGAGACCGAATATTGCGATTACCCTGACGACATTTGCGGCGCCGTCGATGGCCAAGGGGTTTGCAAGCCGCGTCCAGAAGCCTGTGATCTCGTCTATTCGCCCGTTTGTGCGTGCGACGGCAACGTGCACAGCAATGATTGCGACGCAGCCATGAAGGGCTTCGACGTGTCGAACTTGGGCGGCTGCACGCCGCCCATGGCCAATCTATTCGGTTGCGGCCACTTCTTCTGCGATTCGGCCACCGAGTATTGCCAAAAGACCAATGCCGACGTCCCCAATACGCCCGATTCCTACACGTGCGCGCCGCTCCCCGCTTCATGCGCCGGCATGCAGCCTTCGTGCATGTGCATTCGCGATCCCTGCGGCGCGCCCATTGCGGGCACCTGCGCAGCCGCCGGCAATGGCTTCATGGTCACCTGCCCCGGCGGTTGCCCGATTCACGGCTCCAAATACACTTCTTGCTCTGCCGTCGCGTGCACCGGTTGGTCCGTCGTCTGCTTTGCTGCCGGTTGAATCCAGCGAATCACGACGTCCGGAAGACGCCAATGCACGACGGCAAACCCTGCGAATAGCGCAATGAAAAGCGCAAATGGAATCCTCAATCGAGCACGCAAGCTGCGCGATGCCCGCACGAGCGGCGCTGGCTCGAGCGCCGTTGCATTGCGGGGATCCTCGGGCAACCATGCAGGCGTCGCGCGATGAGTCATGACCGGTACTCGAATGGCCGGAGATACCGACGGTGCGCACGGCGTCGGTTCGAGCCCCGCAAGCTCCTTCAAACTCGATGCGGTTTTACGGAGCATTTCATCTTCGCCCTCCTCCGGTCGACCAAACGTTCCGAGAAGCTCATCGACTCGACCAGGCTCTTCGCTCGGTACGTCCAGCGCTTGGAATGCGGCGGGTGAATGCTCGGGTGCATTGCTTCCCGATTCGCTCGGCATATCGACGACGCGAGACGGCGGCGCCGTGACCAAGAGGCGCGAAGACAATACGATTTCTTGGGGCTCGTTCGCCCCTTCCTCGAATGTAGCGATATCGATGGGCGCATTCGCCATTGCCGCCATCGGCAATGCGGACGGCGTCACGAGCTGATATTCGAAACTCTGTAGTGGTTCGGCGTCGTCATCCGTGGAGACCGGCGAGACGGGCGCCAATCCGGGGAGCGTTTCATGGTATTTGGGCGCCGATTGCGTCTGGCCATCGTGGCAATCATTGAATTCCGCCATAGCCGCGTCGAGCGCCGCCTGCGCTGCATTCGCCGCGGTTTCCGGGGACGATGGTGCAGGCGTGAGCACCGCGCGTTCGCTAATGGGCTCGACGCCCGCAGATGCCAGCGTGATTTCGACAGGACTTCGAGGCGTCTCGATGCGGCGCACGCGACGCTTCGTCGAGACGATGCGCATCGTCGGATCGGACGAGGGCGTTCGTTGTGCAGGCTCGATTTGCACTTCGCGCGCTGAGAGCTGCGTGGGTTCGCACGACACCGTCTTCGTATTCGTCGAGTCGAATCCGGGTGATTCGCTCATGGCTTTTGCGTCGGCAGGTTCGACTGCAATGCAGTCGCCTTCTCGGTACGTGGGCGTCGCGCCGAAGACGCCGGAATCGACGTGCGCTTCGGTGGCAAGCGTTTCGAGACCGAGGCCGGGGGTCGTCGGCGTGACGTCCGAAAAGGGATTCAGTTCGGACGGCGCTGCGGTCATGGACGGCGGCGGCGTGATCGGGGCCGGCTCGGGCGGCGCAATCGGAGCCGGCTCGGGCAACGTCATTGCGGGCTTTGCCGCAGCGGTCGGTGCAATCAAGAGCGGTGCGAGGGCTGCGGTGGCGGCTGCGGGCGCTTCCTTGGCAGCCGCGCGAGCTTGCAGATGGAGAGCAAGCGCGCCCGATTCGATTGCACGAAGTGTTTCACGCGCCAAACGCCCCAAGCTTCGTTTGCCTGCGGCTCGATTCAGTGGAACGAGCGCCGCTTCGACCTCTGCCGCAAACGTGTCGATGCCCTTTTCCGCCGACACGTCACGCGTTCGCGCGACCGCAGCGAGGCGCGGGGTCGGACCGGTTGTCACCGCGAGCAGCCTGGCGAAGAGATCACGCATCGCTCGCGCCGCTTCAGGGCCAGGACAAACCTTGCCTTGTTCGGTGACGGTGACGGATCCATCGGCCGCAAGCTCGATGGATGCATCGGGCACGGCGAGCGGCAAGCAGCCGATGGCATCACAAAGCGCGAGCACCAGATATCCCGCGCTCTCGGGCACCATGCTTGCGTGGCGAGTCGAAGCGGCGACAAGAATTTGCGGAAGGGTGACATGTGATCGGTTCACGACATTGCCCTCGTGTGCTGCGTGCGCGGAGCGGGTCGTACGGTGAGCCCGCGTTCGGCCAAGTAGAATTTCGCGTCGGCGACGGTGAACGTACCGTCGTGAAAGATCGAAGCGCAGAGCGCGCCATCGGCGCCGCCTGCGGAAAGCCCCTCGTAGATGTGCTCGAGCGTTCCCACGCCACCTGATGCGATGATGGGAACACCAACGGAATCGGCGACGGCGCGCGTCAACTCGAGGTCGTAGCCAGCACGCGTGCCATCGCGATCCATGCTCGTCAGGAGGATTTCTCCTGCGCCGAGGTCGACGATGCGTTTGGCCCACGCGATCGCGTCGAGGCCCGTGTCGGTGCGTCCTCCGTGGGTGAAGACGTTCCACTGCGGCGACGGTTGTGCTGCCGTGCGTTTGGCGTCGATGGCGACGACGATGGCTTGGCTACCCCAGCGAAGAGCGGCGCGTTCGACGAGCGACGGGTCGGTGACGGCGGCGGTGTTGATGGCGATCTTGTCAGCGCCTGCATCGAGCAGGGCTTCGATGTCGCGTTCGCTTTTGACGCCGCCGCCGACGGTGAGGGGCGCGAAGACTTGGTCCGCCGTCGCTCTTACGATGTCGAGGAGCGTGCCTCGGCGTTCGTGGGATGCGGTGATGTCGAGGAACGTGATCTCGTCGGCGCCAGCCGCATCGTAGCCACGCGCTGCTTCGACGGGGTCGCCGGCGTCACGCAAGGCGACGAACTGGACGCCCTTGACGACGCGGCCGTCTTTGACATCGAGGCAGGGGATGATGCGCTTTGCGAGCACTCTGCGCGGATAGCGCGGGCGTCAAGAATGGGCCAACAATTGCGCAGATTGGGAACGGAGCGACCTCGTCATTCGAGCGGGGAAGCTCTTCCAAACGTGGCGCAAGCCGGTAGTATGCGCCGGGTGCACTGCCCCGAGTGCGGGAAGAAAGCAAACCCGGGCGCCGCAGCGTGCGTTGCGTGTGGCCACTTGTTGCCCGCGATCGAGGCAGGTGCAAACGCGTCAGGGTTGCTCATCGGGCGTACGATGGTCGGCGTTGCTGCGCCGGGCGCAGCCGCTCCGCCCGTTCCAGCGCCGCTCGCGGAGGATTCGGCAATAGCTGGCGTTGGTCCGGCATCGGGTGGCGCACAGCGCACGAACGTCGGCCTGTCCGATGATGCGACGACAGTGAAGATACCGTCGCAATTGCAGCGCACGATCCTCGGTGGCGTCGTGCCGCCAGCGTTGAGGGAAGGGAAACCGCCGACGTCGCCGCCGAAAGCCCCCGACGGGACTCTGCTCGGCGTGGCGGGGCCAGGCATCGGTTCGAATCGTGTTCGCGACCCAGGTCCTCCGCGCGAGATGCCGCACGAGCTCGGAGCTACGATCGTTCCTGCGCAACCCGCGAAGCCGCGACGGGCAAATCGCGTCGGTGCCGAGCGGCTGGATCCCGATGCGCTTCTGGTCAACCGAGACAAACTCGCTCGTAAGCGAATCGTTCTGCCGCCGGTTCGTTCGCGCGAGGAACAAGCGCGCGCCGAAGCCCAGAAGCGGCGTCGCAAGGCGCTTCCTTTCGTCGTTGGTGCCCTGTTTGTGCTCGCGTTCGTGGTTGCGTTCGCGATCTTCTGGCGTTCGCCCGCGCCAGTGTCTGCGCGTGTTCGCGTCACCCCGGACGGGCATGAAGCGGTCGAGATCGAGTGTGCGAGTTGTCCCGATGGAACGAAGGTGTCGATCGGAGATTCGAGCGCGGTCGTCTCGAAGCATGTCGCCCAAATACCTCTCGTCGCTCCGCTGGCGCTCGGTGAAAACCGCCTGAGCGTGTCACTCGACAGGCCGGCGCGCGGCCGAGACGAAACGGTGGGTGTGTCCGTGCACGTGGGATACCACTTGCGCCCCGATCTCTCGAAGCTCACCGCGGACAAACCCACGATTCACGTCACCATCGAAGCCGTGGCGGGTACGGAGATCACGATCGCGGGCAACGTCGTCAAACTTTCCGATGGTCCCAAAGCGCATGCGATCGACGTCGCCGCAGACTGCACGGGTTCATCCGACGAACCTGCAACGTTGCGCAAGCGCATCCCGTATGTCGTGAAATCACCCGATGGCGCGCGCACGGAAGGCGTGGTCGACGTCGCCGTCGGAATCGTTCCATTGCGTATCGATGCACCAGGGCCGCGCGTCGTCACCGAGAGCGACACCTTCGTGCTTTCGGGTCAGGCCATGAAGGGCGCTGAAGTGCTCGTCGCGGGCCGGCCGATCCAGATCGGCGCCGATGGTGCGTTTGCACAACGCATGAGCGTATCGTCGATTGGAGCGACGAACATCGAAGTGCGCGCCAAGGTGCCCGGCATGGCGCCGCGCCTCGTGCCCATCTCCGTGCAGCGCGTCGAACGCATCGAGCTTGCTGCCAAGGAGTTCGAGAAAGAAAAACCTGTCGGGTACACGACCGTGGCGCTCGCATCCACCAGTGATGTAGGGCGCCCGGCGATCGTTGCAGGTCAAATTGCTGAAGTACGCACCCAGAACCACCAGACCATTTACTTGCTCGACGTGCCCGCCAAAGAAGGTTGTTCAAAGACCAGCGAATCATGCCGCGTGCGGCTCGTTCACGGTGCTGCAGCGGCGGCCAAGGTCGGTGATTCGATCACGGCGTATGGGCAGATAGGTCGTCCTTGGTCGGCACCGGGGGGGCTCGCGGTGCCCGAGATCCAAGTTGCTTTCACGCTGCCCGCAGCGTCGCGAGCGTCCCCGTGATACGAAGGTGTTCGCTCATGCAAGCGTCTCGATGCGCCCTGATCACGCTCGCTGCTGTCGCATGCACCGTCATGCCTGCCGCGCTTGGTGATGCGTTTGCCGACGGCATCGACGCATCCATGCCGCGCACGATCATCGTCGGCGCTCCACGGGGACATGCTCCAAGCGAACGCATCAATGCACGCCGTTCTGGTCGCAGCGCATCGAAACTGCCCGTTCCCGCGGTCGAACGTTGGCGCAGGCATCTCGGGGGCAACATCGACGTACCACCCGTGGTCGACGAATCGGGGCGCGTTTGGACGGCGCTCACCATTCCCGAGGTCGTCGTCGTTGGCGCCGATGGCAAGGAAACCACACGTATTCGCATCGGGGCTTCCTCCGCGGTCGCGCCTCCCGTCATCACGAGCGACGGGACCGTCGTAGTTGTCACGACAAACGGTGCAGCGATTGGCATCAGCCGCGAAGGGCGCATCAAGTTCGCGACACCTCTCGGGCTACGCGGCCGCGATCTCGATGCAGCGCCGCTTGCGCGTTCCGATGGAAGCGTCGTGTTCGGCGGTCGAGCCTTCGTGGAGCTCGACGCATCGGGTGCGGTGCGAGCGCGAGCGACGATGCCCGAGCGTGCGGTGGGTGGGCTCCTCGACGGACCGGATGGTGCGCTCGCGACCACGGATTCAGGTGCCGTGTACGTATTTCGTCCGCCGAATGCACCGCGTCGCATTGGCACGTTTGGCGGACCTGTGCGTCGAGGTGCGGTGCTCGAGGGCAAGCGCACTCTATTGGCAATCGTTGGTGGTAAAAGTTTGGTTGGTCTCGACGTACCTACGGGGTTGACCCATACGCGCATTGGCGATGTCGGTCTTGGTTCCTTCGACGAACCAGTCGCTTTGCATCCGCGGGGTTTCACCATTGTGACATTTGCATCCGGCTTGCTGTTCGGCGTTGATTCAGCCGGAAACGAGAAAATGCGAGCGATTCTCGACAAGGGTTCCACGGACCAGATACCGGCCGCGTTTTTTGGTACAGGCGATGCGCGTCCGAGTCCTCCGGTCGTCGTGGACGAAGCGGGGCACGTGGCATTCGTGCGACACAGTGGACGAGTTGGCATCGTGCGGCCCGACGGTACGGTTGCCATTACGAGCGAGCGGCTTTGCAACAATCCCATTGGCTTGCAGCCGGCCGGGGATCGCAAGCTCGTCGTCGCCTGTCGTGATGGCACGATTTGGATGCTCGGGTCGAGCTGACCTTCGGACGGGCCATGCGCGCCGGGGCCGTCATCTCATTGCTTGTCTTTTCGGGTGCCTGTGGAGTCGCTGCGCGCGTAGCCGAAACCCCCGCGCCGCCATCGATTCCCGCACCGATCCCTGCTCCCCGCGTGCAAAACTCGGCGGCCGCCGCATTACCGAATTCATCGGCCGTCGCGACTTCATTGCCGCATGTCGTACCGGCGTCGCCCGAACCACCTCCTGCCGAAGCAGAACCTGCTCCTCCGGCTCCTTCGGCGCCGCGGCTTCATGCGATTCGCGGCATTCCACCGATATTGCAATTACCCAACAAACAAACGGGCAGGTACATCGGGTACATTCGCGTTGGCGAGTCGGTTGCGCTTCGACAAGCCGCTGTCGTTCCAGGAGCCGATTGTGCTGGTGGGTATTTTGCAATCGAACCTCGCGGGTATGTCTGCAATGATTCTTTCGTCTCGCTCGCGCCTTCATCCGAGCACACCGTTGCAATGGCGGCGACGGCCCCGCGCGAGGGACCTTTTCCGTATCGTTATGCCATTTCCAATGGCGCCCCGATGTACAATCGAATCCCGACGCGATCCGAGATTACGCGTTACGAGCATGTCTTCGGGCCTGCGGGCAAATTCGAAAAGTTGTCGCCATTTCTTGCATCGCACGAAGACTTGGCCGTGAACGAGCCCATCCCACCCACCGATCCCATTCCACCATTTCTCGAAGGTGGGCAAATGATTCGCCCAGGTCGTTTTGGGCTCGTGAGGCAAAAAATTCCTCGCGGATCGATGCTTTCGTATACCAAAGCATTCGAGGCCGATGGTCGCACGTATTTGCTCAGCGTCGACTTGACCGTCGTTCCAGCGGATCGCGTTCGTCCCTTCCGACCAAGCTCTTTTCGAGGTATTTGGCTCGAAGGTGACGAGACGCTTCCCATTGCATGGTTTCGCAAGCGCCCGCGTATGAAGTGGCGCAAGCTCAGCACGGGCGCGGTCGAATCCATGGGCATTTCGTTTCCGGCTCGATCACATGCTCGCCTCACGGGACAAAGCATCGACGTCGAAGGAACGAAGTATCTCGAAACCAAAGAGCGGGAAGGGGCGGATGTCGTTTGGGTCGCGGAAGAAGATGCGACCGTCGTCGAGGCTCGAACGAAATTACCATTTGGCGTACGTGAAGGGCAGAAGTGGATCATCGTGCGCATTACGCAGGGCACGCTGGTGGCCTATGAAGGCTCGAAGCCGGTCTACGCGACGCTCATTTCTCCGGGCGCCGGAGGTGTTCCGGTTGCAGGTATCGATCCGGTCAAGGCGAGCACCACGCCGCTTGGAACGTACAACATCACGTTCAAGGACCGCGCCGCGACGATGTCACCTGAAATGGGTGAAAACCGATCCTTTTGGATTGCCGATGTTCCGCACACGCAATACTTCAATGCGCCGTTTGCGTTGCACGCAGCTTATTGGCACGAACGTTTTGGCGAACCTACGAGCGCAGGGTGTGTGAACCTGTCCCCGATCGACGCGGAAATCGTATTTCGCTGGAGTGATCCGCCGGTGCCACTCGGCTGGCAAGGTGCGGTCGGGGCGGGAGCGTCCGTCAATGGTCCGACCACGGCGGTCGTCGTTGCCCGCTGACGAATTTTGCTTGCGAAAGCGCCATTCGTGCGCATGATGGCGCGTCATGCGCACGTCAATTCATCGCAGCAATTGGTTGAAACCGCTTCTGTGGCTCTTCGGGGGCACGGAGGATCGTTCGTACGTGGAAATCGAAGGCGATACGCTTCACGTCCGGTTTGGCTTTCTCTTCGACGAGCGTGTTCCTCTCGACAAGATCACTTCGGTGGAAAGGGAGAAGTGGCCCATCATCGCTGGTCTCGGATGGCGCACCAACCTGATCGATTCGATTGCCGTGGTGGGGTCGTATTCGAATGTCGTGGGGCTACGTCTTTCGCCTCGCGTCCCCATGTGGCTCGTTCGGCGCATGAATGTCGAATCGCTTTACGTTTCGGTGGATGACCCGGACGCGTTCGTGGATGAAATTCGTCGTCGAATCGCGGAGCGCGGCACCTGAAAACGGGCGAATGGCCTCGCGGGTTCGTATCCTCGAGCAAGCAAAGCTTGCTTTGTTGAAAAATCGCAGTTAGTCTGTCACGTTCCGATGCAGACGTACGCGCTGTTGAACCTCACCGACCTTCGGCTTGGTCTCGAAGACTTGCTCACCGTGCGTCGTGGGGCGCTTTTTCGGACGCAGGCTGGCAAGGCGCACGAGCGGATACTCGAACAGCAGCGTCAAGCCATCAATGCGCTTCCGCCGCCGCTTACGGGGGGAAGGGCATATGCCGAGGAATTGGCTGTGCGCAATGCCGAGCATGATTCATTCGGTCTTGGCATGTGGCACATCACCGAGGCGTATTTGCGTATTCCGGGCATTGAATCGGGGATCGTCGAAGCGGCTCGACGAATTCGTGCAGCATTCATTCCTGATCCCGACCGGCTTCGTGACCCGTATGCCGATCAGGCGGCGACCGTTGCTCTTCGCAAGGAGAGCATGGTCAACCTCATCGAAGACCTCATGCGAATACCCGTTGCAGGTGGAGGCACGTTATTCGATTGGGCGGCGGGATTCGTCGGCGCAGGTGAGCAGATTGCAAAGGTTCTGATGCAACGTGCGGAAATCAATGCAACCACGCGAAAGCATGCCATGTCGCTGCATGCCGACACGATTCGCACGTTGAACGAATTGCGCAATGCGGTTCTTTCCGAGGTTGCCCGTACGCTTGGAATGCCTCGCGAAATCGAAGGTGAGATTTTTGGCTATTTCGACGTGCTCGAAGCGACGCGTCTGGAAGCCAAACGGGCGGTCGAACAAAACCAAGCGCTTGCGGTGGGGCCCGGATCGACGCGAGGGATTACGCTTCCGCCGCCGTCGGCACGCGTCATTCCCGGCGCGCCTCCGTCCAGTCGCGGTTATCCAAGCGTGCCGCCCGCGCCGCCCTCGTATCGCTCGATTCCTCCCGCACCGCCGTCCAATCCTCCCGCACCGCCATCGTCGCGCGTCGTTCCACCGGTTCCGTCGTCGAATCGAGGCCCGCGGAATATTTGAGATCGCTCACCGCTCGAAAGGCACCGTGCGCAACATCTCAATGCATATCGGTGCTTCCCCGGACCGTCGTTCGATCGCCGTTGCAATGCGATGCCGTCCTCCGAGCGTCGTGAGCGAAAATTGCCAGCGGTCGGGGTTATCGGGCAGCTCTGGCGCGAATGATATCCGAATCGCCTCGGGATTTTCCAAATGATATGAAAAATGGTCCAGTGGAATGGCCAGCCCCATGCCGCGCGCTTTGATGTAGGCTTCCTTCAGCGTCCAATAATCGAAAAATCGATCGCGCTGGCGAGAGGGCGGCTGCCGATTCAGCGCGGCCGCCTCGAATGGCGAAAAGAACCGATCGGCAACCGCCACGGTTTCCCCACGTCGGTGAATGTCTTCCACATCGACGCCGACCTCCCGATCCCGCGCAACCAAACACACGATCATGCCTCGCGTATTCGATAAATTGAAACGTAATCGAGGTGCTCCGGAAGGGCCTGCAATTTCGGGACGGCCGTGCTGGTTCCGCACGAACACCCAATCACGCGGAAGTACGGGAGCATAAGCGCTGAGCACACTGCGCACGAGCGCTCGCGTCACCAGGTATTCCTTGCGACCCGCGGGAAAACGATAACGCGCCTGCTGCTGCGCTTCGTCCGGCGACATGACGCTGTGATACGCGGCAAGAAGGTACCAATCTTCAATGGCGTCCGGATCGACGTACCACAAGTGCGCGACGTTCGAGGGGAGCGACAGCAGCGTCATTGTGTCTCCGGAATGGGCAATATTTGTCGCACGTAATCGTCGACCGGCCGATCCGCGCGTCGTTCGCGTGGATAGCCGAACGATACGTCCACGAAACGAACTCCATCGACATGACACGTTCTTCGCACGTGCAAATGCCCGTGCACGACCGTGCTCGCGCGGTACCGCGTGTGCCAATCTGCTGTGCGCCTCGTTCCGCACCAAGGCAAAAAGCGCGGCACGCGCGGCAAGAGCACGATGTCTTGTCGCAAAGGAAAATGATTGATGAGCACCTTGGGCATGTCGATAGCCTCGGACAAACGTTTTTCCGTCAAGGCCACGCGCTGGTGACACCATGCCGATCGGCTCGCATGCGGCGTTGGGTCGAGCATGATTTCATCGCCCGCGACGATTCCGTCTTCGGCCGCCCAATCGACTGCGTTTTCCACGGGAATGTGATCAGGGCGAAAGGAATAATCGTAAAGCAAAAACATCGGCACGAGCAAATGCGGGCCACCTTCGCCCGACCATTCGACGTACGGATCCTCGGGGCACAGCACGCCCGAGCGCTGGCAATAATCGACGTACATCCGATAACGCGCTTCGCCTCGCGGTTCGCTCGCTGGCGCTCGCGGATCCACCCACAATTCGTGATTTCCCGGCACCCAAATCAATTTCGCGAACTTCGGCCCAAGCGAGTCGACCACGCATTTGACATGGTCGAGGTTTTCGCCAAGATCCCCACCGACGATGAGCCAGTCGTCGGGACGCGGCTTTATCGAATCGAGCGCGCGGCGATTGTCCGGGAAACCGACGTGAAGGTCGCTGATCGCAAAAAGCTTCACCGATGAGCCCCCGAAAACAAAATCAGGATTTACGCAGCTTCTTGGCCATTTGTTCACCGAGCTCGGCAGAACGGTTCGTCGCTGCTTCCACCGCGTCGATGAGCGTTTTTCGTAATCCTCCAGCTTCGAGCGTGTGCAGACCCGCAATGGCCGTGCCCCCAGGGCTCGTGACCATGTCTTTCAATCGACCGGGATGCTCGCCCGTTTCGAGCTGGAGTTTGGCGGCGCCGTAAACCGTTTGTGCTGCAAGTAGCATCGCCGTGTCCCGACCCAATCCGACTTTGACTCCTCCGTCGGCCAGCGCCTCGATCATCAGCATGATGTACGCCGGTCCGCTCCCGCTCAGCCCCGTGACGGCATCGAGCAGCGTTTCGTCGAGCACGACGCAGCGTCCGACCGCATCGAAGAGAGCTCGCGCAACGTCGACGTCGTCGTGCGTCGCGTGCGACCCAGGCGCGATCGCCGTGGCGCCTGCGAGCGCGATGGCAGCGGTGTTCGGCATCGATCGAATCACGCGCGCTCGCTCGGGCAGGCGAGCTTCGATGGCTTCGATCGGCACGCCTGCCGCGATCGAAATGACCAAGTCGCCTTCGTTCAATCCGCTCGCGATGGCCCCAAGAACACGGTCGACGATCTGAGGTTTGACCGCGAGCACGATCACGTCGGCCCAGCGCACGAGCGCTTCGTTGTCACTGGTCGTTTCGATTTTGTACGTACGTTCGAGCTCGGCGAGCCGCTCTGGCTTGACGTCGCTCGCTCGAATTTGCTCTGGCGTTACCGTCGCCGACAGCAGAAGGCCTCGGATCAGCGCGCCGGCCATGCTGCCGCCGCCCAAAAACCCGATACGCCGTCCCTCGATGCCCCTGGTCTGACTCGTCATAGGATCCTTGTCGCGATGCACCGTACCAGACAGCCCGCGATCGCGACAGCGCTCGGCTCGGTAGCATGCCGACGAAGCGAACCTCTGCTTGGTCCCTGAGTGTGTTGGCGTGGTGGATCATCCGTCCGCTATTGTTGCAACACGATGCGTCGCTACTGCGAGCTCACCGATTGGAATAAAATGCCGCCTCGGTGGTTCGCGGATTCGGTCGTCTGCATGCCAGAGGGAACGTTCATGATGTCCACGAGTTTTTCCCAGCGCGTGAAGCCTCTTGTTTCCGGAGCCATGCTTTCCGCGCTCTTCGCGGCCGGCACGTTCGGGCTTGCTGGATGCGGGCACGAAGCCCACGCGACTTCGATCACCGCAGCTCGTGACTCGGCAGCGGTCGTCGCGACGGCGGCGCCGCAGAACGGATCGAACGCGCCTGCACCCGTTCCTGCCACGTTCGACGTCGCTGATCTCGCGGAAAAAGTGAAACCCGTCGTCGTCAACATCACGACGATGCACGCTCCGCCACCTGGTTCCCGGACAAACCCGTTCGACTTCTTCTTCGGGCCGCACGTGCCCGACCGTCCCATGGCGCGCAGCGCGCTTGGCACTGGTTTCATCATTTCGGCCGATGGGTACGTCGTGACGAACGCGCACGTCGTCGAGAGTGCGGACAAGGTGAAAGTGCGTCTCGTGGACGAGCGCGAATTCGATGCGGACATCGTGGGACGTGATGCGCAGCTCGATCTGGCGCTGATCAAGTTGAAGAAGGTCGATGGTTTGCCCACGGCGTCGATCGGAAACAGCGAAGCGTTGCGCGTGGGTGAGCACGTGCTGGCCGTCGGCAATCCGTTCGGCCTCGGCCACACCGTCACGCTGGGCATCGTCAGCGCCAAGGCGCGCTCGATCGACTTGGGCAAGTACGACAACTTCATCCAGACGGACGCGAGCATCAATCCTGGCAACAGCGGGGGTCCGCTCTTCAACTGGAAGGGCGAGGTGATTGGTATCAACACGCTCATCCGCGCGGGCGCCAACGGCATCGGTTTCGCCATTCCAATCGACACGCTGAAGGACGTGCTCCCTCAACTTCGCGACAAGGGCCGCGTCGAACGCGGCAAGCTTGGTTTGGCATTCCAACCATTGACCGCCGATCTCGCCAAGGCGCTCGGTTTGCCCTCGCCCAAGGGAGCACTCGTGTCAGACGTCGCGCCGGGCGGTTCTGCCGATCGTGCCGGCATCAAGCAAGGCGACGTGATCACCGCGGTCAACGGCACGACCATCGTTCATGCCGACGAACTACCGCGCAACGTCGCTCGAAACACACCGCGCTCGAACATCAAGGTGTCGCTGGTTCGTGCCGGCAAGTCCATGGATGTGACGGCAAACCTCGATGCTCTCGAAGACGACGACGAAAACAAGCCGCCGGTGCGCAGGCCGGCCCCTCCATCACCGTCGAACCAAGACAAACTCGGGGTGGAACTGTCCGACACGCCGAGCGGTGGTGCGCGTGTCGAGCGAGTGACGGATCCCGAGAGCGAGCTCGAGCGCGGGGATGTCATCGTCGCATTGAATGGCACACCGGTGCAGGATGTGCGGGCACTGGAAACGGCATTGAGCAAGCTGCCTGCGGGCTCGAAGGCGCTCGTGAAGGTCACGCGCGGCAGGATCACTCGTTTCGCAGCGGTCACGGTGCCTTCGAGGTGACTTGACAAGCATCGGCGTGCGCGGTCCTGTCGGGGCATGCAAGCCGCCCCGCGTCCGCTCGTGCGTCTGGCCCAGAGGCCTCGTGTCTACGTACACGACGACTTCGTTTCGCATGAAGTCGTCCGGTATGTCTTGGATCGATACGGCTCGCGTGAAGCGCTCGATGCACGTGGTATCGAGTGGGAGGCGAATGAAACGGGGTTGTCCGGTGAGCTGCCCGTGGAGGACGATCCCGTACTCGAACAGCTCGCCGAACGCATCGAAGACGCTCTCGGATTTCGTTGCACCCTGTTGCAAAGAACGTTTCGATTTCGTCGCTATTCGGTCGGCGACTTTCATCCCCCACACGTGGATTCGTACGCGATCGCTGGAGCGCACCTCATCGCCACCGCGATCGTGTACCTCACGGATGCAGAAGTGGGCGGCGAGACGTACTTTCCGGACGCTCGCCCAGTGCCCGTCTCGATAACCCCCAAAGCTCGCAGGCTTGCCGTTTGGTTCAACCATGAACCAAATGGCGAGCTCGATCGCACGTCACAACATCGTTCCGAAAAGCTCGTGGCGGGCGACAAGGCGACGATCGCGTATTTCGTGTATGCGCCGCTCGACCACGCCAGCGTGGACCTCGATGCCGAGCCCCCCAAGCGCTCGGGCGCGGACAAACCCGTACGACGGCGTAGGTTCGTTTGCGTCGACGATGGCGTACCCGAAGCAACGCGACGCGTGCTTCGCGAGGCCTGTGCGGAGCGTGACGTCGAATTCGAAGTGATCGAGGCTGAAGCGTTCGACTTTGCTTCCGCCAAGCCGCTGCCGCCCGGCACCATGCTTTATCGGCCGGCCGTTTCGATGCTCGCGACGCGTGTCGAGCAAGCCCTGTTCGGCCCCGGTGTTGCCACGTTTTACGTGGGACACGACGGCATTTTTCGCTCCGTCGGTCCGGACTTGGTCATGTTCGAGCAGGCCGGCGTTCCGGTGCCGCGCTGGCTCTGGGCCACGACCACCGATCGCGCACGGCTGCGCAAATACGTCGACGTGCTCGGCGGATTGCCCCTCGTGCTGAAGTTCTCCAACACATCGGGCGGCGTCGGCGTTCTCCGCATCGATACGCTCGCCGGCCTATTTTCCACGATGGATCACGCGCGCGCATCAGGCCGCATACCTCAGCTCATGACGTACATCCCCGACGCGATTCATTGGCGCTGCATCGTCGTGGGTGATCGCGTGGTAGGGTTTTACCGAAATCGTACGGATCCGGATGACTTTCGCACCCATGCTTCGGACGATCCATGCGACTACCGAGACCCTCCGTCCCCTGAAATCTTGGGCAGTGCCATTCGATCGGCTGCCGCCATCGACGTCGAGTTTGGTGGCGTCGACGTGCTCGAGGACGCGAGTGGCCAGCACTACGTCATCGAATGTAACTTTCCTTGCTATTTTGCGCGAGCAAAGCTCGTCGGTGGGCACGACGTGGCGGGCTCGATGATTGATTGGCTTGCTCGAAAGGCGGACAGGCTCGTAAGTTCGTTGGGACAAACCGCGCGCTGAACGTCAGGGGCTCTTGTCCATCTGCTCCTGCTTGCGTCGCGCACGCTCGTCCGCAGCAGTGTTTCTCTTGTCCATCTGCTCTTGCTTGCGTGCCTCTTGCTCGGCCTTCTTCGCGTCGTGGTCCTGGTCGGCCATGGGTCTTTCTCCAGTAAGCGTTGGTCGGGACGAACGTGTTACGTAGCGTTCGCTTTCTTGCATAACATGAACTGCCTGCCTTTCCGCTTCGAGTGTGCGCTCGGTGCATGATTCCAACGCGTGCGCGACCCGGGCGCTTACCCGCATGCCTATCCCCTTGCCAAAAGGACCATGGACCGCGATCCTCGTGAGCAGATGTCACGAAGCATTCGCAAGATCGCGGTCAACACCGGCGGAGGAGATGCGCCGGGCCTCAATGCGGTACTACGCGCCATCGCGCTCGGTGCAGCCGAACGTGGCATTGAAGTTTGGGGAATTCGCCACGGATATCGCGGACTTCTCGAGGACGGGGGCCGCGGTCTCGTGAAGCTCGATCGCAGTGCCGTGCGCGGCATCATGCACGTTGGCGGTACGATTTTGGGCACGGCGAACCGTGGCGACCCGTTCCATTACCCCGTGGAGAAGGACGGCAAGCTCGTACCCGAAGACCGCGCCGACGAGCTCATCGAACGGTTCCATGCGCATGGATTCGATGCCCTCGTGGCCATCGGTGGCGACGGCTCGATGCGCATTGCCAACGCTCTCGCCGAGCGCGGATTGCCGCTGATCGTTGGTGTTCCCAAGACCATCGACAACGACGTCTACGGCACTGAGCTCACGTTTGGGTTCGACACGGCCGTGTCGATCGCGACCGAAGCCATCGATCGGCTCCACACGACGGCCGAAGCGCACGACCGCGTCATGGTCGTGGAAGTCATGGGACGAAATGCCGGCTGGATTGCGCTCCGAGCAGGAATTGCCGGCGGCGGGGACGTCATTCTGATGCCCGAAATACCGTTCTCGTATGAGCCCATCGTCGAGAAAATCCGCGAACGTGAAGCTCGCGGGCGGAAGTTTTCGATCGTCGTGGTCGCCGAAGGCGCGACGATGCGCGATGGCGACGTGACGATTCGCGAGGAAGGCGATGCGTTCCGGCGCGTCGTCGTTCTTGGTGGAATCGCCGAGCGAGTGGCCAAAGAGCTTGGCGAACGAACGGGGAAAGAAACGCGCTCGATCGTGCTTGGTCACTTGCAGCGCGGTGGTGGTCCAACGACGTACGATCGGCTTCTTGCGCTTCGTTTCGGAGCGGCAGCCGTCAGGTATCTCGTCGAAGGTTGTTCGAGCGGCATGGTGGCGCTGCGAAATCATCGCATCGAGCTCGTTCCTCTCGCCGAAGTCGCGGGACGAACGAAGACGGTCGATCTCGCGAGCGATACCGTGATCACGGCGCGCGAGATGGGCACTTGTTTTGGCGACGAACCTCCTGGTCGATTCGTGTGTCCACCTGCTGCCGTATCTGCGTGTGACAGTGCGAGCGACTGAGCGATCGCTTGATTGCGTGCGAGCGCACGCATGAAGACCAAGCACATTTTCGATGACTCGGGATGCGCATGATCGTCGTTGCACTGCGCGTGAATTCCCTTGATCTTGAACGTTTGGAGCGACGGATCGTCCGCGCCGAATTTGATGAGTCCCCAGGCGAAATCGAATATCGTCTCGGACACCCCAACAGGCCGTAACATGACCAAAGTCCTCGTTTTCGAGAGCGAGCCTGCATTTGCCTGGGAGCTACGTACCGAGCTCGGGCGTCTTGGCTGCACGGTACAGATCGTCGACGACGGAAACGCTGGCCTGCAAATGGCGGCCAGCGATCGTCCCGACCTCATTTTGCTGTCCATCGAGTTGCCGCGGATGAATGGATTTTCCGTATGCAACAAGCTGAAAAAGGACCCGCAGCTCAAGGACGTGCCGCTCATCATCATGTCGAGCGAGTCGAGCGAGGAGACGTTCGAGCAGCATCGGCGGCTGAAAACACGCGCTGAAGACTACGTGCGCAAGCCCATCGCCCTGGGTGAGCTCGTCGGCCACATTCGCCAACTCGTGCCCATTTCGGCCGAGATTGAACCGGAAGCCATTCTCATCGACGACGCGGTCGTCTTCGATGACGAGGTCGAGGACTTGGCGGCCGAGCCCGAAGTTGCGCCGGCGCAAGAGCCGCGCAAGGCCAATGAGCCCGACCACGAAATCGATGATTTTCTCGGCGGCGCGTTCGATCGGTTGTTGGGGGACGAGGAGCCGAAGCCCAAAGCGCCAGCGCCGCAGCCTCAGAGTCTGGCGCTCGATCCGCCGACGATCCCTGCGCCGCCGCCTCCTGCTCCGCCGCCTGCGCCCGTCGTGTTGGCTCCTTTGCCGCCGCCCCCGCCGCCTCCGCCAGCGCGTGCGAGCGGCCCAGGATCGATTGCACCTGCGCGTATGCCATCGGTGCCGCCGCCTCCTCGTTCGGTTGCGACGAAGGGCCCCGTCACGACGCGATCGGCGCCGCCTGCAGCGCAGTCGTCGAGCGACGTTTCGGCGCCTTCGCCCTCATCGAAAAAACCTTCCGCTTTGGCGGCCGATGCATCGATCGTCGAGCAGCTACGCATCGATCTGGCACGCAGCGCCGAAGAGCTCGTTCGCAGTCGTGACGAGATTTCGCGTCTCACGCTAGCGCTGGATGCTTCGCGTGCGAGCGTGCAGCTCTTGGAAGCGCAAGAGGCGGCTCCGCGAGAAGAAGCGGACGAAGTCGTTCGGCTCAGGCGCGAAGTCGAAGAGCTCAAAGCAAAGCTTGCCGTTGCAGGCACTGGAGCTGCGGCTGCGGGAGCGTCGCGAGGTGGGTCGAGTCGAGAGCTTCTCGACCTGCGCGAAGCGCTCAACAAGAAGGACAAAGAAATCTTGGCCTTGCGTGATCAGCTCACGAGCAAGGACAAGGAGCTTCTCGAGCTGCGTGATTCGACCTTGGCGCTCGAGCGAGACAAGGCGGACTTGTCCGATCGGGTGAGTGACGTCGAGCGAACGGCCGAGGAGCTTGCGGGAAAGGTCGACAGGTACAGGGAAGAGCGTGACTACCTGAGTGTGCGGGCGGAGAACTTCGAAGGTTTGTCGCGGAAGCTCGAGACGAAGCTCGCCTCTCAAGCGGCCGACGCTGCTGCGCGCGTGGCGAAGCTCGAAGCCGACGCTGCGGCGCGTGTTGCGGCGCTCGAAGCGGATGCGGCTGCAGCGGCCGCAGCGCGTGACGAAGCGGTAGCGGCGGAGCGCAAGGCAAAGGACGAGGCGCTGGCATCGCTTGATCAAGCGCGACAGGGCGCAGCCGATGCCGAAGCGCGGATTGCATCCGAAGCAGCTCGTTACGAAGCCGAACGAGAACGTTTGATTTCGGAGCATTCAGCGCAGATCGCGTCGCTCGACGAAAAGCATGCGGCTGGGATTCGTGAGCTCGTCGAGAAGCACGCGACCGAAATTCGTGCGCTGCAGGAAGCGCATGCCGAACAGGTCGATGCGGCGCACGAAACGGAAATTGCGGGGTTGCGCCAGGAGCACGCGACCGAAGTCGAGCAGCTCACGGCGAAGCATGCGGCGGAGGTCGAAGCGGTTCGTGCGGACAAACAGCAGGCCATCGATGCGCTTTCGGCGCAGCACGCTGCGAAGGTCGAAGCGCTGACGCTCGAGGCGGACGAACGACTGGCGGCGCGCAACCGTGAATTTGCCGATGAATGGGTTCGCGGTGCAGCAGAGCTCGAGGCGCTGCATGCACAGGCGGTCAAACAAGCCGAGCACGATGCAGCGGAGAAGGTTCGTTCCGAGCTTGTGGAGCACTACGAAAACAAGCTCCGCATGATCGAGGGCAAACATGCCACGGACATCGAGACGCTTCGCAACGAGCGTGATCGAGCTCTTGCAGACCTCGACGCTGCGTCGCGTTCTGCGGTGCAGGAACTGGATCGGCACGTGATCGCGCTTGGTGCAGACCTCCAGGACACGCGCATCAAGCTTGAAGAAACCGAAGAGCAACGTGCAGCGCTCGACGCTGAAGTCGTGCGGCTGAAGGGCGAGCTAGAAGCTCAGCGAGCGAACGTGGAGCGGCTCGAAGCCGAGCTTCAGGGGAGCAAGGCTGAAGCGAGCACGCTTGGTGCTGAAAAGGATCGTTTCGTGGCCGAAGCAGTTGCCACGGCATCACGCATCGCGCGCATGCGAGCTCGGTGGGAGCAGGATCGATTGGCGCTCGAACATACGCGCGAAGCGCTCACGCAGGCAGCAGCGCGGCTGCAAGAGATCGAGTCGACGCCGATGGATGCGGACTAGTCCTGCGTGGCACGAGCGCGGAATGCCTCGGGCAAGAGCGCTGCGAGCGATGTCATTCGAGACAAGTTTGTCTCGCCCTCCGCGGACAAACGGATGGGCAAGTCGTCGGCGAACTCGGCCAAGGTTTGTCGGCACATACCGCACGGCGCGCCGAGGGGCGGGCTTTCGACGCCTGGTCCGAGCCTCGACGTGCCGGGAGTCACGATGGCGAGCGCGACGGGCTTTCGTTCTCCCGCGGCGATCATCTGCACGATGGCCGATCGTTCAGCGCAAATCGACAAGCCGTACGAAGCATTTTCGACGTTGCATCCGACGAACGTTCGTCCTGACGCCGTGAGAATTGCCGCGCCCACCGAGTAGCCCGAGTACGGGGCGTGCGCGTGCCTTCGGACTTCGCGTGCAGCTTTGTCGAGTGCCTCCCAGTCGATTGCTGGGGCGTTGTGGGCGTTGTTCAAGCCGATCCTCCGCGCCAGCTTCCCCCACCCGCGATGGCATTGCCAACTTCGAGGATCCACGCCGACAGAAGCGCGCGCAGTCGCTGCTGCACTTGGCGCGCCGTTTCTTCCACTTCGGCGTGGCTGAGCGGGACAGGGCTGAGGCCCGCAGCGAGATTCGTGATCACCGAGATCGCACCGCATCGAACGTTCATGTGTCGCAAAGCAATGACTTCGTACACCGTGCTCATGCCGACCGCGTCGGCGCCCAGCGTTCGCAACATCGCGATTTCGGCCGGTGTTTCGTACGACGGACCGAGCAAGCCCGCGTAGATGCCTTCGGAAAGGGACACGCCGACCTTGCCAGCGGCTTCGCGAGCGAGCGCGGCAAGGCGTTTGTCGTAGGCAGCCGTCATGTCGGGGAAGCGCGGCCCGATGGAATCGTCGTTGGGGCCCACGAGCGGGTTTTGTCCGGTCAAGTTCAGGTGATCGCGGATCAGCATCAGATCACCTTGTTGGAACGTCGGTCTCGTGCCTCCTGCAGCGTTCGTCAAAAGCGCGGCCAAGCATCCGAGCCGTGCGAGAAGACGCACGCCGAACACCGCGCGTTCCGGGGTGTTCCCTTCGTACAGGTGCGCTCGACCCTGGAGACATGCGACGGGCACGCCGTTCGACAAACCCAGGACCAGGTTTCCGGGATGTCCTTTGATGGTCGATTGCCCGATGAACGGGATTTCCGCATAGGGGATCGTCACGCGTTCTTCGAGCGTATCGGCCCATGCGCCGAGGCCGGAGCCGAGCACCACGCCGACGAGGGGCTTGATCGCGCTCTTGGTTCGTACGACGGAAACGGCTTGATCGAGCTGAGAACTGAGGCTCATGCCGCGCAGCCTAGTACAGCCAAGCGCAGCGGGTAAACCGCTTGACTTGGTTGTTTTGGGGATTTGCTCTCCGAGATCGTCGCTTGTTACGTGCAGTGGACGGAGGAGCGTGGTAGCGTGCGCGCCCCCTGCGAGCATCCAAGGTGAATCTGATGTCCAGCACGTTCCAAGAGTTTCTCAAGACCAAGTCGATCGATCCGCGCAGGATCATTTCCGTCTCGCATGAGCTCGAAAGCTTGCGACCCGAGGATCGCGCCATCCGTTTGACGAAGCGTCTTGCTCGCAAGAGCGAGGATGGGGCGAAGAAGAAGGAGGGGCTGAAGAAGCCGCGCAGTGGTCGTCCGATCACGCAGCGTGCTTTGGATGCCGCTCTTGCCGGAAAGGCCGTGAGTGGTCCGACCAAGACGCGTTTCGTGCGTGCGGTCAACAAACTGCTTGAGATCAAGAAGCAAGAGCCCATCACGCTTCAAGCGCTCTTTCCGGGACAAAAGAAGAGCGCGGCCTGATTGGCCCAGCGTTGCGGTAAGTGCTGACGGCTCGTTGAACGATGATTCGACGGGCCGTTACAGTTTCGGCGTGCCGCGCAGCGTACTTCGGCGTTTCGTCAGGTCGAGCAAGTCGGCGCCGACGAGAGCCACGGTCAATCCCACAGCGATGTAGATCATGCTCGCGACGTTCGCTGCCGCGCCGTCGCATGGCAAAGTTTCCGGCGTCGTATTTTTTTCACACATGTCGTGAATGCGGTACGGGTGATGTGCAACTGACGCCTTCGTGCACGCAGTTGTGCGAATTGACGCAGGCGCACCTCGGCTTCGAGTACCGGGCGGCATGGATGTCGTAGACGAACTCGTTCGGCGTTCTCGCGCTGGTGATCGAGCTGCATTCACGCAGCTCTATCGCGAGCACCGCCAATCCGTTGCGCGCCTCGTCTTCCGCATGACTGGACGCTCGAACGAAGTCGAAGACACGGTCCAAGAAGTTTTCCTCCAAGCGTATCGAAGCCTTGGAGAGTTTCGTGGACAGTCCAAATTCTCGACGTGGCTGCACCGCGTCGCCGTCAACGTCGTGCTCATGGCACGTCGCGCTCAGCGCAATCGCCCGAGCGTCATCGACCTGCCACTCGAAAGTGAGCGTTCGCCGGATCCAAGGTTGCTCCCGGACGAAGATGCATCGCGGCTTCGTCGGATGGCAGCGTTCCGCAACTTGCTCGAAAAAATCCCCGAAAAAAAGCGCGTTGTTTACATCCTGCACGACATCGAAGGTCTTCCACCGACCGAGATTGCAGCGATCGTGGATGCCCCTGTGCTCACTGTTCGTACGAGACTTTTTTATGCTCGTCGCGAGCTCATCAAGCTGATGCGTCGCGACCCCGTTTTGGCCCAATTGGTCGACGAAATCGCGGCCGACTTACGACAAACAGAAGAACCCCTAGCTGCCGCCGGCGAGGAGGAATCGTGACCACTTACGGATCTGAAGAGCGGGCTCTCGAAGCCATGCGAAAGGAACTCGCGACTGAGCGTGTGCCCGACTTGCCTTGGGACGACATGGAGCGCGAGCTACTTGCAAAGCTCGAGGAAGCGCCGATGACGTCTCATCCTCGTTCGCTCGATGCACGCGTCGACGATGTTCCCGTTGCGAGCGTGCGCAGCCCTCGCCCTCAGTTTGCCCGCCTCAGCTTTGTCGTATTGGCGGCCGCTGCGTCCTTCGGCCTCTTTTGGATGGCCGTGTCGCGCAACCGCGGACCCATCGTCATTTCAACTGCGTCGCCATCCGTTACGGCACCTGCTGCGTCAATCTCGAGCGCTCCGTCGGTTTCTCAGGAAATACCTTCCCCAGCACCGATGCCTGTCGAGCACAAGGAGTCCGAGCCTGCTCCCACCCCGCCGCGTGCGCTCACGACGAACGACGTCAGGGCGGCGCTGTCCGTGTGCGTACCGTCGAACAAACCGAATTCACCAACGGGCGCGCGTCCTGCCAAAAATCGAACGCTGAACATTCAGCTCGCAGCAGACGGCCGAATTTCCAAAATTCGCTTCGAGCCAGTTCTCGGAGCTTCCGTGAACCAATGCGTCCTCGACTCGCTTCGTTCGGGAAGGTTCGTCGGGAAGACCGGTTCGATCACGATTCAGTTCTAAAAGGCAAACTCGTTCGAGATCGAATCATTTCTCGCCGTAGGGCGACGGCGGAGCGTGGCGCAATAGTTCCGTGAGCGCATGCGTATCGCGCACACCCATCAGCCCAAACTGCAAACCCATTCCATCGCTTTGCGTCCAGCGCACCGTCGCAGTCACTCGAATCGGCTGCTTTGCAGCAGGGATGAAGAGCTCCACCGGCGTCGAGCTCGCGAACGGTGCGGGGGTGTCTGTAAGGACAAACATTCCGCCGATGCTCAGATCGCGCGACACCGCTTCGATGCGCCGCCCATCGCCCAGCGTGAACGCGACGGGAATTCCAATCAGTTTGCGCGGGTGCCTTCGCTTCTCGGACACTTTCTAACCTCGCACGTCGTGACCGCTCTACAATACTGTGCAGGAGGCTTTTTTTAGGTGGCAAAAAGCGATCGGGGTGTGAGTCGAGTCGATGTGCCACGCGGCTTGGGTCGACACTTCGAAGGCTGGCAGCCAGGACTCGTTGCCATCGTTCTCGCTGGCGCCGTGGCGCTCCTTGCCGTTCCGCAATCAATCGAGCCGGTCGAGCTACCGGTGCCCATGGCCGATGTTCGCGAGCTGCGTCGCGTCGCTCGAGCCGATGATGCCGCAGCGCGTTCGGTCGTGCGAACCCCGCTCGATGCCGATGTTCGTGCCGTCGGCTCGCTTCTGCGCGCTTTCGGCAAGGCCGATGCAATTCGTGACGATGCCATGCTCGTGCAGCTTCGTTCGCAGATCACGACCGCCGTGCTCGTTGCGCGTGCTCAGGGCGACGCTCCGCTCGTCGATCTGCGCGCATTCCAAATGAACGCGTTCGTGCGCGAGGTGAAGCATTTCGTTGCGACCGGGGAGGTCAGTTCCGACCTTGTCGAGCTCGGGGGACCTTTTGCCGACGTGCTCATTCGTAACGGTTGGTGCGAGGGGTCTTCGCCGTGTGTGATGCGGATGGGTGAACATGCGCTGAGGGTCGCGTTCAAACGACGTTGGAACGAGATCAGCGGCCTATCCGGCGGCCCTTTCGAGCTCACCGTCGATGAGCAGCGAGCGTTTTACGAGTTCCTTCTTCAGTACCCGCCCCGAAAACTCGAACGCAAAGCGGGCGTCGATCGAGCGTATCTCTTGCGCAAGGTCGACGAGCTTGCTGGAATCGATGCGGCGTATCCGCGACATTTCGCGCGCGGCATCATTCAATTCCAAACGGGCGACTTTCGGCGAGCGGCCGAATCGTTCACTGCGCATCTCGAAGCATCGCCCGATGGTCCCTGGACGCTTCGAGCGCAGAATCACCTTCGTGCAGCGCTCGAACGATCGATGATGGAGCCGCCGTGACGTTACCGCGCGGCATCTTTGCTTGGCGAGGTCGATCATGGGGCACATTTTCAGCATGCGAGCATGATCGCTTCGCACGGCGCCGTACCGTTTCGACTCGAAGTTTCGCGTAGCGATTTCAGAGCGATTCTGAAAAAGTATCCGCCGACAGTCCTCACCGACGATCGTCATCCGAGCATTCGAATCGGCGAAACCCGCGTTGACTCGCGCGCGGATTCGAGTGAGACCGGTGTCGATCAGCGCGCAGACCGGAGTTTTTCAAGCATGGGCATCATCACTCGCCATGTCTTCATGAATTCGAACGACATCCGCTTCCATGTGACGGACGCGGGGCACGGGTTTCCAATCTTCCTCCTGCATGGCTTTCCCGAACTTTGGTACTCGTGGCGCCGTCAAATCGATGCGCTGGCCGAAGCAGGCTTCCGCGTCGTCGCTCCAGACCTTCGAGGTTACGGCGGCACGGATGCTCCCGAAGAAGCCGATTCGTACGTGATGAGCGTTCTCTGTGAGGATCTTCTCGGCATTTGTGACGAGCTCGGTTTCGACAAAGCAGCGATGGTAGGGCACGACTGCGGTGGAGCGCTGGCGTGGCAGTTCGCGCTGCGCCATCCGGAGCGCACCGAGCGTGTCGTCAGTCTCAACACGCCGTTTCTACCGCTGCCTTCGGTTCCACCGACCATCGCGTTGCGAGATCGGTTTGGATTGACAGACGCGAGCTTCTATGTCCGGTACTTTCAGACGCCTGGCGTTGCCGAGCAGGAGCTCGAAGCCGACGTACGCACGACGTTCCAGAAGCTCATGCGCACGGCTCGTTATGCCGATGATCTGTGGACGTTTGCTACCGTCGGTGGTGACGGAAGCTCGCTTCTTGGAAAGATCGGCATGGGCGAAGCGCTCTTGTCCAAGGTCGACGTGGAGACGTACGTGCGCACGTTCAAGCGCACGGGTTTTCGCGGAGCGCTCAACTGGTTCCGCGCCGCGGACAAGTCGTGGGAGGAGGAGCGCGAGTTGCCTTCACGCGACATCGACATGCCCGCGATGCTCATCGTCGCTGACAAGGATAAACTGTCGCTGCCCGAGATTGCTGGCGACACGAAGACGCTCGTCAAGAACCTTCGTATCGAGCATCTCGATTGCGGTCACTGGACGCAGCAGGAAAAGCCTGCCGAAGTCACGCAATTGCTGATTGATTTTCTGGGCGACCTACGCGGATCGCCGTCGGAGTGAAGAGGCCGTCTCGAAACTCGGCCCCCCTGCTTTCGATGCCTCCGCGCGGGGTTTCGGTGGCTGTCTCACAACTTGAGGCGTAGTGTGTCACCGCACGCCCGCGCGGGGTAAAAACCCCGCGCTACATTACAAGAAGTCCTCGCGCTACCGCGCTCGGACTAGCCTCACGCCGCATTGCGAGATCAGCAATCTATTGCGGAATCGTCGGGGATTCTCGATAACGATCCGAGATCGTACAACGCCAGTCCCGAACGGCAGTGAGGGACTTTTTATCGTGTAGCGCGGGGTTTCAACCCCGCGCGGGGGTGCATTCGAGGACGGGGGTTTCGAGTGTTGAGACAGTTTCTTCAACCCCGCGCGGGGTCTAAGCCGCCATCTGGGGCTCGAAGAGCGAAATCACCGAGCCCCACGGGTCGGCGATGATGCACATTTTGCCAACCGTGGGAACGTCGATTTGCGGCGCGAGAATCTTTGCGCCGAGTGATTCCGCTTTGGCACGAGCATTATCCAGATTTTGCACGACCACGTGCGTCGTCCAGCTCGACCGAGCACCATCTTGCGGCGCGTCGGTGTCCGCGATTACGTCCTGGCCTTCGCCGGCCGCGAAAAACAAGCCCGGAGCATCACCGAATTTGCCTCGAACCCAGCCGACCACGGCCCCGTAAAACGCGAGCGCCCGGTCGCCATTGGTCGTCGTCAGCGAATCCCAGCAGAAATCGCCAATGTTCGGCATCTCGCGCGGAGCTTGGTCGCCACGGTTATCATGATAAACCACGAAACCGGCGCCTTCGGGATCCAAGAGGTACGCAAACCGCCCAATGTTCGGAATGTCCATCGGCGCGCACGTGGCCCGACCACCCTTGGCTTCGGCAACTTTCGCAGCGCTGTCCACATCAGGGACGGAGACATAGCCGACCCAGTGCGAGGGGATTCCTTCACTCACGGGCATTTCCAAAATCCCACCTTGCTCGCGCCCATTCACATCGATCAGCCGATAGATTCGGCCTCCACCAATTTCGGTGTGCCGAAACTTCCAACCGAGGAGGTCCCCGTAAAACTTTTCGGCGCCCGCGCCGTCGGGTGTCATGAGCTCGTGCCAAACGAAGTGGCCGTGGCGATACGTTCCTTGCGTCATTGCTTGCTCCATTGAATCCAGCCGAGTGGCCATTTGCCACGAATTGCGTACTCTACGCCCGCCCGTGGAGATGTCAATCATGAATTGTCAGCGACTCGTTTTACCCGACCAGTCCCGGCAGTGGCCCCGACGAACTGTCCCCAAAGCTCGACAAACCATCGCCCATCGCGTTCGCAATCGACACGAATAGCTTGCCGTGCCGCTCGTAGCCGTATTGAAGGAGCCGGCCCGTCGATATCGACCCACCTCCGCGACCGGCAAGAACGAATGGCATGTCATCGTGCAAATGCGTATTGCCGTCGCAGACCTCGGTGCAAAGCACGACGATGCTGTTGTCGAGCATCGTTGCCCCGTCTTCCGGGCGTTTTTTCAGCTCGTCGAGCAAGTAGGCGAATTGAGACACCCACCATGTACGCTGTTGCAGGAATGCCTTGAATTCCGCCTTGCCCTCGTCGTGATTCGCACCGTAATGCGACGCTTGATGGCTGCGCATGTCGAAATTGGGCGTATACATTTCGGTGCCTGGAAAGCGACTCATGATGAGCTCGCTCGTGTGCACCGACCCTTGAATGACGCCGACTTTCGTCAAACCACACGCCATTGCGAGCACCATCAAGTCGATTTGCGCCTTCAGAATGCTCGGAAATTTTTCGTCCTTGTAAAGCTCGCCGTCGGTAAAACCCGTCGTATCGACGCTCGGGCTTTCGCACGAGGCCGCGGGGATCACGCCACCGCTCTTGATGCGTTTTTCCACTTCGCGGAGTGATTCGAGGTGCATGTCGAGCTTCGACTTTTCGATTTGCCCAAGCTGTGCGCGTAGCGTTTCGACGTCGTCAATTACGTTGTCGATGATCGTGGCTTTGGCCGGATCGACCTCGGGCGTCACGCCGCCGCCCGCAATCGAACCGAAAAGGTTGTCGAACGCTTTGCGCGGATTGTCCTCGGGCGTGATGCTTTGACCAGCGCTCGGGTAACTGATGTGTTTGTCCCCGGATGCGTTGTTCTGGTTGGCCATCGCTCCGAGGTACAAATGCCGATAAGGCGCGCTTGCTCCGATTGTACGTGCGAGGTATTGGTCGATGGATTCGTTGTATCCGCCATCGGCTGCCGTCAGCAGTTTCTTCGCGCCGCCAGGATGACTGCCGGTGTCCGTCGGGCCCATGCTGAGCCCGCGGAAAAAGACGCAATCATTTTTGAAAGGCAAAAGGGGCGTGAGCACCGTCGGAAGCTCGAAATTGGATTCCGAACCCGTCGGGTGCCACTTGGACGGCTCGCCATTTTGGCTGGGCCCGGGCACGCCGTCCGGGAAGTAAAAGAAGATGACTCGCTTGGCCACGCCCGCCGCTCGAGTTTTTCCAGGCCGAAGCAAGTTCAAAAACGGCAGCGTTATGGCCGCGGCACCAAGGCCCTTGACGAAACGACGACGATGGATGTTATGGCGCTTCATCGCTGGCTCCTCACTTCCTCACCCTGAAACCATCGGACGCGAGCACGCTCACGACGAGCTCCTTCATGTCCCAACCACTCGCCTCGAAAGTACTTTCGATTTTCCGTAATGCACAAAGATCCGCGACCGATTCGGATCGTCCCGTCGCAAATCGATGCACCTGCGTTGCAAAACACGCTTTCGCGCTGCGACTCTCTGCAATGATCGATGCAAGCTCCGGCAGGGTCGAATACAGCGCGTCGGTGTTCGTCCCCATGCCATTGACGTCATTCATGTTGCCTGCCGCGTCGATGGGCTTTCCGTTTTCGGTGTCGCGGTATTTCCCTATGGCGTCGAACCTTTCGAAGCCGAAGCCGACGTCGTCGATGTATTGATGGCACGAATAGCAGGCAGGATCGGCCGTGTGCTGCGCAAACCGCTCGCGCGTCGTCGCATTGGGATCGATGTCGGGTACGCCGCCCGCATTGGCCGGAGGTTGCCCGAATTCTTGGCAAAGAAGCATTTCTCGCACGAAGAGCCCTCGACGAATGGGCGACGATTGATCCGAATGCGAATAACTCGCCAGCACGCTCCCATGTCCCAATAGACCCGCGCGACGTTCGGCCGGTTGATCGACTTTCGTCAAGGTTTGTCCAAGACCTCCAGGCAAACCATACACCGAACCGACCGCGTCATTGGCAAACGTGTATCCACCAAGCAAAAGCTCGGGATACTTGCCCGTCCCGTCGAACATCACGTGCGTGACGAACTGCCTGGTTTCTTCGGCCAGGCCCTGGCGCTCCGCTGCGCCATATGCCGGGAAAAGCGTCGTGCTTTTGTCCGCCGTGAGCACTCGTTCCACGCCGAGCCATTGGAGGGCAAACGTTCCAACGACGTTTCGCGCGCGGCCGTCTGCAAGAAGCCGGCGCGCTTCTTCGGCAACGCCTGCGGCGCTTGCGAGCTTCCCCGACTTGGCAGCGTCGAAGAGCGCCGCGTCCGGCATCGTGCCCCATAACGAATACGAAAGGGCCGACGCCATTTCGTACGGCGTCAAAGCAAATGTCCCATCACCCTTCGGTACGCCCACCTCGAATCGATAGAGGAAGTACGGCGATGAAAGAAATACCTGAAGCGCAACACGAACGCCTTCCGTGAACGTTTGCTGCCCCGTGACGATCGAGGCATACTTGGTGACTTCGGTCGGCGTGAGCGGCCTGCGAAAGACGCGCTCGCCAAATGTCGTCACGAATGTTTTGGCGCAGCCGTTCGGATCGGCATTGAAGTCGCACGGGACGATCCCGCCGATGTTTTCCATGCCCTTCTGCGCCAGCGCCTCGGCCGCTTTCATGTATTGCTCGACGTGAATGCTCGTCACGAGACCCGCATCGACATTGTCGTCATACCCAAATCCCTTGGGCCGGCTCTCGATGGGAAAGTCCTTGGCCCAATCGTACGCCCCGGCATTTCCACTGCCGCCGGCGTCGCAACCGAGCGTCAGGACGGAGTTGCTCCCGCCAAACCCATCGGGCACCTTGACCGGATTGGCCGGATCGAACACCCAATTGGATTCGTCAATGACGAATTTGTATTGGTACGTGCCATTCTGGAGTGTGTGTTTTGCGTAATACAGGTTCTTCGCCGGGACGTATGTCATGGCATACCCACCCGCCGCGACCGTCCCGGCCCACGCATTGAATTCACCCGCCACGTGCACCGAGCCATATTGCTTGTCGGTCGGATAAATGAACGTTTGCACGCTACATGGATCCGCGACGCACGTGCCGCCGACGCACGATGCTTCTTGCACGTCGCAATCACCGTCCGAGCTGCACGATGCGCCTGATGGTCCGGACAAACTGAAGAGATCGTTCACCGTGGCATTGTATTCGCGACGATTGAGCAGCCGCAATTTGCGCGGGCCGAACGTCGGTGCATCACAGGCCGACTCGAGGCTCAGGATGAATGCCGCGACGTCTTTCGCGCACGTTTCCACGCAGCGCGCGGGGTCGTGTTTCGGCATCGTCGCGTCGATGATTCCGACGAGCGTTTCGGCGCCGCGCGTCCAAGGAACGAGCCTCGGGCCGGTCGTGCCTTCACCAAGTTTGCCATGGCAGGACGCGCAAAGTTTTTGATAGAGCGCTTCGCCCGATGCGGCGTTGCCCGGAAGCGGTTCACTGCTCGCGCCAGGGTCGCTACACGCGCCCGCAAGAGCGAGGGAGAAACCGACGACCGGAACCAAGCACCAGGTTGCGGTTTTTCGGAATGGTTGGGGCACGGTGACACTCGTGGAAAGGATTGGTGGGAGTCTACGTCGAGCGACCTTCGAGGTGTGTAGGTATGACCGCGAAAGTGGTGGAATGTCAATGGATGTCTGTTCATTGACTATTTTGTTTGTAGAGCGCGCCGTTCGTGTATCATGCCCGCATGCTCGACCGCTTCCCTCCGCTCGAATTCCCCGCGACGTCCGTGGCCGCAGGCTCCAAGAACATGGCCGACCTGTTCTTGCGCCGCGTGGCCGCCACGCCATCGACGATCGCGTGGAAAGTCAAGCGTGGCGGAGCATGGGTGCCGTCGACGTTCGACGACTTCTACCGAGGTGCGGCGGCCATTGCGACATACTTGCTGGATTGCGGTATCGGCGCAGGTGACAAGATCGGAATCGTCGGCGGCACGCGGCCGGAATGGTGCATTTCCGATTTTGGCTGCTTGCTCGCCGGCGGTGTATCCGTTGGCGCATATACGACACTCGCGCCCGCGCAGCTCGCGTACATTCTCGATCACGCGGACGCTCGCATCGCCATCGTCGAAGGTACCAGCGAAATCGAAAAAATCCTCGAAATGAAATCATCGATGCCAAAACTCGAGCGCGTCATCGTTTGGGACACCAAAGGGTCGGAAGAAGCGCTGCGCACGCACGATTGGCTGGTGCCCCTCGAAAAAGTGCTGAAAACGCCGATTGATCGAGCGCGTATCGACGAACGAGTCGGTGCGATCAAACCCGATGACATCGCGATTTTGATTTACACGAGCGGAACGACCGGGCCGCCCAAGGGAGCGATGATTTCGCACGATAACCTCATCACGTTTCTCGCCGCCAGCGCAAATACGCGGCCGGCCAATCGAGACGAAATCATTCTGAGCTTCCTGCCGATGGCACATGCGGCCGAACGTGTGGCCGGATTTTATGGTCGCGTCAATTATGGCACATGCGCGGCGTATGCCACGAGCGTCCCGGCGGTGCTCGAGGAAGTCAAAGAGGTTCGGCCGACGCTTTTTGGAAGTGTGCCGCGCATTTTCGAGAAAGCGTACGCGCGCATGATGGCCGAAGTGCAAAAAGCTCCGCCGGCAAGGCAAAAAGTTTTCCGCTGGGCAGAAGGCGTGGGACGGGCCGTCGTTGCCGATTGGCAGGCGCGACGTGAATCGTCTTTGCTGCTGCAAATTCAGCATCGCATTGCCGATCGAATCGTGTTTTCGCGAATTCGTGAGGCATTCGGGGGACGCGTCCGCTACTTCGTCACGGGGGCTGCACCGACCCCGAAACAAATCCTCGAATTTTTCTGGGGCGCAGGGATGCCCATTTACGAAGTGTACGGAATGACCGAGGCCACGGTCATGACGCACGCGAACAGGCCCGGTTGCGTGCGAATCGGATCGGTGGGCAAAGCGATCGATTGCATTGAAGATCGAATTGCCGACGACGGAGAAATATTGATTCGAGGTAAAACGGTATTCAAGGGCTACTATAAGGATCCCGAAGCGACGGCGGCCGCAATCGATGCCGAGGGGTGGCTCCACACGGGCGACGTCGGTCGAAAAGATGCCGAGGGATTTCTTTACATCACCGACCGAAAAAAGCACATCATCATTACGTCTGGCGGGAAAAACATCACACCGGCGAACATCGAGAACGAGATCAAGGCAAGCGACGCGCTCATCAGCCAAGCTCACGTGCACGGGGACAAACGCGCATATTGCACTGCAATCGTGACGATTCACCCGATAGAAGCCATCGAGTGGGCGAAGGAGCGCGGTATGCTCGACGACCCGTCACGCGCGGAATCCATGCGGCTTTTGCTGCTCCAAAATCCGCTATCACGCCCGCCGGGGCTCGACGAGGTCATGACGCGCGTGACGGGCCACCCGGACCTCCAAAAACGCGTCATCGAAGCCGTTCGACGTGCAAATACGAAGCTTTCGCGCGTCGAAACGATCAAACGCATTCATTTGCTGAATCGCGACTTTTCACTCGAAGAAGACGAAATTACCCCGACGCTCAAGGTCAAGCGCAAGAGCATCGAAAAGAAGTTCGCGGCGGTGTTCGACAAACTTTACGACGACGAAACGTTTGGGCTCGCGGTGATGGACAAGTGAGCCGCAAAACGCGCACGCGGGATTGAATCGATTCGGCGAGGATCTGCGCAGGATCGCATCTCGTCGCCGAATCGCGCAAGGGCACTCAGCCAAACAATTCGTCAATCGTGCCGGGGACTTCGCCGAGCTGCTTGTCGACACCAACGGCTTTCATTGCCGTGGCGATGACTTCGCACGGATGACGTCCATCGGCCTTGATGTGCTTTCCAGGCGAGGCGTGAAGCCCTCCGGCTTTGCCGCCGACGAGCACCACCATGTTTTCGGATGAATGCGCTTCACCCATCGTTCCTTGCTCGGGATCCTGCCCCCAACCACCCTCGAACGCCATGACGAGCGCCGTGTGATCGAGAATGGGCGAACCGTCGCTGTCCTGCGTGTCCCTGAGCCTTTGAATGAGCCGTGCCCAGTGTTTTACATGCCAACCCACACCTTTGGCCAGCTCGATTTGCCCCGTCGTATTGCCACCCATGCTGTAATGACTGATTTCGTGCAGATCGCTCGACGCTCCCGTGATCGGCTTCATGTTCAGGAAGCATTGACCATAGGTGAACATGAACGACGCCACGCGGGACAGGTCGCAGCAGAATGCCATGTAAATGAGGTCGCCCAGGATCGTGGCGCGTTTCTCTTCGTCGCTGTACGCGCCGCCGGATGCATACGCATCGTTGTAGCTGCCCATCGACGGAGCTTCCACGGCGTCCCCAATCGGCGGATCGTCGCCCGGATCCGGCAATTGCATGCACGTCGACGTCGTCGGCGGAGCCACCTGATCGAGCTTCAGCTCGAGCGCTCGCAGTTCGTCGAAATGCCGCTGCATGCGAACCTGATCCGCTTTGCCCAATTTGGGAATGAGCGATTCCGCATCGCCGCGAACGAGATCGATGATGCTCTTGCGCCTTTCGAGCAATTGTTTTGCTTTTTCGGCTTCGAGCGGATCGGGCGGGGTGAATCCCGTGAAAAGCGATTGATATGCGACACGGGGGCTCGAAATGGGCGGCACGTCTTCGACTTTCCCATTGACGACGCGCGCCGAAATGGTCCCGCGAGCGCCACCTGTGCCATTGTCGCCGCGATAATATGCAGCTTGCACGCGATAGGGCAATACCTTCTTGTCGGTGCCCGCGTGCAGCACGTCCGCGACGATTTGATCGGTCGTCGGACCTTGCAGATATTCGTGATTACCATTGAGCGCCGAACGAAGGCCCGTCGCCAAAATGGCCGGCGTGCTCGAATGCCATTGAATGACGCGCTCGCCCGGACCCGGATTCGTATTCCACCCAATGTAAAGCCCCGACACGATGGATACGACGTCGGTGACGCCGTATTCCTCGAGCGGCGCAAGACCCACCGAAAGGTTGTCCTTCAGCGGCCCTACGTTTTGCGGTACGACCTCGTCTCCGCCGCTGAATCCAGTGGATGTTCCACCAAAGCCGAATACGTAACGCTTGGGAGGAGCCGCTGCCGTCGCGGGCTTCGATGCAAAGTATTCGAGGAATGGGAGGGCCATGACGACGCCGCCGATGCCGCGCAAAAACACTCGACGACCACGAACTGCGCTGGAATGATGGACCGGTGAATCGGCCTTGCGTTTCGTGCTCACTTCGCAGCCTCCTCTCGCCTGTAACGAATCGCGTCGCTCGTCACGAAGTCCAAGATGAATTGATCGACCCGCAAGCCTCCGCCTGCCGAAGCATCGGCCACCAATCGCTCGAGCAGACCAGTGTCCCGATAATCGAGCTCGGTGCGTCCCACCGCGTATCGATAGAGCTGCTCGGCGACGCATTTGTCCACGCCACCCGCCGTGAGCATCAAGTCGGCGAGCTCCGCAGGGCCATTGAAGTTGCCCACGCCGTCGAAAACACCATTGCCATCGATGGCACATTCGGGACGATTGGGCTCGGTTTCACGATAACGACCTGCGGCATCGTAACGTTCGAGGCCAAAACCGATGGGATCCATGAGCGAATGGCAATTTTTGCATCCATTCGTCGTCGCCATGAAGTACCGATCGCTCTTGCATGCATTCGGATCACCCGAATCGGGGGGCATGTCGATGTTGACCATGAGCTCTGGCGGCGGTAGTGGAATGACTTGGCAAAAGAGCCTCGTTCGCACGAGGAGCCCACGCTGCGTGGGGCTCGTGTCACCGAATTTCGACACCGCCGAAAGGAACGTTCCTTGTGAAAGAATGCCCTTTCTGCCGGATGTCCCATAATCGACCCAACCGGCGCTCGCGCCGGGCGAAGGCAGCCCATAATGCGTTGCGAGCGCAGGCGTCACGTACGTTTCTTGTGACGTGAGCATGTCGGTCCACGGCCGCTTGTCCTCGAATACGATGCGTGAGATGAGCGCATCGGTCTCCGCACGCATGTCGGCAGAAATGCCCGTGTTCGAAAGGGTCGTGTAACCGAGCCACAATTCATGAAAACGGTTCATTCTCGCTTTGGCGCGATCGTCGGCGAAAAGCTGTTCGGCCGCGGACCTCAATCCTTCGGGCGTCTCGAGCTTCCCGGACTCGGCCGCGTCGAGCAGAAAATCCGGCGGCGTACTGCCGACGATGAAATACGAAAGTCGCGTCGCGACCTCGAAATCATTCAACTTGCTCACGCCCGGGCTGCCGAAAACCGGCGAACCAATCTCGACGCGATACAGAAATTCGGGATGCTGGAAGAATGCTCGCAGCGCCGAATCGACGGCCGTGTAGAAATCATTCGAAACGGTTGCATGTCCAAGGAATGCAGCGAACTTGTCGATTTCTGCGGCTTGCAATGGGCGCCGAAGCACGCGCCGCCCGAACGTCTGGATGAACGAACGAAAACACGCCGCATCGGCCGGACCCGTAGGCGTGCAGCCGACGAGCTCGTCGCGCAATGCCGTATCGGCCAAAACTCCATCCGCAATGTCACCCGCGAGAAGATCCGCCCCCTGAATCAGCGCCTCGGAAGCCTTCTGATAGGTGAAATCATTGTCGAACGGCAAGAGCGGATCGATGGGAAGCGTCTCGCGTACATTGACCGGGACGAATCCCACGAGGTCTTGAACCGTCGTAGCATATTCCTGTGCGGTCAATCTCCGCAATCCACTGACTGCAATCTCGCTTTCGACTTGCTCCTCGAGCGGGCTTCCCGTCGGGTCCCCAATGACGCCGACACAGCCGCCGATACCTAGAAATCCCAAGACAAGCAGCGGGAGAAATGGCCGATGCCCAGACCCTCGTCGCGCCATGATGCACCTCGCGTCCAACCAGAAATTCTGTTGTATCAGGTTTGCGCATCAAAGAGAAGTGTTTTATGACCCTGTAGGATAGTTCAATCGCGACCGAATCTTCCACGAAAAAGGAATCGCCATGTCATCACGCGCGCTCCTGCTCACGCTCCTCGTTGCCGCTCTCGGCTGTAGCGAAGAAGCACCCACGCCAAACTCGCCCGATACGACGATGAGCGTCGAAGGCTACAGCAAGACGTGCAGCGCCTCGGCCGATTGCATCTTGGTATTCACCGGAAATGTGTGCGGATGTGGTTGTACGCAAGAAGCGATTGCCGCGACGGAGGGGGCCCGTTATGCGGCCGAGACGGAGGAGAAGCGGAAATCGTGCACGGACGTTTTATCGTGCCAGCCGTGCCCCGAAACGCTGCAAGCGGTGTGCGAGCAAGGCAGTTGCATCGCCGTGATGAAATGATTTCTACTTCTTGATCGCGAGCTGAACGAGATCGTTCACGATGTGCGGCCCGATGCCATTGAGCATGTTTTCATATCCGGGCCAAATGAGCGCGCCTTGTTCGGTGACCTGAATGCCATCGGGGCCGAAGAACGAAGGCAAACCGTGATTCGTGAGCAATACGATGACGAGATCTCGTGACGGATCGGGATCGACCGTAATGAACGTGCCCGCTCCGCCAATCTTCGATACCGCCATGTGCGACGAATATTGACCCGTCACCACGTGCGCGCCTGGTTCGAGGTCCCCGAGCTCCCAGCCATAACCCTTGTTGGCGAATAACAAATCGTCGAGCCAGCTCGAGGTTGCGCCGGAAATGCCAATCGGATTGCCCGAAGCCGAGACCGATTGGAGCGACATCGACGCATTGATGAGCGACGCCGGCGTGACCGAGTCGATGGTGCACGATGCCATTTGCGGCAAACAGAAACCGGCATGGCCATTGCCGAGGATCCGCGTCCCACGATTGAGGAACCATTGACCCAAAAGAGCCATGTCCCATGCCGTGGAAAATGCGCCGTCGCAACCCGTCACCGAATCCGTATGCTGCTCGATGTAAAAATCCTGATCGTCCGCAACTTCGCCACGCATGTAACGATGCGCCGAAGCATGCTCGCGATTGTCCGAATACCCCGTACCCACGAATCGATCCGACTTCTGCGGCATCGTTTCAATCGGGCGCCACGCCGTATCGTTCATTCCAAGCGGCCCCGTGATGCGATCGTGCACGATCACATCGAGCGGCGCGCCGCCCGCCACTTCGACAACTCGGCCGAGCAACCGATAACCAATATCGCTGTAGAGGGCAAAACTTCGAGGCGGCGCGACCAATCCATGCTCGATCATCGTATCCCAAGGGTCGTCATCGCCCACGAGATACGTATCGGAATCGACGCCGTGGCCCGACGTGAAGCGAATGAGATCGGCCACGGTCACGCTCGCCTTGTCCGGCGAAGCAAATTCGGGGATGTAATTCGACACGGGTGCATGAATATCGAGGTGCCCCGAGGCGTGCAAATCGAGCGCCGCGAGCGACGTGAGGACCTTGGTCATCGATTGCAAATCGAAAATCCCGTCGATGGGCATTGAAGGGTTTCCCGACGCATCACCCTCGAGGTTTCCATCACGATGCCCAAAAGCTCGATGCAATACCACCTTGCCGTGTCGCGCAACGAGCAATACCGCCCCGTCCATGACCCCAGCATCCACCATCGATTGCACATGGCCGGCCGCAAGCTCGAGTTTCGCGGCGTTCATATGCGCCTGTGCGGGGTGTGCCACCACACGAAGTATGTTGGGCGACACTTCGCTGGACACCTTCTGACTTGCTCCAGCGGCGCTCGAAACGGCCAACATCGAAACGACGAGCGTGATGGTCGCGAACATTTTCATGATGGTTTGCTTGCTCCGTGTTCAAGTTTGTTGACGAGGGCGTGGTCGTGACGACGGCTAAAAGCGAGAACCAATGGCTTGCGCCACTTGGCCACATCACTTCGGCGCCGATAGTTGCTGCTTACGTGCTCTGTGAACGAACAATGTGGGGCATCTCGTACGTTTCTTTGCTGTCTTGGGAACAATTGAATGCCATATGCGTGCCAAAGCCGGTGGCCCTATTTTGGTAATGTAAGTTGCGTATTTGCGGCATGTTGTCATGGGTCGCCCAGCCATGCGGGCGCGTTGCGTACGTGGAGTACGCAGGGCGTCCGCTCTTGCGTCCTCGAAGCACGCAGCGACGGACTGCGTCAACGCCGCGGCTGACGCGTCACTTTGGTCTGGTGACGCGATCGCCAATGCCATTGCTTCGAGCCTTTGCACTTCTTCACTTGTATTCGCGTTGCTTCTTCACACGTCAACCGCATGCTTGTCCGCGCGGGCATTTGCCTGTAGCGTGTGGAGGTGGCCTTGCGTGTTCTGCTCGTCGACGACGACGTTCGCCTTTACGACCTGCTTTCGACCTATCTCGGGCAAAACGGCTTTCACGTGACTTCGGCGTTGGATGGTCCGCGAGGTCTCGCGGCGCTCGAGGCTGGTACGTTCGATGTCGTGCTGCTCGATTTGATGATGCCGGGGATGGATGGCATCGAGGTTTGTCGGCGGATAAGGCAGAAGAACAACGTGCCCGTTTTGATGTTGACGGCGCGTGGAGACGAAACCGATCGCGTCGTGGGGCTCGAAATGGGCGCCGACGATTACATCGCCAAGCCATTTAGTCCACGTGAGCTCGTGGCGCGAATCAAAGCCGTGCTTCGTCGCACGAGGCCCGATGTCGTGGGTGAAAGGCTCATTGCTGGAGACATCGTGGTCGACCTTGGGCAGCGCACGGTCACGCGTGCGGGCGAATCCGTCGACTTGACGGGACTCGAATTCGACTTGCTTTGCGCATTGGCGCGGCGTCCGGGCCGCGTCGTGGCTCGCGATGCATTGCTTTCGGAGGCGGGGCGAGGGGATGTGACGGTGGGCGAACGGACGGTCGACGTGCACGTATCGCATTTGCGCCAAAAGCTCGGTGATGACCCTCGTTCGCCGAAGCTCATCAAGACCGTGCGGGGCATTGGATACGTGTTGGCGAAAGACAAACCGTGAATCGCTTGTCGTGTTACGTGCGAGCTCGGCTGCAGCGCCGACTATTTCTTTGGTTTGGCATGGCCATTCTCTTGTCGGGCGTGGTCTTTTCGCTCGTCACGATGGCGTTTTCCGCATCGAGTGGCGCGGGGTGGAACCATGAAGTTGCGCGGGTTCGAGTGTTCGTGGGCGGCCGTTTTGCCGACGTATGGGACGATGCGCCGGCCCGCGAAGAGCTTGCGCGTGCCATGTCCCGCGAGCTCGAAGTCACCGTGACGCTCGTCGATACCGGCGGTCAGACGCTCGGCGCGTACGGACGACCATGTCATCATCGACCGTGGTTCGATGCGCAAGTGACCCGTGCGGGAAGAGCGCTCGGGGCCGTTTTGATTTGTGCCGAGCGCCCGCGGCCTTTTGGCGCATTCCGCTGGATTGCGCCCCTTCTATTGGCAGGTGCCGTGCTTTGGGGATTGTCCGGAATGGTGTCGCGCCGGTTGTCTCGGCCGCTCGAGGAGCTGGCGCGAATGGCGTCCGAAATTGGCCGCGGCAAGTACGCATCGCGGGTGCGCATTGGGCGGCATGGCCATGGCGAAGTGCTCGTATTGGCCGATGCGATGAACGACATGGCGTCGCGAATCGAGCGGCAAATGAGTGATCAACGCGAGTTATTGGCGGCGGTATCGCACGAAATGCGCACGCCGCTTGCGCGAATCCGCATTTTGACCGAGCTTGCGCGCGATGGAGTCGATATCGAAAAGCAGCTCGATGATCTCGATCGGGAAGTCGTCGAAATGGATGCGCTGGTCGGCGACTTGCTTGCGTCGAGCCGCCTGGATTTCACGGCGCTTGCCAAAGAGAGCATCGATTCCGTGGATGCGGCACGTCGAGCGCTCGAACGCGCGGGGCTTGGCCAGGACAAACTCGTGGTGGACGGTGAAAGGCGCGAATGCTTGGCCGATCCGACGCTTTTGGCGCGGGCGCTTGCGAATTTGCTCGACAATGCAAAAAAGCACGGCGGTGGCGTCGTTCGATTGCGTGTGACCTGCGCGCGTGACGAAGTTGCATTCGATGTCGAAGATGCCGGTCGAGGTTTGGCGCCCGGCGAGGAAACTCGCATATTCGAACCTTTTTATCGACGGCCCGATGAAAAAGCGCGCGAGCAAGGGTCGCTCGGACTCGGCTTGTCGCTCGTTTCACGTATCGCCGAAGCGCATGGCGGACGCGCACGAGCGGAAAATCGCAAAGAGGGCGGAGCGCGAATTGGGTTTTCGATTCCCGCATCGTCATGATTGTCGAGCGGGGTCGTGTAGGTTCGAGGGGCTCTTCAGGGAGCGGCTCGCGCCCTGTCGTTCACGCCGCAGCGGCTGGCGGCGTTTCCTCCTGCTTTTCGGGCTGCACCTCGTCGGGTTTGGCACGGAATACCAGCCAAAGCGCCGCAGGCAATGCTGTGAAATCCGCAATCATCGACAGCACGAAAGCCAGCGCCGACAAGAGACCAAACTGACGTATGGGCGGCAAATCGGCCATGCCGAAAGCCACGAACCCTCCCGCATTGATCAGCGTCGCGAAAAAGATCGCCCGGCCCGACACGAAAAGCGTGTGTTGCAAAGCCTGCTCGACCGTGCCTTGCTTTCGCCCTTCCTGGAAGTGGTAGAAGAAATGTATCTGATCGTTTTCGCTCGTCCCGAGCACCGTCGACGCAATCAAAATCGTCGCCACGTTCAGCGTCATTCCCGTGAGTCGCATTACGCCGAACATCACGAGAATCGCGAAGAGTGACGGAATCATCGCCATGATTCGCGCCGCTCCACTGCGGAACACGATCAGGAACGTCGCGAAAATGATGGCCACCGTGAGCCAAAAGCTCTCCATCAGCGTCGGCACGAAGCTCAGCGACACTTTGACCTGAAGTGGCGCCATGCCCACGATGTTCATCTCGAACTTGGAAAGCGCCTTGTGCTTTGCGGCAGCGGCATCCCAATGCTTTTTCACCACCGCTGCGAGCTGCTCGAATTGCTCCGGCTCGGATGCCCGCGAAAGAATCGTGAAATGCGTCTGCCCAAGTCCATTCTTTTGAATGAATTTTTGGATCAGCGGATCGGTCGGAGCCAGGCCTTCCAAATCGCCTGCCAATGCATCGAGTTTTTCTGGATCGGTCGGGAATTCGTCGCCCTCGCCGCCGAGGTATTGCATCAGTCGCACGATCGTCGTCGGTCCCAGCACCGTGCCGACTTGCGGTTCCTTCGCCAATGCTTCGTGAAATTCCTGAAAGCCGACCAGCGCTTCGGGCTCCGACACGCTCCCAATTCCGCCTTTGAGCCACACTTCCGTGAGCGATAACCCCGGAAGCTTCTGCTCGATGCGCCGCGTGTTCTGATAAAGCGTGCTATTCGGATTGATGTATTCGACCGGGTCGACGAGGATCTTCATGGGCTTGACGACGCCCGGCAACCCAAGGAGCGCGACCGCACCAGCCGCCGACAAAAGCAGCGAACCTGCCACGAGCGGCCATCGGTATTTGTAGCTCCAGCGCGGAATCACCGCCGTGAGCCGCACGAACCACGCCGCAGCCACTTTTTGCTCGACACCCGTCGGCGTTTTCAGAACTTTTTCGAGGACCGGGAACAGTGTAAAAATTGTGATGTAGCTAAATGCGAGGCCCACCGCGACCCAGATGCCCATTTGCTCAATCGGTTCGATGGGCGACACTTTGAGCGCCGCGAATCCCACCGCTGTTGCAAAGATCGACGCCGTGCACGCCAGCCACTTGTTGGCCAGGGAGAAAACGAGGTGGTCGTCGGCACTTCGGTCGGCTGGGCGATCGACGTAACGCGAGTGCAGGTACACGAGCGTCGCGGTAGCCGTGACCAGAATGGTCATCGGCACCATGGGCGAGACGATTGTGAGGATGCCTCCAGTGATGCCGATGTAGCCCATCGACAAGGCCACGCAGGCGCCGAGCGTGATCAGGAAGGCGATGAGCGTTCGGACGGACTTGTAGAGGGCCAGGTTGAGTACCACGACAAACGCCATGAAGAGGGCGAAGTACCGTGGAGCCGACTTTTGCGTGTCCTCGTCCAAGTACAAGTTGACGAAGGGTTGACCCACTTCACGAAGCGCCTTCAGCGGAGGTTTGTCCCCGCCTGCTTCTGCGACGACGCGTTTGATTTCTCCGAGCGTTTCGTGTCGCTGTTCGCTCGTGTGCACGTCGAGCACGAGACCAATCGAGAGGAATCCGTCGCCGACGAGACCTTGTTCACGGAGCAGCGTCGTTCCCGTGGCGAACTTGCGCAGCGCTTCGGCTGTTTCCGGCGTGGGTTCGAAGCCGCCTTTGGCGCGTCGATACACGCTCACGATCGAGTTTGGTTCGACGCGTGGCACCTTCGCGATGGCTTTTTCGAGGTTGTCGATTCGCTCGAGAACAGCCGGCGCGTACGGATCGTCGGCTTCGGCGAAGAGCACCGCGAACTCGCTCGATCCGAACACTTTTTCGAACTCGCGCGTCTTCAGGAGATCGGCGTTGCTCGTCGAAATGATGCGATCGATCGCGTTGTCCTGCTGCACGCGCGCGGCGAAATAGCCTGCGGGCGGTAGTACGAGCGCGTAGAAAGCGAGGATGAGAAAGCGCTTGGCGATGACGGCGGCGAAGAAACGTTGCAGCCATGCCGGAGCGTCGTGTGTTTGGGATGCGCTTGTGTCTTCGCGAGAAGAATTCTTCGACGGAGTTGCCACGGCACGCTGCTATCACGAACGCGCGCGCGCTGCCCGCGCATCGAAATCGGCACGCGGATGACCGGGTCTTGGACGCTTACTCTTCGGGGGGTTTGGCGCCGGGCGGCGGGCACTTCGGGTTGCCAGCGTCCTTCACCAGTTGCATCAAAAGCACGCGCTCGTCGCCGCGTAACTTGGTTTGTTCAGCGACGCTGCGGCACAGATGCGGCGTGGCTGGATCGGGATCTCCGAGAGCGATGTACGCTTCGGCAACGCGCAAGTGATTTTGGATGATTTCGGGGTGCGCTTGAACGAGCGTCTCGAGCAGCTCGAGGCCCGTTTCCGAATCGCCATGACGTAGCAGTGCGGGTGGCGCGATCACGTAAAGCGTGCCGAGCATGCGTGTTGCAGCACCGGTGCGGAAGTTCGGATCGAGCTCGCGACTGCGGCGTGCGTAGTGCTCGACTTCGCCCACGAGATCCGCTCCGAGCAGGCCGCGCTGCTGCACGAGGCGTCCCGTGACGACGGCACGTGCGTACGTGTACGCGGCCGTGTCGACGGGTTTTGCTTTGACCACGTTGTACGCGTATTGCCGATCTTCGGCGCGGTCACCGCCGCTCGCGATGAGGTCTTCGAGTGCATCGGCGACGGCGAGTGCGTCGTGTTTTTCGGCTGCGGCTGAGAGCGCTGGGCTGATGCCCGCGGTGGACGAGCCGCTGGAGGTGCCAAGGCATGCGGCGGACGCACATGCGGCAGCCAGGAAAAACAGTACCGACCAGCGGGTCACGGGGGAGGAATATCACTTTCGGGCCAGAAAAAAGACACCTGGCGCCGATGAACGGTCGCTACTTGTCGTACGCGGTGGTGACGCTCGCGTAATCCGAGGCGCTTGCGGCTTTGAGCGAAAGGATGCCAACTTCGGTGCAAGCGGCTTTGCCGTCGCCTTCGCAGAGTTTGCCGAGGCTTGACTGGAAGCCTTTCTTTTCGGCGGTGGGAGCGGATGGGAACGCGACGACGACCATGGGCGGGAGTTTGTCGCTGGCCCACACCGACTTGATGGCCGAGCCGCCTTCGAGCCTGCCGAGCTCGGCGAGTTGCGCGTCGTCGATGAGCGCGCACTTGGCATCGTCTGTGACGACCTTCTTGATGGTTTGGATGGGACGAGTGGTCTTGACGAGGGTGAAGTCACCGAGCTTGAAGGCGCCTTTGGCGACGACTTTTTCGATGAACTTGGGATCGTCGATGTGATCGCTGGCGAGCGATTGACCCTTGCAACCGCCGAGATCCGAAGCGGATTTGCTGACGACGTGGTACTGCTGGCCGCCGGCCCGCGCGACTTGCGCTTGCCCGATGACGTCGACGCCGTGTTTGTTGCGGTAGTCGAGGAACGCGGCGAGCGACAGGATTCCGAAGTGGGGCTTTTCGGCGGAGATGAAGGCGTCGGCGTTTTTGCGCGTGGTGTGATACTGGCCCTTGGCGCCCGACCAGCCGTTTTGTTTGGCGGCCATCGCGACGAACTTCTCGACATACGGTTGCGCTTGTGCCGCGCTTCCGACGCCGTGCTCCTTGAGAACGAGAACTCCGACAGTGCCTTCTCCGGCTCCCGCCTGTGTTGCGGCAAGGCCCAGGACACCGGTGATGGCAGTGGCGGCAGCAAGGAAGCGGAAATCGTGAATTCGCACTGAGAGACCTCCTGAACGCGCTTTGGACGAGTGAGGCTCAAACGTATGCATCGCAAATTGCTTGCACACGTGGAAAAGCAACGTTTGGTGGTTGTATGTGTGCGCGAGTGCGTCCGTGTACGTTGGTCCTTGCACGAAAAACCGCGGGATTCGCGACGGATGGGAGGACTTGTGCGAAGGCACGTTTGCACCGCGAAGGGCGCTGCGCTTGGTGATTGGGGTCCGGCGTGGTCGGTCTGGACAAACGCGGTAGGCGGCTACGTGGGCATCGAGAATCGTTTGATCATCAACGAGTTGCGTTCGAGCGCGTGGCGAGTTTGTCCGAGCCTACTTCGTCGAGCGCATGCTGCGCCGATGGTGGTCGAGCGATTTTTTTGAGCGTCGGCTGTGGAGCTGGGGTGACCGCGAAATTCGCGGCATTTGCGGGGAAAGCGCGTTTGGCGGGGACGTCATTTCGGGCGGGCGCGCCTCTTGCGCATTTCGCCCTTGCATGAGGGGCCTTGCCCGGTCTATCCATACGCTCCCGTTGACAACTTATGTCGAGCAGTGATGCTCCCAAAGACCTCGTTTGAAGGTCTTTGCGCGAGGATGGCGGAATTGGCAGACGCGCTGGATTCAGGTTCCAGTGGGGTAACTCCCGTGAAGGTTCAAGTCCTTTTCCTCGCACCAAGCAGTTCGGACAAACAGGTAGGAGACAGGTTCGGGGCCGTGTCCAGTGTTGGTGCCGCTCTTGTTTCTCGAAGTTCGTGCGACTGGCACTGACGAGGACGGAAAACAATGTCGTACGGCACGTCAGGTGGCTCGGGGGTGAACAGAGATGGACGCTCCCCGTGCGTCGTGCTCGCGACGTTCGCTGCGGTCGGCTTCGCACTTGGCGTCGGGACGTTGGGGTGCGACGGCAACAAGAAAGCCACGAGCGGCGATGCTCGTCCGCCCGCGTCGGCATCGAGCGCAGTGAATGCGAAGTCGAATCCGAGTGCGGCGGCAAGCGCATCGGCTGCTGCGTCTGTGGCGGCAAATTCGAGTGCGAGCGCATCGGCATCCGCGGCGGCAGCGCCTGCGCCTGTCGAACCGCAGGGAACAGGCGTTTCGGGCTTCGATGCGGCCGCTTCGACGGATGCTTGCAAGGCGCAGACGGGTCAAGTTGCCGACTACCTGCAGCGTGGTGAAGTCGCGTTGGCGGGAAGCGATGGTTCGATCGCTGCGGCATGGCTCATCAAGTTGTCGCCTTCGAGGCCCGATGCGCAGCTCGCGTTCGCCGGGTTTTCGCTCGATGCAAAGCAGATTGCTCGGGCGCGAGGCATCGGAACGTCGAGCGAGCTCGTGCCACGTCTTTTCTCGAGCGGGTCAGGTTGGACGCTCGTGTGGTTCGATTCCGAAGGGCTCGCGTACGCCAAGCCGAAGTGGGAGACGGCGCCGCTTCCTACGATCGAACACTTGCGTGCGGTGGGCAGTGCCGATGCCGAGCACGTATCGCTCGCAGCGGCGCCTGGAGGATCGATCATCGCGGTGGCGCCGTTTGGTGCGGACAAAACGCAATTCGGGATGTTCTTGTTTGCGCCGGTCGAACCAGGCGCACCGTCCGTGCAAGCTTTGGGCGCAACGCACCATGCGAAGAAGCCGCGCTGGCCGGCGGTCATCGCGGACGAACGCGGTTACACGCTCGCGTGGCATGAAGAGGGCGATCAGATCGTCGCGTCGCGATTCGATCTGAAAGGCAGGGAGCTCGGTGAAGCCGTGACGCTTGCGGAAGCTGCTGCCGGGCGTGGTCGCGTGGTGCTCACCGCGACGCCCAAGGGCGCCTTGGCCATGTGGTCGGAAGGCGACAAGCTCCTTGCACGAGCGCTCGATCAGGATGCGCGGCCTGGCCCCGAGATGTGGGTGGTCGGCTATGGAAAGACGCCCGCGCTCGTATCGTTCGGTGATGGCGCGCTTGCGGTGTTCACGGGTCAAGACGGCACGGCATCGAATCAAGTTCTCGCGGTCAAACTCGGTCCAAACGGATCGCCGTCGGCCAAGGGCATTCGACTGACCGACGCGGGTCCTGCGAAAGATGCGCCGGCTGCCGTTGCCGTGGGATCGCGCGTTGGCTTCATGTGGACCGAGCCGATGACGCAAGGCGTGGGGACGAAACGCGCGCTGCTCCGGACCGTCGAAGCTGCCTGTATTCCTTGACCGAGCCGGGACCAAGCTTCCCGGTACCAGGACACTACGCCAAGCCGACGTACGAAGACAACGTTCCGCCACCTTGCACGTGCGCCGTTGCTCGCGAGCGCTCGGTTTCATCGAGCGCTCGTACCGAGCTTGCGCGATCGCGAGCGCCTTCCACGATGCGCACTTCTTCCGGCGCCGCCCAGTTCACGACGTGAGACGTCTTCGTTGCAAGCACGAGTTGCCGCTGACCTGCACAAGCATCGATCGTTTCGAGCATGCGTCCGATCATGCCGGGCACGGCGATCGCTTCCGGGTCTTCGATGAACACCGTCGTAGGGCTTGGATCGACCAGCGCGACGACGAGCTCGAGCCGCCGGAGAACGGCATCTGGTAGCCGTCCGAAGTCGACGCCGTCGAACGAGATGGATGCTTGATGCTGCGGCCCGACATCCGCTCCGCGACTCGAGGCGTCTTCACGGATCCGAACATGCAGCTCGCCCCGGCCGCCGAGCCGCTGAAGCAGCGCTGCAACTTGCGCGAAACGATCGGGAAATGTTTCGAACCAAATCGTCAACGTTGCGGCAAGCGACACGAGACGCGGATCGAGTCCGCGCGAAGTCCACAGCACGCCCGAGCGTCCACTGAGGATCACGTCTTGACGCAAGGCATCTGCGGGACGCGGAAGCGTGGCTCCGAGCCAGCGGATGTTCTCGAGGTAGGTGCGAATGCGCCGCACATCGACCGGCACGTGATCGGCCGGCTCGCTGGCAAGCGCAAGGGCGCCGGTGCCCGATGGAAGCGACACGCGCGTGCCGTCGCGAAACGTCACGCGCCGATCGCGCACGGTCCATAGATCGACACTGACTTCGTCGGTACGCGCCGCTCGTTCTTCCCATCGCACCGACGGTGGGAACGGATCGTCGTCGTCATCATCGAACCCCTGAAAGCGCCTGTCGTACCCGTACGAAAACCGCTCGCCGAGATCGCTCACCAGCTCGCAACGAAAGTGCCTGGGTTTGTCCGGGTCGCTCAGGGCATGCAGCGCCATACGAGCGCCTTCGACGATTCCTTGAAGCACGAGCGACGCATTCGCTCCGCCCTTGCCAAACAGCACGGTGCGGCGCGGCTCGACCGTGATCTCGATGGGACGTTGCAGCGGCGGCCAGTCGCCGACGGTTGCGCGCAGCAGCCGAACCGCTGGAGCTTCCACGATGACGACGGAGCGGGCCGAATCGTTCATGCAGGTTCCATCCTCCTACCATGCGTTCACCCCAAGTGGGTCGTTCGTCGTCATGGCCTACGTCCGGAACGTCCGCCGTTCCGTTGCCCATGAATTGTGAGCTTCCTTGGTGATAAAGAGCTAAGCTTTCGGGGTGGGGGATGTCATCACTCGGAGAGCGGCGATGGAGCCTGCGGGTGGGGGCCGGGGCGGAGAAAACGCCGGCGATGTGATGAACATTCCGAATCGACGTAAGTGGTTGCGTCGTTTCACGACCTCATCATCGCCCTTGATCGTCACAGCGATCGTTGCGCCGCTCCTGGGTGGACCGGTGGGATCGGTTGCAGCGATCGTGTTTGGCTGGGCGGCGCGCCACGAGCCGCTCGAAGTCACGTCACCGCGTCGACGGCACTTGGCGCTCTTCGGCATGTGCCTGGGTCTCGTATTCACCTTCGTTTGGGCGGCGGTGATGGCGTATGTCGCCATTTCGCTCGAGCGAGGACTGCGTACGAGTCGAGACGATGCGGCGGTCGAATCAGAGCAGTCGGCAAACACCGCGGCAGTCCCGACAAACCCAAGCGTTTCCGACAGCAAGAGCGACGAGCCTTTGCCACCCATCTCGAAAGTCACGACGGTTCGTCGTGAAGGAGCGGTCACGGTCGTCGACATCGGTTCGTTGGTGTCGTCGCTGTCGACCGAGCTTGCCAAGGAGCGTGCGGAAGCGTGGCGCGTGGGTGATGTGACCGTCGTGATGACGACGCGGCCCGGGTGCGAACCGTGTCAGCGTTTCACCGAAGCGCTCAGCGATCCGCTCATGCAAACGGCTTTGTCGCATGTCCGTCTCGTGCGGATCGACGTCGAAGTGTTCGACGAAGATCTTCCGAGCTTGAAGATTCCAACGGACAAACTGCCGGGGTTTTACCTGCTCGCGCCCGACTTGTATCCGCGTGATGGCATCGATGGTGGCGAATGGGGACCCGACGTTGCGTCGAACATGGCGCCGGTTTTGGGGGCGTTCGTGCGTGGAAAATACGCAACTCGGAAGCGATCCTGGCAACCCGTGTCCGACAACCGCATTCAGCTCTAGTTGTCAGCCTTAGATCTCCGCACGATCGCTCGAGCGTCTCTGCTAGAGTGCGGCTCATGAAGCGCGCTGGGCAAATGACGATCTTTCTTCTCTGCGTAATCTTCAGCGTTGCTTCGGCGTACAACGTGTTCTCCGACAACTCCGAGGTCGAGAGGATGGCAGCCGCCGTTGCGTGCGGCGAGCAAGGGCCGAGTTGTCGTGCTCAGGTGACGCGAATCGAGCGCACTCCGTTCGGACAAACCTTCGGGATGCAGACTCCGAAGCGCACCGTGGATGTCGTTTGTCGCCGTGCGGCCATCATGGTCGGCGACTACAGTTGCAAGCTCAGGTAGGTCGTTTCGTGCGAGCGGAACGGGGGAGGCACACGTGGGCACCAAGTCACTGACCGGTCTCATTTGTCCGCGCTGTCGTCGTCGTGCTGCCGAGCAAACATCCCCCGTCGTTCACTGTCCCCGCGACGGGTTTGCACTCGTTGCAGCATCGGTGCTCGCCGACGCCGATGGCGATCCGCTTCTCGGCATGACCGTCGTCGATCGCTACGTCGTGTTCGGCAAGATTGGACGAGGTGCCACGGGCACCGTGTACCGTTCGTTCGACACGCGCGAGCAGAGGTTCGTTGCGCTGAAGATCTTGCGCGCCGACTGGGCGCATGGGACGCGAGCTCGTGCTCGTTTCGAGTGCGAAGCGCGCGTCTTGTCGATGCTCAGCTCGCCCAACACCGTTCGACTTCTCGATGTCGGCGAGTTCGAACTCGCAGTCGGTGACGACTTGTCCGCTCCGGGACCGTCTCGCTTTCTCGCGATGGAGATGCTCGAGGGCGAACCGCTCGGCAAGCGGCTCGATCGCGTCGGACGACTGCCCGTTGCCGAAGCCATTCGCTGGGCAACACACGCGCTCGGATCGCTCGCGGAAGCGCACGACAAGGGCATCGTTCATCGCGACATCACGCCGGCCAACGTGTTCATCGCGCGCGTGAACGGTGGCGACGAAGTTGGCAAGGTCGTCGACTTTGGTCTTGCCGTTTTTGCTCGCGAGGTTTTTCCGGACGGGGAGACGTTCGCCGCGATTGGTACGCCACGGTACATGTCTCCCGAGCAAGCTCGCGGCGAAGTGCTCGATGGACGTAGCGATCTTTACTCGGTTGGGTTGCTTCTCTACCAGATGTTGACGGGCAGGCCGCCGTTTACGGATGGCGATGCGGCGCGCGTCATGGCGCGTCATATGCATGAAGTGCCGCTGCCCATGGGCGTGGTGGCGCCGGATGCGGGCATTCCGCAGTGGTTATCGGATGTCGTGGTGCGCGCATTGGCGAAGCGTCCCGACGATCGATCGAGGACCGCGGCGGAGCTCATGGCGGCGCTGGGGGCAGGTGTTCTGGATTAGGGCGCGGTCGGTCGTCCCGACATCGAATGAGGACGTTGCGACAATCGCATGACGCCGCTGTACGGCGCCAAAGGACAGGTGTACGTTCGCGCCCTGATAACGATGGATCCTCGCGAACTCGAAATGGTCGTCCAGCGCCTCATCGCGAACCCTCACGATCAGGAGGCGCTTGCCTATGCACATCGTGCGGGCCAGCAAGATCCGCGCACCTACGCCATGGTGCTCGAACGCGTCGGTACGCAGACGCCGGATCCTGCGTACGGCGCGCATTGGCTTTCGGAAGCGGCCAACGTCTGGCAGCAGGCGATGGGCGACATGAGCAACACCGTGCGAACGTTGTTGCTCGCAGTCGATCGGGATCCGATGGGACGTTCTGCAGAGCGCCTTTCGCAGATGTTTCGCGAAAAAGGCGATGCCATGTCCCTCGTGCAGCTCTACGAGCGACAAACCACCGCGCTCGCGCCACAAGCGGCGAAGCCCGAAGTTCGCGCGGTTTTGTTGAAGCTGCATGAAGACCTTGGACGTATGTGGAGCGAGCCGCAGCTAGCTCGTCCCGAACGTGCAGCAGACAATTGGCGCCGCGTCGCGGAGCTCGATCCGCGCAACGTGTACGCAATCTATGCAGCGCGAGAGATCTACAAAGCACAGAACCAGTTTGCTCAAGCGATTCCGTTTTTCGCGATGGAACAAGCCATCGCAGACGATCCCGAACGAAAGCTCGCGCTCTACCGAGACGAATCGGAAATCCGCAAACTCGCCGGTGACCTTCCAGGTTCCACGCAAGCTTTGCGGAGCGCACGCGCACTGCGACCGGCCGACGTTGCGCTCTCGCAAGAGCTCGGCGTGAGCGTGCTCGAACGAATCAACGCGGGCGAGAACGTCCCGCAACCCGAGCGTGACGAAACGGCTGCGATTTTCGTGCAGCTCGCCGAAATGTACGACGGTGAGTACGGTTTGTCCTACTCGATGTCCGCGCTTGGCGCGTCTCCGGGACACGATCGCGCCATGCAGCTCGCCGATCACTTTGGGGCGCTGCTGGGTCGCTCGTCCGAGCTTGGACCGCAATATGCGGCGTACCTCCAAGCGAATCCGAATGGCTTCATGGCGAACGTTGCGCGGCTGAAAGTTGGCAACGCGCAGCCGCCTCCTCCGCCAGGCCAGCCGGCGCAAGCTGCTCCCGCTGCGCAACCCGCACCCGCCGCCGCAGGCTCGCAACCCTCGGCGCCCGCACAAGCCGCACCTGCTCCGCAACCTGCTGCGCCTGCTCAACCTGCGGCAGCGGCGCCTGCACCAGCAGCGGCAACGCCGGTGCCCGCCGCCGTAGCTCCGCAACCTGCTGCTGCGCCGTCGCAACCTCCCGCGCCCGTGGGCGACGTGAGTCAGCTTCTCGAAGAAGCGTCTGCCGAAGCGCAAAAGGGGCGAAAACCGCAGGCTTACGCGAAGTATCGCGAAGCGCTCAAGATCGATCCGGCCCACCCCGAAGCGTTGTCTTGGGTCGAAGAGCACTTGCGACAGAAGCGCATGTTTGCGGATCTGCGTGACGTTCTTCTTGCAGCATCGCGTGTGCAATCGGTGTCGCCCGAAACGCGCAAAGCGCAACTGCGCGACATCGCAGGGATGTGCGAATCGCAGCTTCGCGACGTCGAAACGGCGATCTCGGCGTGGAAGCAAATCTGCCAAATCGATCGAGGTGACGATCAAGCTCGTGACCAGTTGCGACGACTTCTCGAGAAGTCTTCCAAGTGGGACGACCTCGCCTTGCTTCTCGAACAAGACGCGATGAGCGCTCCTGATCCGGAGCAGAAAATCGCCATCGAAAAGAAGCTCGCGGGCCTGCACGAAACCAAGCGCAAGGATCTCGTTGCAGCAGCGGAAGCGTGGACGCGCATCGTGTCGCTCAACGCCGACGACGAAACGGCTCTCAACACCGCCGTAAAGCTCTTCGAAAAGGGCGAACGTGCGGATCTCGCAGCGCAAGCGATCACGGACAACCTCGCAGGGTTCACCGAGAAAAACGCGCGCGCGTCTCTCTTGCAGAAGCTCGGTGAGCTGCGTCTTGCGTCGAACGATGCGAGCGCCGCAGGTGACGCGTTTGCCGAGGCTGCGGAGCTTCTTGGGCAAGCAAAGACGTGGGAAGCGGCGGAAAAAGCGTACGTTACGGCAGGTCGCATGAGCGACGCTGCGAACGCCGTCGAGCAACGCGCAGAGCTCGCGGATGGCAAGGCGCAAGCGTCGCTGCTCGCACAAGCTGCCGATCTTCTGCTCACGGCAGGCGATGCATCCATGGCGATCCTTCGCCTCGAACGCGCCGCCGAAATCGATCCGACGAACGACAAATACTTCGAGACGCTCGAAGCTCAATACCGCGCTGCCAACCGCATGTCGGACCTCGTGCAGCTCTTCCTCTCACGCGCCGAAAAACTCAACGACCGCACACGTCGCACAGCCACGCGACGCGCGGCTGCGGAAGTGCAACGAGCGCTCGGGGATCGCGAGGGTGCGCGCGAAAGCCTGCTCCTCGTGCTCAGCGATGGCGACGACGCCGGAGCGCTCACGCTTCTCGTGGAGGACGCAAGCGAACGCGGGGACTACCAAGAATGTGTCGAATTGCTCAGGCGTCTTGGTGCCATCTCGCAGTCGCCCGAGGACAAGCTTCGCATCGCGTTGCGTGAAGCGAGTCTTCTTGCGGAGTCCATGGAGGACTTCGATGGGGCGATCGAGCGATACGAGAGCATTCTGAAGACGCTCGCTCCGGGCAGTCGCCAAGCTCTCGGGGCCATCGCCAGCCTTGAAGAGCGCCGCATGAATTTTGCGGGTGCTGCTGCGGCGCTCGAACGTGAAATCGTCGTTGCCGAGGGGGAAGCGAAGATCGAGATCGCGCAGCGCCTCGCGCAGATTTACGAAACGCGCCTCGATGATGCGCGTGGTGCAATCCGTGCCCTCGAGATCGTCCATGCTGCCGATCCGGAAGACTTCGACGCCATCGCGCGCCTCGAAAAACTCTGCGGCGACGTCGAAGATTGGCCTCGCGTTGCGCACTTCCTGCAACTGCTGATCGAGGTCGAAGGCGACGAAGAAGAAGCGTCGCGCATGACGCGACGATTGGCCGACATCCTCCACGAAAGACTGAATCGTGGTGACGAAGCGCTCGCCGCACTCGATCGCATTGCCGACACGGGCGACGAACCTTGCCGTCGTGCGTACGTGGAGCTCGGTGACAAGCTCGGTTGGAAGGGGATTGTCGCAACGAAGCTCGTTGCGTGGAACGAGTCGGGCACCGGGCACGCGCGAAACGAAGCGTTGCGAGGAGCCTTCGATAGGTTTGTCGAAGTGGGACGAAACGCCGACGCGGCGCGCGTCGCGACGGAGCTCGCGCGATCACGCGGAGCCGATCGAGCGCTTGCAGAAAAACTCGAGCAGATCGCCATCGAGCTCAAGGACCTCGATGCGCTCGGCGTAGCTCACGATTTGCTCGTGAAGGATCTTGCCGGCGCTGCTCGAGCCACCGAGATGGTGCGTCAAGCGGAGGTGCAAATCGCCGCTGGTGTTGCACCGCAAGAAGCGATTCAGCACGGCGAGGGCGCACTCACGAGCGTTCCACCAGGCGATGTCGATCCGCTGCTTGCACGCCTCGCAGCGCTTGCACCTGCGCCAGCGCAAGTGATCGAGATCTACGAGCGCCAAGTGGCACGATGTCGCTTGCCCGCGGATCGTCTCCAGGCGCTTGCTCGAGCGGCGCAAGTTGCGGCCGAGCGAGGAGTCGTCGAGCGTGCGCGCGGCTTCTTCGAGCTGGCGCTCAGCGGTGGCGTGCAAGACGACACCATCAACGCGCTCGAACAAGTTGCGACGGCTGGTGACGCGCAAGCGGGCACGACGACGCTGCGAACGATCTTGGCTGAAGCGCTCGCTGGCGGTGGTCAAGGATCACGCGACGGTGGACGCACCAAGAGCGCTCTGCTCCGGCGCGCGGCGACCATCGCTCATCGGAACCTTGGTGATTCGGAGCGCGCCTTCAAGTGGTTCGGTGATGCGCTCATCACGCACGTCGACGATGCTTCGCTCGACGCGCTCGAGGGCCTTGGCCGCGAGCTCAACGCGCTTCCTCGCGTCGAAGCGACGCTCTCGCGTGCGCTCGAAGAGGTCTTCGACGGGCCGCTCGTTCGCAAGCTCATTCAGCGTCGAGCGCGCCTGCGTCGCGATGCGCTGAACGACAAGAAGGGCGCAGCGGTCGACTTCAAGAAGCTGCACGACTTGTCGCCGTCGGATCACGACGTGATGCAGGAGCTGTCGAACTTGCTCACGGAGCTCGGCGATCATCGCGGCATGATCCAGCTCTACGAGGATCAGATTCTTCGTGGTCGTGATCCTTCCGCGCGTGCGGAGCTTGCGCGCAAAGTTGCGAGGCTCTGGGAGGAAGAGATTGGCGATGCGCGTGAAGCTGCCGATGCGTGGCGACGTGTGCTTCGCATGAAGGCTGGTGACCAAGAAGCGACGACGGGTCTCGAGCGAGCGAAGACGGGCAAGCTCAAGAAAGCACCGCCTCCTGCGCCGGTCGTGTCGACGCCGCCTCCCGCCCCCGTCGCAGCCGCTCCGCAACCTGCCGCAGTTGCTCCCGCGCCGGCGCCGGCTCCTGTGTTGGATGCGGACGCCACGCCTGCGGCCCCGCCTGCGTATGTGCAACCAAGCGCGGTGGCAGCGCCGCCCATGGTTGCAGCGGCGCCAGCGTACGTGCAGGCCGACCACGCTGTTGCGTACGACCAAACGCCCGCGGCGCCCGCGTATGCCGATCAGCAGGCGTATGCGCAACAACCGGCCTACGATCCGGCTGCTTATGCGCAGTATGCTCAGCAGCAGCAAGCGCAAGCCGTGGCGGCGTACGACCCGTATGCGCAGCAGGCGTATGCGGCCACCCCTGTCGATCCCAACGATCCGCAGGCCGTCTATGCGGCGCAGCATGCGGCTTACCTCGAAGCGCAGCGCGCCTACGAAGCTCAGCAGGCCGCTTATGCCGCGTATTACGCGCAGCAGCAGCAACAGCAGCAAGCGCAGCCGGACCAAGCGCAACAACCGGCTCAACCGGCCGCTACCGAGCTCGACGCCGACTTGCTCGAAGACGAGTGAGCCGCACCCACGCCACCAATTCTCACCAGAAAATCGACCGACGCTCCTTCAATCCCTGGTGCAGCATGGATTGAATGGCCCAGCGTACGCGCTGCACTTTGTCCGCAATGATGGCATCGTCATCGTCGTAATCGCCCTCGAATCGCATCGGAGCGCCAAACTCGATTCGATACCGCGTCGGCAATGGAAGCTGTCCGCCCGGGACGAGCACTTGCGGCAAGAGTGGGAAACTGGGCATATTCAGCATTTTCGCCACGCGATCCATGTTTCCCAGCGAAACGTATTGTTCTTCCGCTCCAATGACGGCCACCGGGACGATGGGCGTATTCGTTTCGAGCGCCAGGCGCATGAACCCAAGTCCAAAATCCTCCAATTGATATCGATGAGCAAAACTCTTCGATATGCCCCGTACACCCTCGGGGAATACCAAAAGCGCTTCTCCTAGCTCCAAGAGTTTTCGAGCATTCTCGGGCACCCCCACCACCTGGCCCAAGCGCGAAAACAAAGTCGAAAAAAATGGCATCGTTTGCGTCCACTTCTCCACCATGCTGCGCACGATTCGAGGCGGATCTCCATCGAAGAACATCGACGCGGCAATCATGTATCCATCGAGCGGAATCTGTCCCGAATGGTTTGAAACCAAGAGAACTCGTGATGACGGAATTTTATCGATACCTGTGACAATCGTTCGAAAGTAAAAACGATGGAAAAACGCTCCTATGCCCGCGGCATATTTGGCCCATTGCGGATCGAGCCCGAACGGATCGACCCCTTCGTTTGCCATCGGTATGGGCACGCGGCGCAACCGATCATCGAAATCCGGTCCTAACAGGCGAAGCGTGAATTCATCGATTTCAGTGCGGGCGATATCAGCCGTCGTGCGAGCCAGGGGAAGGGCCTCACGAGTTGCGAATGCTTCCAAACGCTTTAGCGCGCGCGCTGCATGGTTCAGCATAACGAACCCATCGTAGCAGAGCGTCAGGCGTTTATGCGAACGATTGCTGTGCGTTCGACCCTTTCAATCGAAGAGGTCGCGCAGGGCACTTGACGAAGCACCGTCAATCGTTGCACCGTTTTTTGCTGAATGGGGGAGACCATGGCACAGGCCGACGCGCGAACCGCTCCGTGCTCGCCGCGCGAACCGAACGAGGACGGCTCGAGTGCCGCTCTGCCAATTCTCGTCACGGGAATCTGCGGACGACTCGGCCGAAGGCTCGCGCGAATCCTGCACCAAGGGCGCACCGTGGTCGGGATCGATCGCCGGCCGTTCGAGGACAAACCCGACGGCATCGTTCACCATCAAATCGACATTCGTCGCAAAAAAACACAGGAAATCTTTCGCCACGTGCGCCTCGGCGCCGTCGTGCACCTCGGCGTCATGCACGACCCCCGCGCCAGTCAGACCGAACACCACACGTGGAACGTTGCGGGTTTGCAAAGGCTTCTCGAGTACGTCGAGCAATATCGCGTGCCCAAATTGGTCGTGCTCTCGAGCGCCAACGTCTACGGCCCGCGCCCGGACAATCCGCAGTTTCTCACCGAGAAAGCACCGCTGCTCGGTGGAGCGAACTTCAGCGACATCCACGACCTCATCGACGTCGACATGCTCGCTCAATCATTTTTTTGGAAGCACCCCGCAACCGAAACCGTCGTGCTTCGCCCCGTGCACATCCTTGGAGCCGTACGCAACGCGCCTTCGAATTACCTGCGTCTCCCGGTCATTCCATCGCTTCTTGGCTTCGACCCCATGATTCAAGTCGTCCACCAAGACGACGTCGTGAGCGCCATCGTCAAGGCGCTTCAGCCAGGAGTACGCGGCATCTACAACATCGCCGGCCCGCCCCCCTTGCCCCTGTCGCGCATCATCGCGAAGACCGGTCATCGCCACGTCGCCATCCCTCACATGCTCGCTGCAACCCTCGTCAAACAGCTCTGGCGTTATCGTGCGACGTCCTTTCCAGCGCCCGAGCTCGACCATATCCGCTACGTGTGCATGGTCGACGACGCACGCGCGCGCATCGAAATGGGCTACGCGCCCTCGCACGGCATCGATGAAGCGGTGCGAGCTACGAAGCTTGGCAGTTGAGTTTGTCCGCGACTACTCGGCCAAACACGCCTTCGGCGTCGGGTTTGCCTTGCAGTACGCCGCATCCTTTGGTGGTCCAACGACCACCCACGCATCCTGCGACGCCAAGCGATCCCTCTTGCTGTTGCCCGCTGCGAGGCACTCCTTGCCATCTGCACTCATCACTTCATCCCGCTCGGGACCCGCACAAACCCCAGCCTCGTTCGGCAACGTCCATGCTTGTCCGTGGGGTACACCAGGTTCATCGCGTAGTTTCCTTGGGGCAGACACCCGTACACGATGTCGAACTGCCGTCCGAACTGCCGCAGGAGGCTCTGCTTCACCGCGTCCTCATCAGCTAAGATCGGATCGCCGCTCGCCGCTGTTTTGTGGCTCAACACCAGCACGCCCTTCTTCGACGTATCGACAGGATCGATGCACAGCGCCGCCGGACGAAGCGCCACCGTCACTTCAGGCTCGAACGATTGAAACACGACGTATTTCGTCGGATCCATCGGATCGGGCGTGGGACGTTTCGTCGACGTGAGCAGCAAATTCTTGAAGAGCGTCAGCCCCTGAATGATCACGCGAGGCTGCGTCTGTCCGCCGATCTTCACCCCTGGTAAAAGCTTCGAAAACACCGACGTCGGGTAGAGCGACGGCACCAGAGGCGACTCGGGCACGCTGTCCTTGTCGTCGACGACGCCGTCGCGATTGGCGTCTTCCACCGTCATGTAAATGCTCGCCGGCGGATCCTCCACGGGCATGAAGAAAGGCTCTTTCGCTGCGAGCGCCGTTTCCTCCGCGGCCACGCCCGCCGTGTACGTGATCCGGATGAACCCTTTGTCACTTGGTGGAAACGTAGCGAACTGGAAATCCGCGGGAATCACGACGTTGCGCGGATCCGTGTTGCCCGCGATTTCGTCTGCCACCGCGGATGGATGAAACACCGGTCGCTCGAGCGCCAAAGGCAGGGCAAACGTCACGCCGATGCCTTGCACGCGCCAGCCCGTCGGAGGCATGACGAGCTGTCCCGATGCGGCATCACGCGCGCCCACGTCGATCTCCGTGAACTTCGCAGCAGCGCCCGACGTGAGCACTTCGGCCGCGTTGGAGATCGCGCCTCCGCCAACGTCACCTTGGAGGGCAAATTGGATATGCTGAAGGCAGGATCGAAGTCGCCATCCCAATCGTAGAACCCGCGGATCTGATACGTGCCCGCAGGCAAGGGCGCGATGGCCCACGTGGCGCTCGCGGACACCGGCGGCGCCGACGCATCCGGGCATCGCTTTTCGCCGTTGGGGGCGAACACGAGTTTGTCGCGGATGCTCGAGAAGAGCAGCTCGCCAGGCACGGCATCGATGCTCGCAGCGCTCGTTCCCAAACCACTCGGCGGCGGCAACAACTTCGTGTTGAACGCGAGCAACACGGCGGCACCGACGATCCGTCCGTTTTCTGTGCAGGGAGGAGGCCCGGCGTACGTCAGCGTCCCCTCGATGACCCCCGAAGGACCGCTGAATTCCGGGTTCGGCACGAATACGTCCGGGTCTGTACAGCCCAAAAGAAACGTCGACCCAGCAAGAGCGAAAAGAGCAAGCGAGTGTCGCGAGAGCAAACGAGCGCCGACCGGTGCGTTCATGATGTGCTCATCGGACATCAACGCGCCGGCGTCGTCAACGCGTAACGCGGCTCATCGCGTCGAGCACTTCTTGATGTTCGGGAAACCGTCCTTCGTTTTGTTTGGAGAACACGAGTTTGCCATCGACGACGACATCGAACTGCCCCGGCTTACCAATGGTCAATTTCGTCGGCACATCGAAGGCATCTTGGATCTTGGCCGCGAGACTCACGGCGCGAGGTTTGTAATTTCAGACGTGACAGTACTTGATTTCGACCTGCACTGGCGCCTCCTCGGGTGGAGAATGCCGCCTCGTCATGGCGCGTGCAAGGCATGGATGGCGCGCCGTGCGCACGCCCTGTGTCGTAACGTCCATGTCACAGAGGCTCTTGACCTCCGACCCCCCGAACCCTCTCGCCGACGCTTCGCGTCGCGCAGAGCGGAGTTTTCGCAGAGGAGAATTTTCAATGATGAACGGGCGTCACTTCCCCCTCAGCGCCGTCTTCCACGTTAGGGAAAGGGGGCCATCGGGCGTACAGGAACTCTCGAGACTCGAAACATTGACTCGGCTGGATTTATCGCAAAGGCACGATGCCGCAATTTCAGCTCGCTGGCGACCCCGCGCCTTTGCCTCTTTGCGTAAAATTCTATAAGTGATTTGCGCTCAAGTTCGCGCCTATGCCCCCAGAACTGCCTCACGTCAAACCGTAAACGACACCAGTTCGCATATCTCGACACCAAGCGCTTTTGCAATGCGCCCGAGACATTCGAGCGTCACGTTCACCCGCCCATGCTCGACGCCAGACAGATGGCCCGGAGTTACGCCAACTGCAACCTTGACGTCAGCCAGCGACATATTGCGCTGCAAACGCAGCTCGCGAATGCGTGCGCCCACCTTTGCTGTCAATACAGTCGGCTGATTGCGTACGGGCATCTGCCACCTCCAATCAAAGTGGGCGAATAAGCTCGACGTGCGTCAAGCGACCGCGAACGACATCGGATATCCCGTCGATAACCACTTTGGCATCGTCCGTGTCCACAGACAGAAGCCGAACGAAGCCGTCGTCCTCGAGCTCTTCGAGAGCGCGGTTGAGCTCGCTTCGCCCGACGTCGCTCATTCGTGTTCGCAGCCATGAAACGGGGATAGGATTGCTTTCGATCGAAGCGATACGTGACAAGGTGAAGTGTACGAATACAGCAATTCGTTCGCTCTTCGGGTACTTGGAAACGATCGCAGCCACCTTTGCGACCTGTACGGCAGCCGCCGCATAACGTGGCGACAATCGAAACAAATTGTGTAAAACAAGCTCGCCAAATTGCTCTCGATTGAGCGCACCCGCTCCCGTGCGCGATGCCGGCGGTGGTGGCAGCATTCCACATAAGCTCGGTGGATCGAGCCATGCACCTGCGTCCAGGCGCATACGGTCAAAAACGCGCACAATCGCACGTGGAATGGCAAGCATTACGTCGACCAACCACTCGGCCCGAGATCGGCGACTACGAATGAACGATGTCGGCGAGTTTTCCTGAACCGCGGTAACGACCGTGCGCTCGTCATCCGCCACTTCCAATGCAATGCGCGCTCTTGCCGACTTCATGATCGCTCCTCACGACAAAAGGGGACCGCCCACTCGCTTGCCCAAGCGAGCATTGAAGGACAGACCTCGCACGACGATGATTGCCGCGACAAACGAACCACATCCGCGCGAATGCTCGACGTAGCGGACGGTCCCCAGACGAGCGCGCACCAAGACGCGCACCTCTGCGAATCATTCGCCAATCAACAATGGCAACGAATGGCTCTCGAGCCAGGATGGTATGTTATTGAGTTTCAGCGCGTACTACGGACGAGGCAACGCATCTTCTCAGAAAATCGTACGCGCTCGACCTCAGTCCGCAGGGCTGCACCGGTTCTGTTGCGCAAGCAGCGTTCCGAACGAACCCGGAACTTCCGGACAGATTCGTCTTGCGGTCTCACAGTCGTGCGCGTCGAGGGCCTTTTTGCAGATTTGCGCAAGAAGTCTCGGCTTTGCGTTGGGTTCCGGGTGCGCGGGAGGCCCCTGGTGTTTTCCTCGTGCTGGAGGCGGCATTGGAGCCATGAATTCGGGACAAACGATTGTCGCAGGTGTTATGGGATCTATCCTCGGTTCGCTATGCGCTGCGGGTGCAATGGTCACCTCGTACCGCGGAATGCGAGCGACGGGCGGCGGAGTCCGCTCTTTCGACAGAAACAAATACACGAGCGCTCCGCCCACGACGGCGCCGATGACGAATTTGGATATGTCGGGCCAAAGGCGGGACTGCTTCGACGATGACGCCAATGCAGGTGCAGTCCAAACGTCCCGTGCGCCATGCTTGTCGCTTGCCGGCGCTGCATCTGCGCGCTCCACGAGAGCACTGTCGAGCATGGGAATGCATAGCGGGCCCGTGATGCCTCGGCGTTTCAGCTCCCGTGCAAGCTCATCGAGCGCTGCATCGACCGCGCGGTACGCGGACGCGGGGGACATGTTCAAACTGCACGCCAGCTCCTGCATGCTCAATTCGTCAAAAAACCTCGCGTGCAACACGTCCGCGGATCGTTTGCTCAACGCGTCGATAGCTTCCTTTACAGCCATCCAAAAACGTTCCTTGTTAAGCTCGTCCTCCGGGGTTGGCGTTGCAGTGCCATCGACGACAAGAAGCGGCATGTACTCCATGCGCGTACCCAGCTCGCGATGTCGGTCGATGGCAAGATTCTTGGCCGTGGTATGCAAAAGACCACCAACGTCGTTGGAAAGCTTCTTTTCGCGCGATGCTAGCCAGACCTTTTCCAATGCTCGCTGAATGATATCCGGCCGTTCCGCATCATCGATGCCGAAATGTCGAAGCCATCGATCGAGCCGTGGACGATGCTTCAGAAGTGCAGCCATGAGCTCGTCGGATGTGTCTTTCTGGGGCATCATGATGACCTACCTCGAATCAAAGGAAAAGCCAACGTTACACCAATGGTCAAGCCACACAGCACACCGTGTGCGAGCTCGTCAGGGCAACTTCGCCCGATAGCGTGCCACCACTCGGTTTGCATGTGCCCGCATTGTATGTCGGTTCGAGCGCGAGCTTCGAGCCCACGGCGGCACCGGGCGGCGTCACGTCGAGGCATGTATTTCCTCCGGACCACACATTGCCCGCAACGACCGGCGATGTACACGCGCCATTGGCAAACACGGTCAGCCACGCCTGACAAAAGCTTCCTTCGGGCGCACCGCACGAACATGGTTCGCATGCGCGGTCGTCTTTGAATCCATCGTACACGACGAATTGCTTCGTGTAGCCGTCGCTCGGGCAATCGTGGATGCCCTCCCGTTCGACGCAAAGCTGAAATTCCGCCGTCCGTCCAGGAACGCAAAGAGCAGCATCGCATGTCCCGTGGGCCATTCCTTGACACGCCGTCGCGTAGGTTTTCCAAGACGGTGACGGAATGAATTCACCCACGGTCGATGACGCATGCGCACTGCATGCCTCCTTTGCTTTGCCCATGGGTCCGACCGTGATCGATTGCACGCAAGCTTTGCCAGCGCAGGTGATGCCCCGGCCAAGGCATTGTCCGCAGCGCATGCGCCATTCCACGATGCCGGAGGATTGGTCGGCGTTGCGATCGCTCCTTCGGTATGGTTGCAATCAGCGGCGTGCGCCGTGATGGTCGTTGGCTGCGTGCATTCACCCGTGGACGGCGCGCATGTGCATTCGGCACATTGCGCTGGAGGAATGACGAGCTCGGCGAATCTCGTGGTTTCGGTCAGGTTTGCCGAGTCTGGGCACGCGATCGGTTGCGAGCCCTGTGCAAACAAGAATGGGTGGGAAAAACCTGGCGGCGGAAGCGGAGCGCATTCGCCATCACACGCGGGCGCGCACGCATTGCTGCTGGCCGATCCACCACTGCCGCCAGCGCCACCGGTTCCACCGGTGCCGCCGCTGCCGCCGGTTTCATCGGCGTCCGTGCCGGCGTCGCCCGCGTCACTTGCGGCTCCTCCGGTATCGGGAGGATCATACGTGTTCCGTGCTTGACCACAGCCAAACGCGAGCGTCACGACTGCGGTGCTTACCAATAAAACCCGAATTGTCATGGCATTCCCTTCTGCACGAGATGTGCTCCCACTACATAAGGCTTCACTTGACCACTGCGGTCGTGACGATGACGCCTAGCGAGGCGCGCACTTGTGGCGAAATCCAATCCGGCGCAGGCCCGCCAGGTTGTGCACTTTGCGTCATGCCAATGCTGATGGCGCGAAGCTCACCCGTCAGATCGGCATAGCCAGCAAGGGTAAACGTATCCGAGAGTTTCCACCGCGGTGAGATACGCGCACCAAAGCCTGCTGAAAAACCATCCGCCTCACGAATCGCTTGCGTGTCATCAAGCTCGAATCGCATGGTGCTGAGACTTGCGATGCCACAAATATCAAGTACCCGCGCGCTTCCACATGGCAGAAGCGAGAACGTCCACAGTTGCGTTCGTCCAGGCACCTCGCGCTCTCCGATGCCTTTCATCGGTGTAATGACGCCGCGTATGTCCAAGCCAATGGCAAATCGCGTCCAGCGCAGCGCGAGCAATCCACTGCCGCCAATGGCTACACTCGGCAGCCCATAGAGCGTTACAGCGGGACCCAGCGCCGCCTCCATTTGCATCGGCGTATCCGCGTTCGCCCCTGCCGTCGTCCCCGTCGTTTCCCTGTTTGTCCGAGACACCGTTGACACGTATTTGGCAACGAGCCTTGGTCGTTCGCGTAAAACCGCGGACGAATGCACGTCGATGACGGGTGGTGGTGCCGCGAGCGTCTCGGGCGGTTCTCCGTTGGCCCAGGCACGCGGGCCGAAGGCGATGCCGACAGTCGTCGCCACGTCATAAGCAAGCTCGCGACACGTAGCCTGTTTGTCCGTGTTCCAGCGCCAATTTTCGCCAGTGCCCGAAGGGTTTGGCGCAGACAGCTCGGCTTGATACTTGTCGTCGACGACGCGCACGTGGACGGTCAATACGCCTCGCGCATCATCGCGAACGACGGCGTAGCCAAACTCCGCCGCGAGCATGAACCCAAGCTCATCCGACGACGGGCAAAAGTGCGACGGCTCGGGAGCTTGGTAGTCGAGGCGCACGGCGATCCGTTTTGCTGGCGTTGCTTCTGCGCGCAGCGCGACCGCCGAAACGATGACCGCGAAAAACAGAGAAAGGGTGCGACGAACCATGGCGACAAACGCATCGTACGCGCTCTCCAAACCTGTCGTCAAGTGGCTTCTGGACAGCGCCTTCGCCGGGGTCGATGAGCTGGGCAAGTTGAAAACCAAGGCGCCGGTACGCGAGTGAATCCGTACCGACGCCTTGATGGCCTAAGGCCGCGCTTGGGCAAGCAGCGGGAATGTGAACGAGCGGATTCGGTTTGGCAATGAGGTTTTTGGGCGCGCTGGAACACGGCCATGGGAATATCCCTATTCCCAGTCAGCCTTTTTGAATTTCAAGCCCTGATGGCCCGGAACGGGAATCAGCACCCGCAGCAGCAGCCCGCCGCGTCTACGTTCCGCGATGCTCTTGTACGGTTCGAGGAAAGGATTCACGTAATCGGAATCGTCGTCGTACATGACGTACGGCTCCCAAATGCCGCCGTGCACTTCATTCAAGTGCCAATGGCCGCCGGTTACGTGCCTGGCGACTTCGCCCGTATACGCCACGATTGCGGCGAACAAATTGGGAATTTCCAGTATGCGGCTCCGCGGTCGTATGCGTTTCTTCAGCGCTTCTTCCACCACGTCCAGGCTTTCGGGGGTATTGTCGAGCGCTTCGCGGGGCAATTTCAATTGCTTGGCCAATTCGTCGACCAATCCCGGAACGGCTTCGATGAAATGCGGCCCTTGCAGGAGCAAGCCTTCCAACACGTGTTGCGGCGGAGGCTGTTTGGCGGACTCGGCAAGAGCGTCCACGATCGCTTTTCTCGATTCATAGAGAATGCTCCGGCCGTGGTTACTGAACAGCAACAGTTCGCCACGAGCCGACACATATGCATCCCCAACACCATCACAATGTTCGGGATCCAACGTCCACTGTCCTTCGGCGAGGAGTGCCTTGGCCTCGGATTTCTTGAGGGACCAGCTCCTGGGGGATCCTTTGGGGTTCGAGGGGCGTCGCAGGCGGGGATCGTTCTCCATCGCATTCCCTATGGGTTGGGGGTGGTGGACCCAGGGACGCCCGGATCACCCACCAGACCATCGTCCAGAATGGGCGCGTCCAATAGCACGGGCACGCGCGGAGGGGCTTGACTTTTGAGGCGAAACGGTAGACCGGGGAGGACAACCCCCTGCGACTGCACGTTGATCACCAGGACATTCAGGCAGTTGAGACACACCGGCGGCATCACCCGACCATGTTGCAAAACCGCGCCTTGCACGCCCGCAGAAACGATTATGAGCTTGTCAGATAGCGTCGACGATTTGGCCGCCGTAGCGCTACGCAGACGGCTCGCCGAGCAGCTTGCGAATCTCCCGAAGACGGTCCTGGTCGGCGGGATCCTCGGGCTGATCCATAAGCTGCTCCTTCCATCGGAGACGATCGAACACCGTATCCGAATCGTTGTCCTCGATGTGCGGATCTGCTCCGTGAGCGAGCAGCAGCTTCACCATCTCGACATCGAGCCAGTACGCGGCCGTCCCCAGCGCATTCATGCCCGCGGAACCTCCCGCCTCGTGGATGGTCTTGCCCGCACCACAATTGAGGAGGAGCCTGGCCATCTCGAGCAGGCCGTTCAGCGCGCAGAAACGAAGCGGCGAGGTGCCTTCGTTATCGCTCACGTTGGGATCCGCGCCTGCAGCCAGCAGGAGCCGGGCCGCTTCGATGTGCTTCATCACCACGGCGTCAAGGAGCGGATCCCCTTCTTTGTTCACGTCCCATCCGTTGACCCTGGCGCCATGGCGCAGGAGCAAGGTAACGGCATCGATCGGTCCACCAGGCTCGTCCTCGCCGAAGGCTTCGAGTTCGGCAATTGCAGCATGCAATGGGGGGAGAACTCCGCCCGAGCCATAGCGAGACTTGCCAGGTTCGTTCGGATCCGCGCCGGCGGCAAGAAGCGCCGCCACGCGATCGACATCGCGGGTCTGAATGGCCTCGAGAAGTGCGTCAGACATGGATCTCCTTATTTTCCTGCCATGGGGTGGCCATTGGCGCAAACTTTCAATTTCAGGGCTTCGCAGTGGTCGATCCCTTGCTGCGTTTGATCAATCGGTGGTTTGTGCCTAGCGTCTGGCTTGCCACCAAAGCACTTGTCCTGAACGGCCCATCGCGCCGCCAGGCAGGCATGTCGTTGCTGGAGGCTGAGCAAAACCTTCGAGCAAGGAATTTTATCGAACTTTGGCTTGCTGATGTCCTTGGGGCAGTCGACAGCGAACCCCACCTTGAGATTGCAAATCTTGTTCTTCTCTCCTTCCAGGCGATCCAGCTCCGCGTCCTCACACGTCTGGTTCGGGTACTTTCGCGGTAGGGCGATCGGCGGCGACGTCGTCGTCGTCGTGGGTTTGGCCGTCGCCATCGGCCAGCCCGTCGTTATCGCGGTGGCTTTGGCCGTGGTCGCCGTGTGCACCATGACCTGCACGGTGTACACGGAACCAGCCACGACCAAACCCAGCGCGAGCAAACAAGGTGGCGACGCAACGCAAACCGCAAGCGGTACTGCCGGAGTACCCAGCAGCGTGCGCGATTCCGGCTGTGCAAGCTCCCGATCGAAATTCTCCGAGCGAGGGCGCAGAAGATCGTACTGCGTGAGCGAACGGATCGAGGCAGCTATGCATTGCTCGAGCTCTTCATCGCCGACGGTGGAATCCATGAGCGCAATGGAGTCAACCTCGCCGTTGCTATCGAGCGCCACGTCATACTTGACGATATGGTCCGCATCTCTGACGTGATGCGTGTGCTCTACAACGCAGCCTTTGATCGGCGCTGCAACGTGCTCGGGAATGTCCGCGACAGGATGAGCTCCCCCGCATCCTTGCGGCACGAGCGCAAAACCCAATCCCACAGCAAAGCCCAACGACAATGAAAGTCTTTTGATGGTGGGAGCCATGGTGCGATAGCACCCGATGCGGTGCTCCTTGGTCAAGGTGAAACCCGCATGCGTTCCTTGTACAACCATCCGGCGTCTGCTTGTGCGTACGCTGATACGCAGATCAACCACGAATCCAACTTCCTGCCGCACTTCCGCTTGATCACCAAGGGTCCGTTGTGACCAACCTTCACACGCACCCGTGGCGCTGCACCGCCCGCATGCACGACCGCGTCGGCATAGCAAGCGAAAACCAATGCTGCCCCACACCTCGTTCCGCTCGCAGTCGTGCGCGTCGAGGGCCTTTTTGCAGATCTGCGCAAGAAGTCTCGGCTTTGCGTTGGGTTCCGGGTGCGCGGGAGGCCCCTGCTGTTTTCCTCGTGCTGGAGGCGGCATCGGAGCTATGAATTCCGGACAAACGATTGTGGAAGGAGCTATGGGCGCCGTAGGTTCGCTATGCGCTGCGGGTGCAATGGTCACCTCGTACCGCGGAATGCGAGCGACGGGCGGCGGAGTCCGCTCTTTCGACAGAAACAATTACACGAGCGCTCCGCCCACGACGGCGCCGATGACGAATTTGGATATGTCGGGCCAAAGGCGGGACTGCTTCGACGATGACGCCAATGCAGGTGCAGTCCAAACGTCCCGTGCGCCATGCTTGTCGCTTGCCGGCGCTGCATCTGCGCGCTCCACGAGAGCACTGTCGAGCATCGGAATGCATAGCGGGCCCGTGATGCCTCGGCGTTTCAGCTCCCGTGCAAGCTCATCGAGCGCTGCATCGACCGCGCGGTACGCGGACGCGGGGGACATGTTCAAACTGCACGCCAGCTCCTGCATGCTCAATTCGTCAAAAAACCTCGCGTGCAACACGTCCGCGGATCGTTTGCTCAACGCGTCGATAGCTTCCTTTACAGCCATCCAAAAACGTTGCTTGTGAAGCTCGTCCTCGGGGGTTGGCGTTGCAGTGCCATCCACGACAAGAAGCGGCATGTACTCCATGCGCGTACCCAGCTCGCGATGTCGGTCGATGGCAAGATTCTTGGCCGTGGTATGCAAAAGACCACCGACGTCATTGGAAAGCTTTTTTTCGCGCGATGCTAGCCAGACCTTTTCCAATGCTCGCTGAATGATATCCGGCCGTTCCGCATCATCGATGCCGAAATGTCAAGCCATCGATCGAGCCGTGGACGATGCTTCAGAAGTGCAGCCATGAGCTCGTCGGATGTGTCTTTCTGGGGCATCATGATGACCTACCTCGAATCAAAGGAAAAGCCAACGTTACACCAATGGTCAAGCCACACAGCACACCGTGTGCGAGCTCGTCAGGGCAACTTCGCCCGATAGCGTGCCACCACTCGGTTTGCACGTGCCCGCATTGTATGTCGGTTCGAGCGCGAGCTTCGAGCCCACGGCGGCACCGGGTGGCGTCACGTCGAGGCATGTATTTCCTCCGGACCACACATTGCCCGCAACGACCGGCGATGTACACGCGCCATTGGCATATACGGTCAACCACGCCTGACAAAAGCTTCCTTCGGGCGCACCGCACGAACATGGTTCGCATGCGCGGTCGTCTTTGAATCCATCGTACACGACGAATTGCTTCGTGTAGCCGTCGCTCGGGCAATCGTGGATGCCCTCCCGTTCGACGCAAAGCTGAAATTCCGCCGTCCGTCCAGGAACGCAAAGAGCAGCATCGCATGTCCCACGGGCCATTCCTTGACACGCCGTCGCGTAGGTTTTCCAAGACGGTGACGGAATGAATTCACCCACGGTCGATGACGCATGCGCACTGCATGCCTCCTTTGCTTTGCCCATGGGTCCGACCGTGATCGATTGCACGCAAGCTTTGCCAGCGCAGGTGATGCCCCCGGCCAAGGCATTGTCCGCAGCGCATGCGCCATTCCACGATGCCGGAGGATTGGTCGGCGTTGCGATCGCTCCTTCGGTATGGTTGCAATCAGCGGCGTGCGCCGTGATGGTCGTTGGCTGCGTGCATTCACCCGTGGACGGCGCGCATGTGCATTCGGCACATTGCGCTGGAGGAATGACCAGCTCGGCGAATCTCGTGGTTTCGGTCAGGTTTGCCGAGTCTGGGCACGCGATCGGTTGCGAGCCCTGTGCAAACAAGAATGGGTGGGAAAAACCTGGCGGCGGAAGCGGAGCGCATTCGCCATCACACGCGGGCGTGCATGCGTTGTTGCTGCTCGCGCCGCCAGCACCGCCGATACCTCCTCCCCCTCCTTTATCGCCAGCATCGGAGCCGGCATCCGGCACGATGACTTCGATTCTTCCTTCACCGCAAGCCGGAACCACGACCATTACCGTCATAATGGTGGCGGCGACGACTGTAAACTTCATTGACGACGTTCGTGTCTTTGACTCCATGTTCATCCTCATTCGAAAACGCCAACTGCAATTCCGACGCCGAGGGCAAGGCGAAGATAAGTAGATCTCCAATAGGTTGCCACCTGTGCTGGATCGTCAAGAATCGGACCAGCGATTGTGATCGATCGAAGCTGGCCGCTGATATCAGCGGAACCAAATAACGTGAATCGTGACGAGAGCGGATACCGGCCGACAAGACGAGCGCCCACGCCCAAGGAGAAACCATCTGATGCACTCACAACAATAGGCGGCGGTGCGTCGAGCCCAATGATCGACGCATTCAGTGAACCGCAAACGTCAATGAAGCGCGTCGCGGCACAAGGCAGCAAAGATGCGGTGAATAGGAAGGCGCGCGCATCGAGTTGTGGCGTCCCGAAGCCGGCCATTGGCATCACCGCGCCGCGCATATCCAATCCAAGCGCAAATCGCGTCCAACGCAGGGCGAGCAATCCACTGCCCCCAATGGCCACACTCGGCAGCCCATAAAGCGTTACAGCGGGTCCAATCGCCGCCTCCATTTGCATCGGCGTATCCGCGTTCGCCCCTGCCGTCGTCCCCGTCGTTTCCCTGTTTGTCCGAGACACCGTTGACACGTATTTGGCAACGAGCCTTGGTCGTTCGCGTAAAACCGCGGACGGTCTCACGTCGATGACGGGTGGTGGTGCCGCGAGCGTCTCGGGCGGTTCTCCGTTGGCCCAGGCACGCGGGCCGAAGGCGATGCCGACAGTCGTCGCCACGTCATAAGCAAGCTCGCGACACGTAGCCTGTTTGTCCGTGTTCCAGCGCCAATTTTCGCCAGTGCCCGAAGGGTTTGGCGCAGACAGCTCGGCTTGATACTTGTCGTCGACGACGCGCACGTGGACGGTCAATACGCCTCGCGCATCATCGCGAACGGCGGCGTAGCCAAACTCCGCCGCGAGCATGAACCCAAGCTCATCCGACGACGGGCAAAAGTGCGACGGCTCGGGAGCTTGGTAGTCGAGGCGCACGGCGATCCGTTTTGCGGGCGTTGCTTCTGCGCGCAGCGCGACCGCCGAAACGATGACCGCGAAAAACAGAGAAAGGGTGCGACGAACCATGGCGACAAACGCATCGTACGCGCTCTCCAAACCTGTCGTCAAGTGGCTTCTGGGCGGCGTCTTCGCCGGGGTCGATGAGCTGGGCAAGTTGAAAACCAAGGCGCCGGTACGCGAGTGAATCCGTACCGACGCCTTGATGGCCTAAGGCCGCGCTTGGGCAAGCAGCGGGAATGTGAACGAGCGGATTCGGTTTGGCAATGAGGTTTTTGGGCGCGCTGGAACACGGCCATGGGAATATCCCTATTCCCAGTCAGCCTTTTTGAATTTCAAGCGCCTCAGGACTCGCCCTCGAGATCGGCGCTGGGCGTCGAAGACGGTGGCTCCAGGTCAGGAAATTCACGGTAAATGGGATAGAGAAGCTCTGCCCCGAGTTCGCTAAGAACCTGCGCGACCGCCTTCCTGTGCTCTTGAAGTTGTGCTTCCGTGCCATGTTGCTCCATCAACCAGATCGTGTGCACGAGTAGGCCCGAAGACTGTTGATAAAGGTACGCCAACTGTCGAGCTAGTTCTTTGTTCATGACTATATCCCTTTCCAGCAACCTGCTGCTTCACGGCATTGCCTCATGCACCTATGGAATAGGTTACTTCATTCACCTTACGACAGCGCGCCCTCTCAGCCTCCTGCGAGGCAGCCGCAGCGGCGCCCACAGTGGCGTCTGCTGCAGTGGCAGCCTGAGCTTGCTGGGCCGCAAGGATCTCCTCGGTCTTCAGAATACCCACGTGGATGAGCCCGATCACCAAAATCCCCACCGCCACGGCATCCGCTGGGCCGGGGACGGGTGAGTCCGCTTGCGATGTCACGCCCGCCGTGAACGCATATCTGGTGAAGAGCTCGACCAAGTGGTCTCCAGCTACGGCTGTGGCTCCGTCGGCGATGAGCACCTTGCGGGCGCGCGATGGCGCTTGTTCAACGCGCACCGTTTTTACCCAGCCTGCCTTCTCCGCGCGATGGATGATCTCCTCGTATCCAATTGCGTCCATGGCCTCTTGGCCAAGCCTCGCCATGGTCGGCTTGTCGCCGTCGATCGGTTTCCAATCGGGCGCTACGACGACCTCTGCATAGCGCCGGGTCGAATCGTCGGCAGGACCAGCGCCGCAGCTAAAAATCATCCCGGCAAGTAACATACAAACTGCGGTCGCGACGGCCTTGTGCAGTGAGCCAGCGCTCATGGTAATAAGTGGATAAGCGGTAGACTTCATCGGCCCATTTCAACAATGGGTGAGCTTGTCCGTCAAGCACATAGATGCCAGAGACACACCGGCGGCATCACCCGACCATGTTGCAAAACCGCGCCTTGCACGCCCGCAGAAACGATTATGAGCTTGTCAGATAGCGTCGACGATTTGGCCGCCGAAGCGCTACGCAAACGGCTCGCCGAGCAGCTTGCGAATCTCCCGAAGGCGCTCCTGGGCGGCGGGATCCTCGGGGACGCGACCAAACTTGACCGTGAGCCCGAGTCGCCTGAACGTTGTCATATCGTCACCGTCCTCGATCAGGGGATCTGCGCCATGAGCGAGGAGGAGCCGCACCATGTCGACATGGAGCCTGGTTGCAGCGAACCCCAGTGCATTCATGCCAGTCGGCCCTGCTCCCGCGTGGATGGTCTTGGTGGCCCCGCAGAGGAGGAGGAGCCGCGCCATCTCCAGATAGCCTTTCTCCGCGCAGATGCGAAGCGGCGAATCGCCCTCGTCATCGCAGACGTTGGAATCTGCGCCCGCGGCCAGCAGGAGCCGCACGGCTTCGATGTGGTTATTGAACACGGCGATTAAGAGCGGATCCCCTTCTTTGTCCACGTCCCAACCCTTGACTTTGGCGCCATACCGCAGGAGCAGCACGACGGAGTCGATCGGACCTGGAGGCTCCGGCCCGTCAGGGTCGTCCTCGCCAGATCCTTCGAGCTCCCAAATCGCCGCGTGCAATGGGGGGACATCTCGACCACTGTAGCGAGATTTGCCAGCTTCATTCGGATCCGCGCCGGCGGCGAGGAGCGTCGCCAGGCGATCGACGTCGCGTGATCGAATGGCCTCGAGAAGTGCGTTAGACATGGATCTCCTTACTTTCCTGCCATCGGATGGTCTTTGGCGCAATTGATCAATTCCAGGGCTTCGCAGTGATCGATTCCGTTCTGAGTTTGGTCTATCTTGTCCTTGTGCTCAGTGTCTGGTTTGCCGCCGAAGCACTTGTCCTGAACCAGCCATCGTGCGGCCAGGCAAGCACGCCGTTGCAGCAGGCTGAGCTTGACCACCGAGCACGGAATCTTCGGCAATTTATCCTCATTGATCTTACGCCCCCCGCATGTCGCGGCGAACCCTTTGTCGCAAACCTTGTGCATCTCGTCATTCAGGCGAATGCGCTCCGCCTCCTCACACGTCTGGTTCGGATACTTTCGCGGTAGGGCGATCGGGATCGGCGGAGCCGTCGTCGTCGCGGTGGGTTTGGCCGTCGCCATCGGCCAGCCCGTCGTTATCGCGGTCGCCGTGTGCACCATGAGCTGCACGTTGAGCGCGACAGCACCCATGAGGACGGTCAGCGTGAGCAAGCAAGGTGGCGACGCAACGCAAACCGCAAGCGGTACTGCCGGAGTGCCCAGCAGCATGCGCGATTCCGGCTGTGCAAGCTCGCGATCGAAATTCTCCGAGCGAGGGCGCAGAAGATCGTTCTCGGTCAGCGAACGGATCGAGGCAGCGATGCATTGCTCCAGCTCTTCATCGCCGACGGTGGAATCCATGAGCGCAATGGAGTCAACCTCGCCGTTGCTATCGAGCGTCACGTCATACTTGACGATATGGTCCGCATCTCGGACGTGATGCGTGTGCTCGAAAGCGCAGCCTTTGATCGGCGCTGCAACGTGCTCGGGAATGTCCGTAACAGGATGCTGAACGCCCCCGCATCCCTGAGGCACGAACGCAAAACCCAAGCACACGGTAAAGCTTAAGGACAATGCAAGTCTATTGATGGTGGGAACCATGGTGCGCGATAGCACCCGATGCAGTCCTCCGTGGTCAAGGTGAAACCCGCATATGTTCCTCGTACAACCATCTGGCGTCGGCTTGTGCGTATGCAGATACGCACATCAGCCGCCTGTCTGAGTACGCGCCACACTTACGTTTGCTCACCAAGAGTCCGCCTCGACCAACCTTCACGCGCACTCGTAGCGCTGCACCGCCCGCGTGCACAACCGCGTAGGCATAGCAAGGGAAAATCAACGCAGACCCGCCTCTCGTTTCGCGCGAAGTCCCAACCGACACGCTTCGCGCCACCGATCCCTCCGCTCGACATCCGAAGATGCCACCTTGTGCCACCGATCGCCCGGATCGACATCCGCACGACGCCATCCGAGCGAACGTTCACTCGAATCGTCATCCGCGCGAACCACATCGAGCGAACGATCGCTCGATTCGACATCCGTCCGAAACCACGTCGAACCAACGCTCAATCAAACCAGCATCCGCACGAGCCACATCGAGCGACCGATCGCTCGGATCGACATCCGCACGAACCCATTCGAGCGAACGCTCACTCGAAAGCGCAACCCGATTGAGCCATGTTGTGCCACCGTTCGACCAAAGTGACATCCGCACGAGCCAGATCCAACCATCGTTGGCTCTTCGCGCATTCCCAACATGCTCGTGCGCACCACATGCCGTACACATTCCCGTTGACATCTCGAATACAAGCGTTGCACATTCGCGTCGGTCCTCATTTCCTCGTCATTGCACCCCAAGGAAACTCGCATGATCCCCGAACCGCAGAAGATGCACGCGCTCTACGAGGCAGCAAAACCGACGCTCCTTGCATTGCCAACCGAATCCTCATTCGGCCTCGCATTGGCCGAGAACGCGCCTTCCAGCTCACGCCTCCATTGCTCAAAGCATTCAGTCCCCTCGTGCCAAACCTCGCCGACGAGCTTTCTCCGGCCCGAGCGGCCGAGCGCAAAGCGGACTTCGATTCGCTCGAATCCCATATGCTCGTTTATTACGCCGCCGAGCTCGAGGTCGAGAATCCTGGTCGGGTGAGCAGAAAGCCCAACGCAAGGCGCTCGTCGGCCAAGTCCGCGAACACGATATCGAATTGTCCGCGTGGGCCGCTCCCGCATTCAAAAACAACGCGAAAGCCACCGAGATCCTCGCCGATATTCGGCGCGGGCGAGGTATCCGCGACGACGCGGATGATACCCTTCGCCTCGTCGCCCTTTTTCGTGACAACTGGGACAGTGTACAAGGTAAAACGCCCATTACCATCGAATACCTTGCCAAAGCCGACGAAGACGCGACCGCCCTTCTGTTATTGGTCGATGGCGGCAGTGAAGACATCAAAGGCTCGCCGAGGGATTTGCGACGTCGTGCGTACACGCAATGGCACCGTGCGTATACCGAGCTTTTCCACGTAGGGCGCTATTTGACCCGAAACGACCCCGAGGCCCATGCGCAATTTTCGGCGATATCCAACGAGCGCACAGCCCCGACCCCCGTCACGCCCAACACCGAAAACGCCTGAACCTTCATTTCGGTTCATCCATCATCCCCCACTACATACTTGGCGGCGTATTCGTGTGGCCCGTCGACCAAAACGCCCTTTCGTGCGCCCCCAGCAGGCCCCGTGGCAACGAGAAGCGCCGGCGCGTTACACCAAACTCATTTCGACACGCCGATCGTATCTCATGCGTTCGCCGCGACGGCACTTGATGCGGCGAAAACGAAATGCCCCTCGCGCCTCGTGCCCGTCGTCCGCACGCGGCATTCGTTTGGGCTGCAAAACCTTATTCATGCACATGTACAGTGCTTTCGTCACGCTTTCGTCAGATTTCGCCAGCAGCTTGAAGACGTCACCTCTTCATGGCTTTGGAACGCCGCCAGGTCATGGCTTTGGAAAGAGGCCATGGCGGCCGAGCCGTTTCAGCTCGTCCATGGCGCCTTGCATCGTGTCCCGCACGAGCGTGAAGACGTGTTCGACGGCGTCCGGGTCGTCGGCGGCCGAAGCTGGCAAGCCCGGCCGGATGGGCGCGAGAATGCGGGTGTGAATTTTCACGGGCGGAGGCAAGTGGGGCAGGGGTGCGAGCGCAAAGAGGCCCCAGGGCAGCGCGAGGCCGATGGGGGCGACGTTCCATCGCATGATGTCGGGCAAGCCAAGCGCCTCGGCGATCTTTCGGCCATCGGTCATGACGTACAGCGAATGATGCGCCCCAGCGCTCACGATGGGCACGATGGGGACGCCATGTCGTAGCGCCGTTCGGACAAACCCTCGACGCTTGCCGAATTCAATTTCGTAGCGTCGTGAGAAGGGTCTGCACGCATCGAGGTCTCCGCCTGGGAAGACGAGCACGGCGGCGCCTTGATCGAGCGCGCGCGCAGCGTTGATGGGCGATGCCTTGATGGCGCCCATCGCGTTCAGCACGGGGCCTGCTCCGGGCAAACCGAAGGGCAGGTCGTGCATGAGGCCGTAGGAGCGTCGCGCGGGCGAGTAGGTGCGCCAAAACGCGAGCATGTGGCAGAACATGTCCGGCGTGCCGGTCATGGCGTTGTGGTTTGCCACCACGAGCGCGGGGCCTTCGACGAACGGCTCGACGAACTCGGTCTCCGTGCGGAAGTAGTGATCGTAGAGCACGCCGAGCAGCGGCATCACGCGCGCGATGAACGCGGGATCACGCGCATCGAGGTCGTCCGGACGAACGCGCGCGCGAGCTTTCTCGACGAGCGCGTCGAAACCGTCCTTCACGGTGTCGAGGGATGGAACCGGCTCGTGCGGAACGACGAAAGACCCCACTCGATCCGTATACCGAACCGGACGAAGGCTTGTCATCAGGCTCGTTTCGCGCGCGGGTTCTGCTGCCATACGTCACGGTTCGATCCATGCGATCATGAAGCGCTTACTCGACTGGAGGAGGGAACATGAATTTGCACCGCTTCGCCACGACGCTTTGCTGCTCGGCCACCGCGCTCATGGCTTCGGGCTGCATCGAGCTGACCACGACAAACGGCGGTGGAGGTGCTGGAGGAAGCGGTGCGGTGAGCTCTTCGGGCGGTGCGGTGAGCTCGTCGAGCAGCTCGGTGAGCTCGTCGAGCAGCGGTGGAGGTTCGTCCGGGTCAACCGGGTCGTCGGGCGGTGCGGGTTCATGCGACACGATCAGCGCGGATTGCACGGCGTGCGAATCGTGCTCGACGGCGTCCGACGTTGGGAAATGCAAGGCCGAATCCGAGGCGTGTAAGCTTTCTGCGAGCTGCACGGCGATCAATGAATGCATGCATCTGTGTCCCAAAGGGGATTTCAACTGCTGGGATGCGTGCTGGGGAATGCACGAAGATGCGGCTGCTACGTACTGGAACTACGTCGGTTGCGTCTATTGCGCGGACTGCGCGAAGAGCTGCCAGGACATGCTGTGCCCTTGATGAGCGCTCCGCGATGCTGCGATGAGCGATGGATCGGTGCACGATCGTGCATGTCGACGATGCTCCGTCGTGGCGTCGTTCATGCGATCATGGGCTGTCGGTTTGCGTCTTTGCACCTCGAGGAGGCTCCATGAAGCGCATTCGTTCCATGATCATCGTTGCAAATGTTTCTGCCGCGCTTGCTCTGTTCGCATGCGCCGAGGGGTCGACGAAGCAGGGTGGCGGTGGCGGCGACGGCGGCGACGATGGCTGGGCCAATGCCGCATCGAGCTCTTCGAGTAGCTCCGGCAGCGGTTCATCGAGCTCTTCGGGATCCGGCGGGCCTACGGTGTGCGACACGACCTCGGCGGACTGCGCCGCGTGCGTCACGTGCTCGCGCGAGTCGGCCGATGGGCTTTGCGTGGATGTCTTTCAGAATTGTGTTGCCAACTCGGCGTGCGTCGACTTCGCCGGATGCATCGCCGACTGCCCGGACGGTGACACGGTTTGCACAACCGGCTGTGAAGATTCCTATCCGACCGGCGTGCCGATCTTCGACGTCTACGCCTCGTGCGTCATCTGCCAGGATTGTTACGTCAAGTGCGAAGGCGCGGAAGCTTGCATGTGATGGTCAGATGCCTTCGAGCTCAATCTTTGACCTGCAACGATACCGTGCCTGCGACAATACCCCGCGTTGACCTCGATGACGTACGATGATGGACACGGCACGGCGTAGGTCGAATCGTTCATCGTCGGAACGTTTTCTTCGATGCCCACGATGACGCCGTCGCGATCGACGAAGAGCATGTCGAGCGGGATGCAGGTGTTGCGCATCCAGAACTGATGCACCTCGGGTGCTTCGTTGAAGGTGAAGATCATGCCGCGATCTTCGGGCATGTTCGTGCGGAACATGAGCCCGCGAGCTCGGTCGCGCGGGCGTTCGGCAATCTCCACGGAAACGATCGCAGGTTTGTCTTTGGCGCCGGGGAAAACCACCTTCCCTGTGCGCAAATTCGGCGGCACTTCCGGGTCCGCGGGGCACTTCGGATCGGGGCCTGGGTGCGCGAGTGTTCGTTTGGGTTTGTCCGGCGTTGGGAACACGCATCGCCCCGATTCGGCCGGCTTTTTGGTGGTCGCGTCGGCAGTTGGCTGCGGTGAGGGCGGGATGTTGGGGCGAGCGTCTCGGGACGGAGGCACGGGTTCTTCGATGCGCGGCTCACACCCGAACATGCTCGAAACGAGCACGAATGCTGCAAGTCGGAAAGTCGTCATGGCTTTGGGAGGACCTCACGCAAAACGCCGCGGACGGTGTGTTCTCTACCTAGCACGACAAAGTCGTGCTTGACCCGCGCCGTTCGTCACGCAAGTGAAAGGCACCCGAGATGCACTGCAAACGTTCACTTCACTCCGCCACCGCACTTTTTGGATCCACCCTTGCCCTCATGCTCGCGAGCGCATGCGACTCGGCACCGCCCGAACCCGTCGCGGAGCCGAGGTTTCAGGCGCAAAACGTTCAAGTTGCGGGGAACGGGCAGGGCCAGGCAAAGCCCGCAAAGACGGCCGCGCCGACTGTTTCGCTCCCCAAGCCCGCGAAGAAGAAGGTCTCGGCCAAACCCGTCGCCGAGGTCAAACCGAGCGAGGACGATCCGGTCAAGGGCAAGTGGACGCTCGCCGACGCGACGAAGGGTTTGCCCGCGGGCAAAACGATCACCGCGACGATCGAAACGGACATGGGGAACATCGAGTGCAAGCTCTTCGACGACAAGGCGCCGATCACGGTCGCGAACTTCGTCGGGCTCGCTCGAGGCATCCGTCCGTGGAAAACGCCCGAGGGCAAGTGGGAGAAGAAGCCGGCGTACGACGACACGGTGTTTCACCGCATCATCAAGGGATTCATGATCCAAGGTGGAGATGCGAAGAAGAACGGATCGGGCGAAGCTGGTTACGTGATTCCGGACGAGGTTTGGGAGGACGCCAATCACGATCGAGCGGGGCTGCTTTGCATGGCGAACCGAGGCCCAAACACCAACAGCGCCCAGTTTTTCATCATGGATGATGCCGCGTTTCACCTCGACGGCGGCTACACGATCTTCGGCGAATGCGGCCCTGTGGAGACGATTCACAAGATCGCGAGCGTCGCGGTCGTGCGCGACAGGCCCGAGACCCCACCGGTCATCAAGAAGGTGACCATCACGCGCAAGTAAATCCCTCACCCAGCGTAACGGCACGCTGTAAAAATAGGCTAGGATGCGGCTCATGCATGCGAAGCTTTGCTTGGTTGCGGCAATCATCGGCGTGCTCACGCCGTTTGCCATGGGGCTTTTTGGATGCAGCGGTAGCGTGGAAATCGTCAATCGCGCAGATGGCGGCGGAGGCGAAGGAGGGGAGGGGACGAGCAGTTCGAGCACGGGGCCGATCTGGGACGCGGGCAAGGACGCGTTCGACGAGTACATCGATCCTGGTTGTCCGGACAATCCTCCTCCCATCGAGGACTTCCAATGCAACCCCAGCAATCAAGCGACCAGCGGATGTTCGTTCGGGGAGGCTTGCTACATCTACGTTTCGTACCCGGACGAACCTTGCGGCCAAGAAATTTACGGAGCGTTCTGTGCACCGGCTGGGTTTGGTGTGCAAGGTGATGCGTGCAACGGCGCATTCGACTGCGCCGCGGGGTTTGTCTGTGTCGTGACGGGATCGGGCAATCAGTGCGTTCAGCTCTGTCCGCTCCAAGGCAACGACAACTGTCCATCCGGGCTGGTTTGCGAACCCATCGACGTCGAAGGGTTTGGCGGGTGCTTGTGATGCGAGCGAGAAAACATCGAGCTTCGGTGCGAGGTGGGCGCGGCCTTGCGCTCGTGTCGCTCGCTTTGGTGGGCGGTTTCGCGACGCTTTGGGGCGGCATCACGTCCGGATGTGGTGGGCGTACGCAGCTCACGTGGGGGCCGCCTCAGCCGCCGTGTTTCGTGGACAGCGATTGCCCTGGGGCGAAGAACTTGTGCACGCCGGTCTATTGTGATCTCGCGGCCGGTGCCGATGCGGGTGCGCCTCGGAATGGAGGTCTTTGCATCGAGCTCGAGCCGGTCGATTGCGACGATGGTGATCCGTGCACGGAGGACAAGTGCGAGCCGAAGACGGCGGAGTGCAAGCACGAGTTTTTGACGAGGGACAACGACGACGACGGCTTTCGGGGGCCGCTTGCGGGGTTTTTGCCTGGCGCGCCGGGATCGTGTGGTGACGATTGCGACGACAAGAGCGAGCTTGCGTATCCGGGTGCGACCGAGGTCTGTGACGGGGTCGACAATGATTGCAATGGCGTGATCGACGACGGGGCGACGTACGTACCGCTATTGAACAATCCGGTGCGTTTGTCCGGGGACATTGCGCCGGCGGGCCCTGGGGGACTCGCGTGGAGCGGTTCGTCGTATGCGGCGGTGTACACGGGTACGATCGATGGTTTTGCGATGCGGCTATCGATGCTTGCGCCCACGGGTGATCCGCTCGGTCCGGAAGGTCCGATCGTCTTTCAAAATGGCGACAATGCGGGTGGTCCGGTCGTATGGGTAGGGGATCGTTATGGTGTTGCTTGGCAAGATCGCCGCACAGGTGATTACGAGGTTTACTTCACGCTGCTCGATGAAAATGGAAACAAGGTTCTCGCGGATCAACGTTTGACCGATGCGGTCGGGTTTTCCATCAACGTGACGCTCGTGGACCGGCACTGAATTCATTGCCATATGGCAGGACGAGCGCGAGGGGATTTTTGATATTTACGGCCAGCGAATATCGCTCGACGGTGCCCCGCAAGGTTCGAACATGAAGTTGACGCAGGCGTTTTCGGTGCCGAACGAAGGGCCGCAAGCGGCGGCGGGCCTGACGACGATTGGTGTGGCCTGGTCGCTTGGCGATCCTTCGCAACGTTTCGTCAGCGTTCAGCTTTTCAATCCGGACCTGACGCCGCGAGGTCAGCCATTGGCGCTCACGGATGGCCAGACCCAGGCGGTGTATCCCACGATTGCGTGGAATCAGGATAGGTACATCGTGGTGTGGTTCGACAGGAGCGCGAATCCCAAGGCGATTTACGGCGCGGTGCTCGATGAAAACGGCACGATCCTCGTTCCGCCGAAGCCATTGACGCAACCGGGGCAATTCCGATCGCGTTATCCAACGATAAAGCCGCTCGGGGATCGGGCGCTGCTCGTGTATTCCGACGATCGCGATCAAAATGACGGCTACGAGCTCTACACGTTGATGCTCGACCAGAAGCTCGATCCGATAAGCCAGGAGCGACGCATTACGTTTGCCAAGCGTGACAGCATTTACCCGATTGCGGCGTTTGGTCCCGACGGCAATGTGGGGATTCTGTTCCGAGACGACCGCGATAACGAACAACACGTGTGGTTCACGCGGCTCGGATGCATCGTGCCGTAGCCGCTTTTCACCATCTAGGACGCCTACGAAGCTCTTGCATGCCAAGCAGAAGCGAGATACGTGTTCGTCATGGGTAGCGAAGGGGCCATCCGACTCGAGCGTCGACCTGAAGCGCGTTCTTTCACTGTGGGGGAAATACTCCTTGCGGTGCGTGACGGTAAGATTCGCGTCCCCGAATTCCAGCGTCCCCTGCGCTGGAAGTCGCAAAACGTCCTTGATTTCTTCGACAGCATCTACCGCGGTATTCCGGTCGGAACGCTTCTTTTTTCTCGAGACAAGGCGGACGCCCAAACGTTACATTTCGGTCCGGTCGGGATCGATGCCCCAGCGATGAGTGACGCGCTCTTCGTTGTCGATGGGCAGCAGAGAATCACGAGTCTCGCTGCAGCCATTCTTCACCCGGACAAGACTCCTCGTAATGGGCTCTTTGCCGTATGGTTCGATTTGGAAATGGAGCGGTTTGTCCGCGTGACCACCACAACACCCCCGCTCACGTGGATACCGCTCAATATTGCGGGTAATCGCAAGGCAACCATGAAATGGGTGCATGAGTGGCCATTGCAACACGAATTGCCCGAGTTGGTCGATCGGGCATTCGAATTGAACGACCGCATCGAAGGGTTTTCGATTCCGGTTTACATTGTGGAGCGAGCCTCGCAGGAGGCATTGCGGGTGATTTTCAACCGAACCAATACGAGGGGGATGCAACTGCGCGAAAACGAGGTTTTCGACGCACTCCCTGGTCGGCAGAAAGCTGATTCGGTCAAAACGACCATTGCTCGCCTTGCTGACTCGACGGGATTTGGTTTATTGAACCCGGATTGGTTTCTCGATTGTTACAAAGCCGTCGAGGGACTCGATCCTGGAACCACATTTCGTGACGACATGGCCGAGCTGCCCTCGTTACGCCGGGCTGAAGAAGCATTGCGTCGCGCTATCTCTTTTCTCATTGACGATGTAGGCATCCCGCACGTCAAGATGTTGCCGTACAAACTTCCTCTTCTGATTCTTGCTCGTTTCTTTGCCATCCACGCCGATCCCGAACCACGAGCCCGACGTCAGCTTTCATGGTGGGTTTGGCGTGGAGCACTCGGCGGTCAGCACGCCGAAGCGAATCACGCACGGTTGCGCGAGTTGCTCGCTACCATTGGGGCGGCCCCCTATACTTCCATTGAACGTCTGTTGGCAACCACGCCACAGCGCCAATTCATGGGCGACTTTGTCGTGCAGCTCATGGATTTTTGTGAAAAATGCAATTGGGATGGACGAGCGGCCAGGTCGAGACTATTTGCACTCGCGCTGTACCATTTTCGGCCTTGCGACCCGCTTACGGGCGAGCCTCTCAGTCAATCGGCTTTGCAAGACTTCTTGAATGAACACGAGCTCGGGAAACTCATCATTGATGTCAGTGGCAGTCAACACGGCGTGCTTGCGCTGCACGTTGCGCTGGTAACGAAACGGCATGTAAAATACCTCGCTGACGCTAGCGTTGAAGTTCGCAAGAGTCATGTTCTCGACGACATGGCGGTCGATGCATTGCGACGTCGCGATTGGAAGGAGTTCACTCAATACCGCTCGCAAGAGTTGTCGTCGCGCATGGCCCAATTTTTCAATCTCAAGGTCGGTTCGTTCGATAATACGAGGCCATCCGTGGCCGCGATCGTGCGCCACGTCGACATATTGGCGAAGTCCGCATGAATGTTCTTGATGTCTTATTGGGAAAAACGCGCGTCGGCATCTTGGAACGGCTCGAAGACGAAGAATACCATTTCCATTCGATGAAAATTGGCTCGAAGTGCCCAATCGCCCTGTTCTGGGCCAAATCTTCGAGGATCGCATTCCTGACGATATCGTCACGTCTGGCCTTCCATGTTGGTTTGCCCATCTGCTACCGCAAGGGCCACTCTTACGCATGATTGCGCGTGAGGCGGGGGTCGAGCCCGAGGACGACTTCGAAATTCTGCGGCACATCGGCGAAGATCTACCCGGCGCGGTCATTCTGATGCCGGGAACGAATCGACCCCATCGACAAAGAAAACCATTGGTCCAAACCACGCCATCTGGAGACGGCCGATTGCGCTTTTCTGCACTTGCCGGGGCCCAGTTGAAGCTCTCCGTGCATGAAGGTGAGCGAGGAATCGTCATTCCTGTCGAAGGCGGAGCTGGAAATGGATTGCCAAGTTTCACAATCCGGAATTCGATGAGTTACCTGCATCGAATATGCAACAATGGCTTGGGCCAAGAATGTCGGCATTGACGTTCCGCCCATCCGTCTCGGGAACGTCACCGAATTTCTCGATCTGCCTGCAGGCATTCCCACGGGAGACGGAACGGTCTTCCTCATCCAACGGTTTGATCGCCGCCTCAATGACGAACGTATTCATATGGAGGACTTTGGTCAGATTTTGGATCGGCCGCCCGGCCACGGTCCCGACGGCCAATATTCCATGCGATACGAGCACATCGCGGCGCTGTCGAAACTATGCGGTGCCGATGTGCGCAAACTCTGTGAGAGAATCGTCTTCTGCGTCCTCGCAGGGAATGGGGACGCGCACCTGAAAAACTGGAGTCTCATCTATCCTGATCGACGCAACCCACGTTTATCACCAGCGTACGATCTGGTCTCGACGGTACTTTATTCCAAACTCGACGATTGTCTTGCGTTGGATATCGGCCAATCGCGACGGTACGAAGACGTTGATGCGGAGTCATTCAACCTCTTTGCACGCGCAGTCGATGGTTCTCAGGACGAAATCAAGCGATGGGCAATTCATTACGCGTACGCCGTGCGGGCTTCCTGGCAGGAACATGCAGCCGACTTCGGGTATACCACAGGCGAGCGTGAAAAGATCTCCAAACACCTTGCACGCGTTCCTCTCGGACGATAACGAGAAAGGACCACAGTCGTGCACCCGGTGGTTTCCGTCAACGGCCCATGCGGATTGATTCGTTGCGCATGCGGCATATGCTCCGCTGCAGGAAAAAGGTGCCAGCCCCTTTGAGGATAAACTCCTCGCTCAAACCTTCCGCAACCGAAATGGCCCCGCCTTGTGCACCTTGCCCGGTAGCGGCCGCCCCAGCGCACGCTCGGCAACGTTCCCCGCCTCGATGAGCTTCTCCAAGTCCACGCCCGTCTCGATGCCCATCCCTTGCAGCATGAACACCAAGTCCTCCGTCGCCACGTTGCCCGCGGCGCCCGGCGCGTAAGGACATCCCCAAGTCCACCCACCGACGCGTCGAAATGACGCACCCCCATCTCGAGCCCCACCAAAATGTTCGCCAGCGCCGTGCCGCGCGTGTCGTGCATGTGCAGCGATATCTGATCGATGTCCATCACATCGAATGCTCGACGCAATATGTCCTGGGTTTGTCTAGGCGTACCCGTGCCGATCGTGTCACTCAGCGCGATCTGGTAACAGCCGAGGTCCACGAGACGACGCGCAATGTTCACCGAAACCTCCGGCGACACGGGCCCTTCGTACGGACAACCCCACATCGTCGACACGTAGGCGCGCACGCGCACGCCCGCTTCACGCGCCGGCGGGATGATCTCCGAAAACACACCCAGCGTCCGGTCGATCGTCTTGTTGATGTTCTTCATGTTGTGCGTCTCGCTCGCACTCATGAAGACCGCGATTTCCGGAAGCCCCGTCGCGAGCGCTCGTTCGAGGCCCTTGGCGTTCGGACACAAAGCGCTGAAGGTGACGCCCTCGGGCGCTCGCATGGTCGAAGCAAGCTCTTCGGCATCGGCGAGCTGCGGGACCCACTTGGGCGAGACGAAACTGGTGATCTCGATGCGCTGAAGGCCCGACGCAACGAGCGCCGAGATGAGCTGCTTTTTCGCGTCGATGGGCACGACGTTCGGTTCGTTCTGCAAACCATCGCGCGGGCTCACTTCATAGATCGACACGCGATCTGACGAATGAGCGAACAGGTCGGTTGCAGTCGTACGCGAAGAGCGATCCGTCATGTCCGTGTCCATTGTTCGGCAAGCCGACGCGGCGTCAACGGCTGGGGTTTGGGGCGAAGGGCACCGAAGGTGACCCGAAGCCCCAAATGTTCAACCTGGGCCAATAGCCTTACGTCATCCCGGAACGACCCGCAAATGCCGCGACTTCTGGCCCGTCACGAACGGAATTGGGTACGCCCCGCTGAAGCACGCAAGGCAATAGCTGCCTTGAGGGACGTCGGCATCGGCTTGCGCGGCCTGTTCGATGCCTCGCACGGAGGAAACGAGGCCCTCGATGGAAAGATACCCGAGTGAATCGGCCGTGACGTACTTGCAGATCTCGTCGATGCTGTGCGTGGCCGCGATGAGCTCGGCACGTGTCGGCGTGTCGATGCCGTAATAACAAGGCCATCGCGTGGGGGGACTGGAGATGCGTAGGTGCACTTCGCGGGCGCCGGCATCGCGGACCATCTTGACGATCTTGCGGCTCGTCGTTCCACGCACGATCGAGTCGTCGACGATGACGACGCGCTTGTCTTTGATGACGGCGCGGTTCGGCGAGAGCTTGAGGCGTACGCCGAAGTGCCGGATCGACTGCTGAGGCTCGATGAACGTTCGGCCTACGTAGTGGCTGCGGATGAGGCCCATGTCGAAGGCGACGCCTGCCTGTTGAGCGAAGCCGATGGCCGCGGGCAAACCCGAATCGGGGACCGGAATGACGACGACGTCACTCGTGTCGTGCGCGTCCGGGATGGGCTGCTCTTCGGCGAGCCTGCGTCCGAGCGCTTTGCGTACGTCGTACACGTTTGCGCCTTCGATGCGCGAGTCGGGACGCGCGAAGTAGACATGCTCGAAGATGCACAGCTTGCGGGGCTTGCGTTCGAAAGGAAAAACCGAACGGGTTCCATTTGGACCAACCACGAGGACTTCGCCGGGGGCGACGTCGCGGACGTAGGTTGCACCGATGAGGTCGAACGAGGTGGGCTCGCTGGCGACGACCGTGGCGACGCCGCCGGCGTGTTCCAAGCGGCCGACGCAGAGCGGGCGAAAGCCCATGGGATCGCGGACGGCGATCATCTCGTGCGCGCTCAGAAACAGGATCGAGTAGGCACCTTCGACTTGCGCGAGCGCTTCGGCGATACGGCTTTCCGTGGTGTCCGCGGAGCTCGAGGCGATGAGGTGGACGATGACTTCGGTGTCGCTGGCGCTTTGAAAGATCGACCCGCGGTCTTCGAGGCGTTCGCGGAGGATCTCGTGGTTGGTGAGGTTGCCGTTGTGCGCGACGGCGATCGAGCCGTGCGCGTAGTCGACGGCGAGCGGCTGCGCGTTGCGGATGTGCGAACCGCCAGCCGTGGAATAGCGGACGTGCCCGATCGCGCGGTCGCCTTTCAGGTTCGACAAATCCGGTGGGGAGAAGCTGGCCTGCACGAGGCCCATCGCTCGGTGCGCGGTGAGGCGATTGCCGTCACTGGCGACGATGCCTGCCGATTCTTGACCTCGATGCTGCAGTGCATGCAGGCCGAGGTAGGTGATGTTTGCTGCCTCGGGATGGCCGTAGATGCCGAACACGCCGCACATGGGGCGTCTTGTAGTACGAAAGGCGAGAGCGGCCACGGCCCGCGCGGAGAAAGGCGCGTTTTGCGATGAGATGCGCGAGGCTAGTGGAAATGCGGAGGTCGACGGTTCGTCAGGGGCAGAGGCGAATCACTTTGCGGCGATGCCCCAGACCTTCTCGATGATCTTCATTTCCATCGTGTCGCTGTGACACGTGGAGCACTCCATGTCCTTCTTGTCGGCGCGCGTGAGCTTGTGCTCGTACTCGTCCTCCATGAACTTTTCCACGGCCTTGCGATCGCTGCGGTCGAGGTTCTTCTCGTTGCCGTCATGGCAGGTGTCACAGAAGACGGCGCCGCCCTTTTCATCGCGCACTGCGACGACGAAGTGCTTCCACATGCCGCGGGTGATCTTGAGGTGCCGCGTCTCGGCCTTGTAGTCGTCTTTGACGTGACAGCCCCAGCAATCGCCGTAGCCCATGGCCTTCTGGAAGAGCGGCATGAGCTTCTTCTTTTGCGCGAGCGGCATCTTGTCGAACTCGGGGAGCTTGTTGATGTCGAGGCCGATCTTCTTGACGTCCGCGAGCATCTTGCTTTCGCGAATGGGCGTCGACGGTTTGCCCTTGGCCGCAGGCGGAGCATCGGGCTGCTTTTCGGCCGTCGCATCGGGTTTGGCGCCGTCGGGTTTGGCGGCGTCCGTGCCCGCGCCGTCCGGTTTGGCGGCGTCGGTTCCACCGGTGGTCGCCGTCTGATCGTCCTTCTTGTCGGCGGCCGTGTCCGGGTTGGGCGTCGACGAGCCGCCGCACGCGCCGATAGCGCCGGCAACGATCAGAGCAAGAGTCAAGGTAACGTGTTTGTAGATGCGAACCATGCGGTCTCCTCGTACTTCGACACGACATTACACGAATCGCCGATGCGGACGGAAGTAGCTCGTTGAGCTTTCCACGAGCGACCGAATCAGAACTTGCCGGTGACCGTGAGGAACGTGAGCTTGTCGTTGGTCTCGCGAAGCCTATGCGTGAGCATGCGAATGACGCTCCATAGAACCTCGTAAGCGAGATCTTTGTGGAGAAACAGCAAATCCTCGAACGCGTCCTTGGGCACGGTGAGCAGGCGGCAACGTTCGTGCACGCGCGCATCGGCGGAACGCGGAGCTTCATCGAGCAGGCTCATCTCGCCGAAGACCGATCCGGGGCCGAGCACCGCGAGCGCTTCTTCGCCCATCCCGGGCACGTCGCGGCTGATGCGGACTTTGCCTTCGAGGATGATGTAGAGTTTGTCCCTGGATCGCCGTGCTGGAAGATCTTGGTTCCAAGCGCGTGCGACTCTTCGCTGGCAACGCGCGAAATGAGCTCGAGCGCCTGCTTCGTGAGGCCCTGGAACAGAGGGACCTTGCTGAGTTTTTCGATGCGTTCCGCGACGTCCACGTACGTTCTCGACGCGCACCAGGCTTTCGGTGCGAGCTGCGAGGATAGCGGAGAGTGCGAGGAAAAAGAAAGTTTGCTGCGGCCGAAGCGAACTTCAGCGCGTGAAACGAACGCGGATGGGAGGCGTTACGCTGGTCGTCGGTTGCCCGGTTTTGTCGAGGCCCGCTTTGAACCTTCGCGCCAGCGCACAGAGGCGCGCCGCGCGCCCGAACCCGTAACCTGGGTCTTCGACGACTTTCACCGATTGCACCGTTCCATCTGGACGGACTGTCACGATGACCGACGCGACGGCTTGATCGATTTGCTCGGCATCCGCTTCGGGAGGAAACGGGCAATCCCACGACGTGCTGCCCATGAGCGACGGAGGTTTCGACAAATCCGGCGCAGGAGGCGGCGGCGGCATTTTGGTGCCCGTGCCGCCTTCTTTGCCATCGAGGTTCGCGCCTTTGTTGTACGTCGGCGCTTTCCCCGTGCCTTCGGCGCTCACCATGCCGAAGCCCGGCCCCGTCCCATCGCCCGTGACAAACCCTTGACCGGTCATGTCGACGGGTTCGTCCGGGTCTTCCTTCGCCGTCAGTACCTTCGCAGCTTGCGACGGCGGCGGCGGCGGCGTTTTGTCCTCGTACGGATCCTCTTCCTTCGGCGCGGGTTTGTCTATTTTCGGCGCCGGTTCCGGTTCGGGCTCGGGCTCGGGCGGAGGTTCTTCCTTCTTGTCTTCGACCTTTTGCTCCGGAGGAACCTCGACGTCGTATTCCGTCCAGAAGAAGTCATGCAGCCCTTGACGCATCTCGCGAATGGCCCGCTGCATGTCGAACAGTGCCGTCATCGCGCGGCCGGATGCGTACCCGTGCGTCGCGAGCGCGAGCGCCAGGCCGATGATCGTTCCGGTCCTCGCGGCGCGGTTTCCGAGCGCGAAGATCGGCGCGAGCGGATCACGATCCTCGCCGGCAGAACGCGCTCGTGATGCTTCAGGATGCACAGCCGTTCCCCCGTTGTTCGCAATCGCCATCGGCCTGACTCCTCAGCTCATGGTGTTGCCGGTGCTGGTGCGGGAGCGCCTTCGCCTTCGGCTGTGGGCGTCACGCCAAACGCGATCTTCGATACGCCTGCTCGCTTCAGCACGTCGAGCGACTGCATCACTCTACCGTGTTGCACCAAGGATTCAGCACGAATCACGGCGCGCAGATCGGGTGTCTTCGCTTGCGCTTCTTTCGCGAGCGGCAAAAGGGCGTCTGCATTTGGGAGCTTCTTGCCATCGGCGACGAGATCGCCGTTCGCTCGAAGCTCCACGCTGAACACCATCTGCACTTCTTTGCCGGATGCTGCCTTGGGCAGGTCGAGCGGCATGGCCTGCGACACGATGATCTTCGCCGTCACCATGAAGATGATCAGCAAGACGAGGGTGATGTCGACGAGCGGCGTGACGTTGATCCCCTCGACCATCGCGTCGTCATTGCTCTGACTCGACATCGCCATCAGTCAGCCTCCGCGCCGTTCGAATCCGCTTTCGAATCCGACTCGTCCTTCTTCGTTTCGGCCTTCTTGCCCTTCGTTGCGGCAGCAGCCGCAGCAGGCTTCGCTTCGGCCTTCTTCACGACCGGCGCGGGAGCCGCCTCTTCTTCGTCGTGATCGCCATGCTCTTCGCCGTGCAAGTGCGACAGGAGCACGCGCGTCAGCGCTTCGGTGTTGGCTAGCGTCGACTTGATCATGCGCTGGAAGAGGTTGTTGAACGCGACCGCCGGGATGGCGACCGCGAGACCGACGGCCGTTGCGACGAGCGCTTCGGCGATGCTCGACATGACCGCTTGCGGCGCCATCGCGGCCGATGCGGCTTGCGCCATGGGTTTTTCCGCGGCCTTGCCGAGCGCATCGAATGCACCGACGACGCCGATGACCGTTCCGAACAGACCGATGAACGGCGCGTTGTTGCCCAGCGTTCCGAGGTACGCGAGGCGCCTTTCGAGCTTCATGCGTTGAAGCGCGAGCGCTCCGGCCATCGCTTCTTCCGCAGCTTTCGGCCCGCGATCGGCCTCCATGAGACCCGCCTTCACGACCGCTGCTTCCGCCGACGGCGATGCCTCCATGCGCTTCATCGCCGCTTCGACCGAGTCCCGCAAGGCAGTGCGTAGATCCCGATGAAGAACCACGACGTCATCCCGCAAGGTCCAGAAAAACCAGGCGCGTTCGAGGATGATCGCGACGCTGATCACCGACAGCCCGATCATGAGCCACATGACCCAGGCCGCGCCAAAGCCAACCATGATGCGCTGCAGCCACTCGATGAGATTCATCTTCCGGTTGTGCCTTTCAATCTCGGGCTTTTTCCACCCGGGCTCGTTGTTCTGGACTTTCGCCGAGAGCGCGCTGACGCAAGGCGTATCGCGCGCTTGGTTGTATTGCCTGACTCAGGAGGTTTGATCGGAATTTTTCTGACCCGCCGTCATCGTCGGAAACATGCCCAGGTTGCGACGTCGCATCGGCAAGGCGGCATGCCGTCGCGAGGACGGTCGTGGCGTAGCCCCCCTTCGGTAGCACAAAAGAAACCGCGAGCATGCCCGATGCATCGGGATCACTCGCTTTGAACTCGGCAACCTCCATTCGAAGTGATCGGCGAGTTCCCTCACCATGTGCCCGAAAGTCGTCGAGTCGCTTCGTGTCGGGCAGGACGGCGGTCAGCACTTCGAGTTCGAGGTCGCGCACGAGTCCTTCGGGCCAGCGCATTTTTGCGCCGAACATCGGACCTGTGGCCGATATGGCCAGTGTTGCAGCACGTGCCCGCGCATCGTCGAGCTCGGGGCCTTCGTTTGGGACCAAAAAGAGTCCACCCGAATCGTGCTTTTTCGCGAGGTCTCCGGGCAGGACCGTCGTCCACGTGCCGTCTGCGATGCGTCGATCGAGCACTTGGTTGAAGAGCATCGATTGGAGGGCCGAGAAGAGCAGGCGTTGTTCATGACGATCGCGCGGGCCGCGTTCTTTGCCTGCGAGCCACGCGAGCGCTCGGGCCGGGTTTGTCCCATCGCGACCGAATCGTTGGGGGCCAAATGAATTGGGTGCACCTTGGCGCGCGGTTTCTTCGAGTTTGTCGCGTACACGTTGCGCGTCCTCGAGAGACAAACCGCGAAGTTTGAGGTGAAACCGATTGCCGTCGAGGTGTCCGGGCTTGAGCTTGTTGTCATGACGCCGTGCGTCCAAAATCTCTACGCCTGTGAGCGACAATGTGGCGAGGATGGGTTCGACCGGAACGGCGATGGGGACGGGGATCGAGACGGTTTGGGTGGTGACGGCGTGTCTATCTTTCATGCCGGCAAACCCGACGCCGCGTTGGTCGGCGCCGAACGCGCGTGCCAGTTCGCGGACGACGTCGAGGGTGGTGCGTCCTTTTTTTCGCAGCGTGATGAAGAGGTGTTCGCCTTTTCCGCTGGCGGGGTACGCGGGGATTTCTTCGACGACGAAGTCTTCGGGCGTGGTGCGAATGGTTGCTACGGGTAGGTTCGTCGGGGCGCTCGTCATGACAGACGGCCATGGAGCATGAAAATGGCGTTGCGTAAAGGGGGCGGGCGAGCTCGACGAGGTTTGCGAAATGAAATAGGGGGGTTCGTCATTCTTGAATGACGGGGGGGGGGGGGGCGCCGCCCGCTGGGCCCCACACGAGCCATTCTCGACCCGGATTCAATCAAGGACGCGGTGGTCCTCCGCGTTCTTCTTGTACGGTGACGGCGCCGTACTTGAAGCATTGCCTGATGGATTCATAGGACGATTTGCGCGTGGGCACGACCTTCACGAAGTGGCCTCTTCGCCGCACGACTTCGGCTTTGCACTTTACAAGCTCTTCGTCGATCTCGCCCTCGGACAATTCCCTTGGAAACGTGAGGATGAGGCCGGTGAGCGGCGGAGGTTCTTCCGAATTCATAGGATCTGGCGGCGGCGCTGAAGGTTCGGCAGCGACCATCGATGATGCGGGTTCTGCGCGTGATTTCGGCGGTGGGCGAGGTGGTGGCGGCGTGCTGGTTCGATTGTCTGCTTGCGGGGCCGATGTCGAATCGGGCAGTGTCGTGGATTCCTTTGGCGGCTGAGCATTTTGCGGCCAAAAAAGCAAGATGAAGAGCAGTATGACGACACTGCCGATCACGCCGACGACTGCCTTTTCATGTCCAGACATGCACATCACCTGCTGACGGGGGCGTTCATCATACGCCAGGCTTGGAATCGTGTGCTTGTCATCTCCGTTGGAGCTTGGTTTTTGCCGAGGTTTGCGACTTCATAGCCATTTGGGGCGGAACGTGATGTCGGTTGAAACGACAATGCGCAAGGGCTGATTGGGGCGTAACGATTTTTCAACTGCTGATGGATTGTTCAGGGCTTCCGTGATATCTCGGTTTATTCTCGTTCCGGACAGGGACGCAACACACGAGGTAAATCTATGCGGGTGCACTTGATATTCGTGGCCTTCGCTGCTTTTTCGGCGATGGGTTGTACGAACATGGGGGATGATGGAGTCGATGAGTTCGACGAGGGTGAGGAAGACATTGCATCGGCGAGTCAACAGATCATAGAAGCTTGCGATTCTCTCGATTCGAACACCGCATGGTGCAACGGCTGGTCGAATGGCTGGTCGAACGGCTGGTCGAACGGCTGGTCGAACGGCTGGTCGAATGGTTGGTCGAATGGCTGGTCGAACGGCTGGTCGAACGGCTGGTCGAATGGTTGGTCGAATGGTTGGTCGAATGGCTGGTCGAACGGTTGGTCGAACGGCTGGAATTTCAGCGGCACGGGCTTTCAATATGCAGACAATGGCTCGTGCGCCCATCCCAGCTCCCAAACAGGGGGACCGCTGTCGTCCGCGTGCTCGGAAACGGTTGCCAAAGTTTGCGCGAAATTCCCGACGTGTTGCTCGACGACATGGAATAGTACCTGCGTCTCTGCGGCGATCTCGGTCGGTGACAATCACCGTGGATCGCACGCGGTGACCGAGGTCGGGGATCCGCTCAACACGAACGACAGCGCTTGCGCCGCAGCCGTCATTGCGGACGATCCGTATTGCGGGTCGACGTATTGGGACGGCGTTTGTGTCAATTCAGCGGCAGAGCTCTGTTTGACTCGGTATGTCACGCGCACAGCCGTCGACACGCGGTACATTTGGAATGGGTCCTGGCTGATTCCTCGCAAGCGTGTTATGGCGGACACCTGTGTCGAAGCCAAAATTCCCGGTTATCCGGCCTGTCCGGTGGAGGGAAGCGGGCCGGGTGGCAACGAATGTTGTATGCGATCGCTCGTGCTCAAAGGTGTCTATCGGGCGAATACGAATACCGGCGGCAAGGGCCGTATCGTCGAATGGTACAATTATTCGGACGTCTCCACGCCCAATGGGACGCAGCGTATCGAGGCTACACTCGTTCCCGATCCCTGCGTAGAGCGCGCCGACGGAACCTACGAATGCCAAGACGACCCGCACAAGCTGTGGCAAGGTGCGGGATTCAATGGGCCCGCCTATCCGGATTGCAGCGGTTCGAGCGGCCCGGTTCCGTGCAACGACACCGACTACACGGATCAAGATTCGGACAATACCGGTACGTACTACGAAATACCCTCTCGCGCGACCCTCGTCGACGCAATGACCGCGCTCATCACCACCGACGGCAGTTACCAGGTGGACTTGCGCTGGTCGCATGGTGGGCAACAGATTTTGGCCCACGATCCCGAGTTCAACAGCGCGACGCTCGAAGGATTGTGGACGTTCGAGCAGGGCACCGTGTTCTATGGCAAGTGGGCCCCCACGCAGCGCTGGATCAAGGCCAAACCGGTCTGTTATTCGGACCAGTCGACCCAAGGGCGAGCGTCTGGTGCGCTGGTCGAAAACATCCTCTATTGCTCCGAGGTCGACCCCATCAACTCCTACGCACACCTGGCCGAAGTTTTTTGGAATCCGCCCGCGGACTGGTAAAATGGAGCAGCTTTCGCTCCTTCCCATCGAGTCATTGCGCGGGTAGCAATTGCCCGGCCAGCTCTAGGATCTCCGCATTCTCGGGCACGTGACGTAACAGCCCTTCATGCCATTCCGGTTTCGTGATTTTCGCTGCGCGCATGAGCAAGCCGTCGCGCGCCTTTCCAATCATCTCAGCCGCTTCTGCTGGACGCCCATTCGCAATGAGCGCTTTCGCATGCGCCAAGCGAACCAAGGCTTCACCCTCATCGATGTTGCCGAGTGATTGAAGTAAATGGACAGATTCGATGGCTGTTTGGAGCGCCTCGATCTTCTGCGTACGCGCGAGCAAGACCGTTGACAATGCAGCCAATGCATACGCACGCGTTGTTGGAATCGTATCGACGAGCGCCACCGCACGCCTCGCCTGCTCCTCGGCAACTTCGTGATCCTCCCGCAAGAGAATCAACGCAAGGTACGTTCGCGATAGTCCCTCCATTCGGTAATCCCGTATTTTTTCATAAAGAGCAATACACTCGCTCAATACGCGACGCGCCTGCTCCATACGCCCCATTCGAGCGAGTGCCCAACCGATATTTTGCTTTGCTGCCGCAACCACCGGGGTCAAGTCAATTCGTTCGGCCGCAATGCAGGCGATCCTCAGCGTTTCTTCCGCGTCACGGTATGCCCCGATTTCCATGTACGCGTACCCCAGATTTGTTCGCATCAAGGCGGCGTTTCGATGATCGCCGGCTTCGTCGAAACCCGCGACTGCTGCGTCCGCGGAATCAAGGACCGACCCCAAGTCCCCGCCAATCATCGCCCTCGTCGCACGCGCAAAATGACACCTTGCCCTTACGAGCGGTCCCGGATCTCCGAACCTCTTTTCCGCAGCCTCCATCCGCAGCAAAATTGTTTGCGCCGCTTCGTACTTTCCCGCCAAGAACAATTGCATCGATACCGTCGCCGCCGCCGTCGCGAACGCGCTCGTCGCTCCTCCCTTGCCCGGTGGCGGATACAGCGCATCCCCCAGCGCCACGAGCGGCCCAATCTTTCCCAGTGGCCATACCGTCTCCGCCACTTCCTCCGCCGCGCGATACCACGCCGCTCCCAACGGCCTCAGCCCTTGCAATGCATCGAGCGCCGCGCGCTCGCCTTTTTCATATTCCGCTCGCCAATGATACGCCGTCGCCTCGAGCAATCGCAAAAACGCCAGCGCCTCCCCCTTCGATCCGCATTTCGCAGCACGCTCCGTTCGCATCAGCACGCCGTCCAAATCGTTCGCCTCGAGCGCCTGCTCGGCCGCGCGCGCATACGCCTCCGCCGCTCGCGCAGGCTCGCCACCCAAATCATAATGCTGCGCCAATGCAACCGCGTCACGCTCGCCCGCGTCCTGCAACCATTGCGCCGCCAATCGATGCCCGAGCGACCGATCATCGTCCGTTAGCATCCCATACGCCGCTTCACGCAAAAGCGAATGCCGAAACACGAACTCCGATTCCCCCTGTCGTGAAAACCTCGAATCACCTTGACGAACGATGATCTCGCGCTCCACCAGCCCATCCAGCGTCGCATCGAGGTCCCCGGCGTAGTCACCCAAGAGCGCCGCGATGCCCCCTTTCCAAAACGTCTCACCAAAAACGCTCGCCGCTCGAAGCCCGAGCCGCAAATGCTCCGGCAACGACTCCAATCGAGCCTGCGCCATCGCGAGCACGCTGCGCGGAAGCTCCCCAGTTTGTCCTTCCGCAACCGACCGAATCAATTCCTCGAGCGAAAACGCATTCCCCTCGGCAAGCTCCACGATCCGTTTCACGGTATCCGTAGGCACGTCCGCGCCCAGGACTGCTCGGATGAGCGTCTCACTCGCGGCCGCCGACAGTGGCTCGAGCGCAATGCGCGTCGTTTGTCGCTCGGACCAAAGGTCCGGGAACGTACGAAATACCTCGAGACGCCCCGTTGCAAAAACAAAAAATCGCCGACCCTGCGCGTTGCGAAGCGCAGCGTCGACGAACTGCACCGTCGGAAGATCGCCCCACTGAAGATCTTCGAGCACCAACATCACCGGGTGCTCTCGCGTCACCGATAACAAAAGATCCTCGAACGCACGACGCATCTGGTCCGCCATGAGCATCGGGTTCTGGCGCGCTGCTTTGAGCTGCAAGCTTCGTTCGTCCGGGAACTGAAGACCGCAAATTTCCCCAAGGAATTCAGCAATTCTGCGCGCCTCGAGCAACGCACAGTCACGCATGACGCGCATCAGCAACTTTTCACGCGCTGCATCGAGCGTGTCGCCTTCACGCACGCCGCTCGCATGACGAATCGCCTGCGCCAACATCGCAAGCGGCGAACCCTGCCGAATCGGATCACCTCGCGCGATCCACACCTCCGCCCGCCCCGTAATCCGCGAAAGCAGCTCGTGACGCACACGCGACTTGCCCGAACCTGCCGGCCCCGTCACCACATACGCGCGCCCCGACGAATCGCGCACGCACGTCGTGAAATCCGCTTCGAGCGCATCGAGCTCCGCATCGCGTCCGACACACGGCGTCGGTTTGCCCAGGAGCAGCCGCGCCTCGTCGAGCGCTCCGCGTTCGCCCACGAGCACCGCAGAGTCACCGTCACGCTCGATGCGAAACCGCAGCTCGAGCAGCGCCTTCGTCGCTTCGTCGATACGAATTCCTCCATGCGCATCGCCTTCGAGCGACAGCAACACGGCCGCATTTTCAATCGCTTCCCCCGTCGGCAACGCATCCGTCACGACCGCTCGTCCCGTCGCAAGCGTGATGCGCCCAGGACCCAGCTCGGCGCGCAGCGCCAACGCGCACTTCGCCGCGCGTGCCGCCAAGTCCGTCGCTTCGCCACCTCCCGTGATCACCGCCGCGATCGACCCATCGATAAGCACTTCGATACGCGCCGCGTACTCGGCTGCGATGCGCACGAGCCCCGACGGCCCGGCTGACGTTGCCGCCATCGTCGCTTGATCCGCAGCAAGGCTCAGCCGCGGGCTGCTCTCCGCGAGAACCACGCACACGAGGCGGTTTTCCAGCGCCGTCAGCGATGCCGGCGGCCGGCTCAGCGCGGGACCTCGTTCACCACGACTCGGTTCGAGCGACATCGAGCGCAGTTCCGCTGCGACAAACCCCGCATCCGAAGGCCGGTGGTTGCGGTCCTTCTCCAGCATGCGACCGAGCAAGCTCGACAGCGCATCCGGCAGCTCGGGCAGGATCGCCCCGAGCTTCGGAGGCTCCTCGAACAGGATCTTCGCCATGATCGCGACGGAGCTGTTGCCGGTCCACGGCGGGTGACCCACGAGGCACTCGAACAGCACGCAGCCCAAAGCGAAGATGTCGATGCGCTGATCCACCGGCGCTCCGCGGATCTGTTCGGGCGCCATGTACGCCGGTGTTCCGATGATCACGCCAGCTTGCGTCAGGTGCGTCGCTTCGTTCGCAACGCGTGCAACGCCGAAGTCCACGAGCCGCGGATGACTCGGCTGCCCGTGCTGCAAGTACACGTTGTTCGGCTTGATGTCCCTGTGCACGATCCCGCGTGCGTGCGCCGCTGCGAGCGCATCGGCGACGTTCGACGCGAGAGCCACCGCTTCGTGAGGCGCGAGCGGCCCGCGTGCGAGGCGTTCACCGAGGTCTTCGCCATCGAGCCATTCCATCGCGAGGTACGGTTCGCCGCTCGGGGTTTGCCCGTGGCCGACATGCCGTACGATCCCTGCATGCGACAAGCCGGCAAGAATCTGCGCTTCCCGCAGAAACCGGTTGACCACGTCGCCGCTCGTCACGTGAAGGCGCTTCAGCGCCACCAGTTCCCCGGTCGCACGATCGAGCGCTTGATCGACCACGCCCATCCCCCCGGACGCAATATGCGCTCGAACTTCGTAACGATCGTCGACGACTTCCACCTATCGCACCTCGCCGGCGCATGTAGTATCTTCGCCTCGGGTTGCTTGGTAAAGCATCTCCACGAAAGAGTGCTGCGTGGGTGAACTCATGGACGACATAGCGCTGGCGAATACCGTCGCAATCAACGCCACGGTGGACCTTGCTACGGCGGAGCTTGGACCTGGAGAAAAGGTCGGGCAGTACGTCATCAGCTCACTATGTTCTCGTGGCGGGTTTGGCACTGTTTATCGGGCAACAGGTCCGTCCGGTGAAACCGTTGCGATCAAGCTCCTTCATCGCACGCTCGCTACGTCCCCGACGACCCTGCGAAGGTTCCAGCAGGAAGTCGAGCTCGTTCGAAGCTTGAAGCATCCGCGTATCGTGGAAATGATAGATGTCGGCAATACGGCCGATGGTCGTCCCTACGTCGTCATGGAATGGCTCGAAGGCTGTACGCTCGAGGGCCTATTGTCATCCGAAGGCGCAATATCACCGGCGCGAGCGCTTTCGATCATGGAAAAGCTTTGTGATGCGCTGTCCGTCGTGCATGCCGCGGGCATCGTCCATCGCGATTTGAAGGGCGCCAACGTCATGGTCCTCGGCGCAGATGGCCCCGACGCACGTGTCAAATTGCTCGATTTCGGTGTCGCAAAGCTCCTCGAACAAGATTCGGGATTGACCGCGGTGGGAGCTCGCATTGGAACGCCGAGTCACATGGCGCCAGAACAAATCCTCGGACAACGCGTTGGTCCCGAGACGGACGTTTATGCGCTCGGTGTGATGCTCTTTGCAATGCTCACGGGCCGATTGCCATTTCAAGCACCCACGTCGGTCGAGGTCGAAGCATTGCATATCAGTGCGCGTCCACCGAAGCCCTCGGACGTCGGTAACGTTCCCGAAAGTGTCAGTGAAGTCGTTCAGCGGTGTTTGGCGAAAAAACCATTTCAACGTTATTGCTGCGTCGAAGACTTGATTGCAGACCTGCGCGAGGCCGTGACGACGGCTGGTTCCGATCCGAGCGCCCTGCGTTCGGGCCGTTCGCGCGCCGTGGGCGTGTACGTTGCAGTCGACCCAGCCGTTTCGAATGTGCGCGCGGCGCTCGATGACGTGCGCGCCAAATTGACCGCTGCAGGGTTCGAAGTTGCATTGGAGGACGACGACGAGCGATGGGTGCTCGGCGTCATTGGCCTGCCAGGTTCGCACATGGCCGAACGCGATGCGCGCACCCGCGCCATGGAAACGGCGCTCGCCATTGTCGAGCCGACCAAACCGAATGGTACGCTACGTGCCGTGGTTCACGCAGCACCCGTCGTGACGTTGCTCGTCGAAGGAGCGCTCCAGCTCGTCGGCGGCGACCTGCTTTCTCCAGAAGTTTGGGCGACCAAAGGAGCATTTGGGTGCGTCGAGGTCACGCCGGACGTGCTCGCGGGCGTTCGCGCCGAAATCACCACGGTCACCGCGTCTCGCCCGGGGCTCACCGCCATCCAAGGTTTGAAGCGTGAAGGCCCACGCATCTTGGGTTGACCGCCTTACATCCACGCACGCGCCGTTGTCGTTCATGACCAACGCGCCACTTGCACTCCTCACCTCTTCTTGTGGTATCGTCGCCTCGTAAAACCCTCCGAGCGCGAAGTGTCGCGCCCGAGAGCCGCATTCTTTGCAGACGACGGTGATTTTCGACCACGAGAACTGAGCAGGGCGGATGAAAACGCAAGATGGCAAACGTCGCGCGTGGTTGGGCGGGCTCTTGCTCGGCGCGTTGTCATTTGCTGCAATCCTCATTACGATGCTCGATGCTCACGCGCCCCTCGTGAAGGACGTCGCCGGTGGGCTCGACATTGCCGGCATGCCTCGGCCCCCGTCGCTCGAGTATCCCCTTGGCACGGATTCTCTCGGTCGCTGCATTGCGTCGCGTTTGGCGCATGGAGTGTCGCTTACGCTGCTCGTGGCTGGAAGTGGCACTGCATTGGCTGTTGGTGTGGGCGTTCTCGTTGGATTCGTTGCTGGGTTCGTTGGAGGGCGCACAGACACGCTGCTCATGCGCCTCACCGATGCGGTGTTGTCGTTTCCGCTTCTATTGCTTGGCGTTGCTGCGGCGGCGGCGCTTCGAGGTCGAGCGGCGGGCATTGTGCCTGCCATTGTCGTGCTTGGATTCGTGGGTTGGCCGAGCATAACGCGTGTCGTGCGAGCGCGCGTGCGCGTTCTTCGGCAGGAGGCGTATGTCGAGGCGGCTCGCGCGCTGGGTGCGAAATCCATGCGTATTGCGTGGCGTCACGTATTTCCGGGCCTGGTCGGGCAAATCATCGTTCTTGCGGCATTGGCCGTTCCGCAGATGATCGTCGCAGAATCCACGTTATCGTTTCTTGGCTTGGGCGCGCCTGCTCCGCTACCTGCGTGGGGTCGAATGCTCGCCGAAGGGCAAGCTCATTTGCGGACGGCTCCTTGGATCACGCTCGGTCCTGGCGCAGCGCTCATTCTCTTGTCGCTTGGATTTGGTCTCCTTGGTGAGGGACTTCGAGACGTTTTGCGAACGGAGTCTTCCTCGTGAAAACGTGGCTCCGTTTTTTGCTTGGCCGCATGGCTGGAGCGGTCATCGTCGTATGGATCGTCGTATCGGCCGTTTTTGCATTGGCGTACGTGCTCCCTGCCGATCCGGCGCGCGCGGCCGTGGGTCCGCACGCCGATGTGGCCACGATTGAGCGCGTGCGTGTGCAGCTTTGTTTGGACAAGCCATTTCTTACACAATATGGCTGTCACGTTGGGCGCCTGGCCAAGCTCGATTTTGGAATGTCCTTTCGCTCGGGCCGTCCGGTATCGAAGATTTTGGCGGAGCGAATCGGTCCCACGGCGCTGCTTGCGTTCACGGCGCTCGGGCTGATGTTATGCATTGCGGCGCCCCTTGCGATGATTGGTACGCGGAGTCGGCGCAAGCATTTCGATCGCGTCGCCATGGTCGCGACGTGGATTCTTCAAGGCGTCCCGCCGTTTGTCTTGGGACCGCTGCTAGCCATTCTGTTTTCGTATCGTCTGGGGCTTTTGCCTGCGAGCGGCGCGGGCGAATTCGGCGTCGATCGTTTCGAGCACTTGATCTTGCCTGCCTTTACTTTGGCCCTTGGGGGCATTGCCACGTATGCGCGACTGCTCCAGGGCGAGTTATCGCGTTCGCTTGCTGCGCCGCACGTGCGCGTGGCTCTTGCCAAAGGCGCATCCGATGCTCGAGCGCTCGTGAATCACGCATTGCCGCTTGCCGTGGGGCCCATCATTGCCATTGCGGGCGTGGACCTTGGCGTGCTTTTGGGTGGAGCTGCGATTACGGAATATGTTTTCGGTTGGCCCGGTCTTGGTCACGAAGCCGTGATGGGGGTCCTCGAGCTCGACTTGCCCGTCGTATTGGGTGTCGTGCTCGTGACGGCCATTGCGGTCGTGCTCGCGAATCTCATTGCGGACATCGTGCATGCGATCATCGACCCGCGCGTGCGCCCGAGGTGAAGCTGCTCGTCATTTGCATAGGTAGGAGGTCGTCATGCCGAGGAAGAAAGGTGCTCCGCCCATGGGGGAGCTGGAAAGTATCTTGACGCCGGAGGAAATCAGGCTCCTTCGGGAGGGTTATGCAGCCGACACCGCGTGCCTCGCGAATGACTCGCAAGCCCACTACGATGGCATGTACCCTGGGGGAGCAAGAGCATTCGATGCATTCGTCCAGTCGGTCTACGTTCACGGCAATCCGAAGGCCCCGCCGACCACCGGCATCAGCGGGAAAGACCGCGAGCGCGTAGTCATTGCGCTTCTTGCGTCGCAATCGAATACGTACTTTCTCGCCATTCACTTTTATTGGGGGCTCGTCGAGGGGCTCAGCGTCAATGATATGTGTCAAACACTGCTGCTCGTTGGCGGCTACAATGGATATTCGCTCTATACGAATGGCTTGACCGTTCTTGGCGAGACGCTCATGGCGCTCCGAGGCGTGGCGAATGAAGGGATTGCCGTGACGCCTCAAGCTGCGCTGGCGGCGATTCGAGCGGCATTTTCGACGTGAATTGCGTGCGCTCGGCGCGGATCTTCGAATCAATGGGGGCGTTTGGCCCCCACGCATGCCCATGAGGAACGAGATGCCTCGCGCTCACGACAGCTCGCGTGCTGCGAGCATTCGTGCTAGCGTCGCCCCGATTGGCGCGAAAGGCGAAGTGACATGAAAATCCCGTACGGAAACGCAGACTTCGCAAATATCCGCAGAAAACGATTCTATAACGGGTATCGTTTTTCCGAGGACGCCGAGGAGCGTGTCTTCAATTCGAGCATGGTGCTGTATTTCTTTCAACGTCTGACGAGCCGCGGTAAAATGCCCACCGACATGCTCGATCCCAACGCTCGTACCGATTACAGAAAGCTCCATCAATTGTGGATGGCCACGGGGCCTGCCGCCCAGGAACGTCGCGCCGTACTCGAAAAGGTGCTCGACGAAGGCCATGTCTGGAGCGAGCTCGTCGAACACTTTGGTGTGAGCACGGCCTCCACCACCAGCCAGTTCGTGTCCCTCATGTATTATACCGGAATGCTCACCTTGAGCCCCGAGCCTCCGGACGTCAAAGAATACCGCTTCGAGCCGCCCAATCGCGTCATTCGAGAGCTCGCGTGGGAACATTACACCCGCTTGCTCGAAGACCTGGAAGGCCTGAGCCTCACCGATCACCCCGTCGGCGTGGGATTACGCGCCATGGCACGCGAAGGAGACATCGCCCCATTCATCGAGGTGTTTCGCAAAAATGTCCTCTCTGTGCTCGGATTGAAGGACTTGCGCCAATACAACGAACGATCGATGAAAATGCTGCTCATGGGGACCATTCTCATGTCCGGCATTTTTCACGTGCTCAGCGAAAAAGAATTCGCTCAGGGTTACAACGATCTCTTCCTGAGCCCCATGCCCAACGTGCGGAATGCCAAATTCGCCTGGATGCTCGAATTGAAATATCTGACAGCCGCCGACAAAGGGAAGCTCGACGCGACCGTGGCCGACGCAGAGGCACAATTGCGCCGCTATTTGGCAGATCAGCACCTCGTCCCCATGTTCGCCAAAGGAATGCAACTGCGCGCAGGGACTCTGGTTTTCATCGGTGGAAAAGAAGTCGAATGGCGCCCGCTCGCGACCGAAAATGCGTAGCATGGGGTCATTTGGGCGCAGACTCGTTCAGGGCGATATGCAGCCGGCAGTTCGAAAAGATTGACGAAAGCGCCTGCACAGCATTTTCTCGCATCGCAACGAAGCCGCTTTCGAGCGCCAGCATCATTTCCCCCAACCCCGGAAGGTTCGGAGCGCGCTGTACCGGCGAAAGAATCGTCACCACCGAGCCATCGCAAAAATTTTGCTGAACATTTATTGGATGGCCTGCACCCAACGCCGCTCCGCGTCTTGATCTGTTCTTCCTGATGGTATGGAAGGAGCCTATTATGAAGTTGGATGCTCTCCGTTGTGGTCTTGCGTCAATCGCGTTCGTTTTTTCCGCTGCCGCCAGCACTGCGTGTGGGCCCGTCGTTACCTTTGGCCAAGGGCAGGGTCAAGGTGGTCAATCAGCGGGCGAAGGGGGCCAAGCTGGGCAAGCAGGTGCCGGGGGACAAGCGGGTGCCGGGGGACAAGCAGGTGCTGGGGGACAAGCAGGTGCTGGTGGGCAAGGGGGCGTAGGTGGCGCCGGGGGGCAAGCGGGCGCCGGGGGGCAAGCGGGTGCTGGCGGGCAAGGCGGCGTAGGTGGCCAAGGGGGCGTGGGTGGTGCCGGGGGACAAGGCGGTGCCGGGGGAGCTGGGCCATGCACGGATGGCCAAATGCAGCCTTGTTTTACGGGCGAACCCGCGACGCTAGGTGTCGGCCTGTGCCAGGCGGGGGCACAGACATGTGTCAATGGGATGTTTGGCGCGTGTATTGGGGAAGTTACGGCGAAAGACGAAGTCTGCGACGGGCTCGACAACGATTGCAATGGTCTCATCGACGACGGCAATCCCGGCGGCGGTATGGTGTGCACGACGGGGCAACCAGGTGCGTGCGCAGCGGGAACGACGGCTTGTCAGAGTGGCCAAGTCATTTGCAATTCCAATACGACACCTTCACCCGAAGCGTGCGATGGCGTCGACAACGATTGCAATGGAGCAATTGACGACGGCAATCCCGGCGGCGGTATGGTGTGCACGACGGGGCAGCCAGGTGCGTGCGCAGCGGGAACGACGGCTTGTCAGAGTGGCCAAGTCGTTTGCAATTCCAATACGACACCTTCACCCGAAGCGTGCGATGGCGTCGACAACGATTGCAATGGCGCGATTGACGACGGCAATCCCGGCGGCGGCACGGCGTGCACGACGGGGCAACCAGGTGTGTGCGCAGCGGGAACGACGGCTTGTCAGAGTGGCCAAGTCATTTGCAATTCCAATACGACACCTTCACCCGAAGCGTGCGATGGCGTGGACAACGATTGTAATGGTCTCATCGACGACGGCAATCCCGGCGGCGGTACGTCGTGCAATACCGGGCAGCCTGGTGTATGTGCATCGGGGACGACGACCTGCACGAGCGGCGCGGTCGAATGCGTGCCGGATGCCAGCAGCTCGCCGGAAGTCTGTGATGGCATCGACAACGATTGCAATGGTCTCATCGACGACGGCAATCCCGGCGGTGGTATGCCCTGCGGTCCATCGCTCGGTGCATGCACGACGCAAGCGACATGCATCAATGGCGCATTGTCTTGTCTTGGGACGTTCGTGGGACCGGCGGGCGTGGGCGCGCCGGGCAATCCAGGTACGCAAGCGTTACCATTGTCGACGATTACGGCGGCAATTGCAAATGCGGCGCTCATGGGTGGCGGCGCGGACGTGTGCATATGCGACACTGCTGCGCCAGGTCCGAGCGTTTATGAAGAAAACGTGACGATGGTCGAAGGGATCAGCGTCATTGGCGGCTACAATTGTGCCGATTGGTCTCGGGACATTGCCACGTACGTCACGACCATTCAAGGCCCCACGCCGCCAATGAATTACATTTCAGGTACGACTGTCACTTTCCCCGCTGGCATTACCTCACTCACGGCGCTCGACGGCATGACCGTCCTGGGCCCCTCTGTGATGCCTCTATCGGGGACTACATATTCGGCGGCCATCGCAGTGAAGAATTCCTCGCCTTCCTTGCTGGATGTGACGGCCAAGGGCGGATTCGCGGACCAGTCGACCGGATTGAGCGTCTTTGTCAACAATGGTGGGACGGCGCCTCTCACAGTTACGGGTGGCACGTACGGGGCGGCGGCGGCCTTCGGCGCGACCACGATACAGATTGCGGTAAGCTTGTACGGGGCTTCGGGCACGTTCACCAATGTCACGATGAAGGCAAACGGCTACGCAGATTCATCCATTGGCCTATCCTGTCATGATTGCGGTGCAACGACCATCACGGGAGGCTCGATTTCGGGAGGTACGTCAGCCAAGAGCGTTAATGGGCTGCAGGTGACGGGCAATGTCGCCGGATTCTTCACGACGAATACGAGTATTACTGCTGGTTCATCGAATGGTAGTGGCTTCGCGATTGGCGCGATGTTCGACAACTGCAATGGTTCGCCGACATTGACCGGTGTGGACATTCATGGCGGGATGACCAACCTGGGTTATACTTATGGCGTGTACTCGAGAGGCGCTCAGTGTGCACCGATCATTTCGGGCGGTACGGTGTATGGTGGTGAATTTGACAACTCTTGCACGGCAGTGGCATGTGGCGACAATTCGCTGTGCAACGTGACAAACTCAACAATTATCGGGAGTGCGGGTCAGACCTGCTCGAATGCATACGGCGTAGCGTGTGCGTCCGGTGGATGCGGCACGTTTTCAGGAAATACCATTGTGCCGGGAACGATACCCAGCATCAATGGGGTGGGGATCGGCGTCTACGTGTCCGGTAGCAATCCGACGTTCGACGGCAACGACATCATGGGTCCCGCGTGTGCGAAAGGAACAAAGAGCAATTACACAAAACTGTCCGCGGCCTACTTTATCAATTCGAGCTCGCTCCTGACCAACAACATTTTCCGCGAACAGCCATGTATTGGCCCGGTCGATGTCGTACGCTTCGATGGCGCTTCGCCAATCATGCACAACAATACGATTCAGTTCAGCACGTGCAGCGGTTGCGACATCAAACGAGGGTTATTCGTTAATGGTGCAACCTCGGCGAGCGTGCGCAACAATATTTTCGTCAATGCGGGAACCGCTGACTTTGCCAATGGCTTCGCCGTCTACGAAGCCAATGCGCAGAGCGACTTGCAATTCTTCGAGAACAACGATCTCTGGGCGCCGAACGGTGGAACCCTTTACTTCGACGAGGGGTCGACGCCGCTCTTGCTCGCGGGCATCAATGCTCTAATGGGATCGGGCGGCAACATCAATGCCGATCCGCAGCTCGATGCGACGTTCCACATTTTGCCGACGTCACCGTGTCGCAATGCGGGGACGGCAACAGGCGCCCCGGCATTCGATTTCGACGGAGACTCGCGGCCCCAAGAAATGAGCTACGACATCGGGGCGGACGAGTACGTGCCCTGAATGCGTGCCGATCGCGCTCGGGTCGATGCTATATCCATAGGAGAGCCCGCTGACGATCCTGTATACGGGGAAACGGCATTGCCAAGCGCGATGATGCGCGGATCGCACGGCCCGCTCGACACGGCTGGCGAAAAGCGTCGCAAAGGTGGCGTCAGGGCTGACCGGCGGGCTGCGGGAAGCGCCGGGGTACGGGACACGCGTGGGGGGTGGCGTGTGATGGGGGCGTTGACGCAAGCTAGGCGTGTTTGCTCCAGACTTGCCCAGCAGGAAAGGTTCGTGTATCGTCGTCGCCCCGATGGGCAGTCCCCGCGTAAACAACCTCAACGATGCCTACGACATCTTCGATCCGCGCCCACTGCAATTCGCGGGTGGAGGCAGTGGGCCGACCGACGAGCGGTTTTACACCGAGCTCCCTCAGCCCGATGGATCCGCCCTGAGCGCGCTCGAACCGATGATGCATCTGCGACGGCGGTTGCTCAGCGGAAGTGGTCTTACCAAAGTCTTTCTGTCCGGACACGTGGGCAGCGGCAAGAGCACCCAAATCAACAAGCTCGCCGTGGACGAACGCATCACGCGCGCGTTCGAAGTCGTCTTGATGCGGCTCGAAAGCGAAGAATGGGACACCATCGACGCAGCCCAAGTGCAATTCCGTATCGCAATGGCGCTCTACGAATGGGCCAATAAAAAAGGATTGCTCGACAAGCAAGTCACGAGCGGCGACAAGAAACCGCGGTGGAGAACGGTCTTCGAACAGCTCGAAAGCGCCATTTATGGGCCGACTGGCATCCAAGCCAAGGACGGCAAAATCGGGGTCGAATTCGACCTCGTCTTGTTCAAGCTCAAGGAAGAGCTCACGCTGAGCGAAGGGCGGCGCAAGCAACTGCGAGAAATCGGCGAGACGCAGCAGAGCTTGCTTCGGGATTTGATTGGGGCTCTCGTCAACGACATCGAAAACAAGCTATCCCAGCAAGGGCAGGGTCGAAGCTTGCTCCTGCTCGTGGACGACCTCGACAAGGTCGCGCGTGCCGATAACCAGAAGGACATTTTCGAGCGCAATCTGCCCGGACTGCTCACGATGCCGCTGCGTGTCTTGTTCACGGTGCCGAGCGGCGTGTATTTTGGATCCACACAATCCAATTTGCGCCAGCAGCTCGAATATTTGTATCCGATTCGAACGCTGAACAAGGCTCCGCATACGTTCGACCCCGAAGAAGCCTATTTCCCCGACCATTTTCCTTTTTTCCAAACGCTCGTCCATTCGCGCGTCACGCCGTCGCTCGTCGAAGACGATGCCATTCGTTTGGCTTCGATTTATTCGGGTGGTGTGCTCCGTGAATTTTTTCATCTGCTGCGCGAAGCCATCCTCATTGCGGACTTTCACAAGGTTGGCGTCGTCGACAAGCGCACGATGATGGCTGCCATTACCGATGCGCGTCGTCGGGAAGCGCCGGGGCTTTACAGTCCCGACTTTGCCGCACTTTCGCATGTGCATCGGACCAATGATTTGTCGCGCGGTGAGGATCGGCGGTATCTCGACGAGGGGCGGGTCATCGAATGCAACAACGGTCGGGTATGGTTCGAGGTGAATCCGCTCTTGTGGTCGATGCTCGAAGGGCGGGCGTGACGTGAGCTCGGTCGAGCCAACGCGGCTCCTTTTGCGTGATACCGCGGAGCTCGACAAGATTGCTTTTGCATTGCGGGGCGGACGCACGGTCACGGCATTCATCGTGTGCCCGGCATCGTTGCGTGTGCCGGCATTGGAGCATCTGCGTACGCATGGCCGTACGTGGGTGATTCCGGACCCGTTCGAGCCTGCGGATGCGGCGGCAATGCATGCGTGGCTCGTGGAGGCGAAGAGCAAGCCGCCGCGGGAAATCGTGTGCGTGGTGATTCCGCAAGCGGGTGGCCCGGTCTTGAATGCGCTCAACCTGCACCGGGAAAAGTTGCGTGAAGGAGCGTCGAAGTTGCTGTTCATCGAAGGGCCGGATGGACTGGCGGCGCTTCGCGCGCAGGGGCGGGATGCGTATGCATTTCGAGATATCGTGGCGTATTTGATGGGGGAAATGGCGGCACCACCGCTTGCACCTGGAGAAGAGCCGGCCGAGTTGATTGAGGCGCGCGAACGGTATACACGTGTGGTACGGGAACAGGTGGAGGCGACGGCGAAATTGGCGTTTGAAGTACGCGCGCGCGGTGATATCAACCAAGCCGAGCGTCTGCTCCGTTCAGCCTTGGGGCTCTTCACGGATGAATGGCTGCAAGACGACGAATTCGTTTGGCGGTACGCCCACTTGTGTTACGAGCTTGCGGCGGCGTTTGCCGCGCAAGGGTCGCTACGCTGAGGCCGTCTCACTGCCTCGACGCGTGGCCTAGCGCATCTCGACGGGACCGGTCACCAAGAAGGAAAGCATGGGCGTTTCATTTGCTGGCCATTCTGCTGGGTCCTTATGGCCGTGATCTCCCCAGCCTACGTCGCGCCCTCGCCATAGCGGACGAATTCCGTGGATTCGACGTTGGGCAAGTGCTTCTGAGTTTGGCGGAGTGGCACCGTCGATGTGGAAACGTCCGTGCGGCAAACAGCTACCTGCAGCAAACCGAAGCGGTATCGGCGGGCGCGCCATTTAACCGCGCCATCGATCTCCGCGTGCACGGCGAGCTCGCGAATACCATGGGACGCTTCGAATCCGCCGAGCTCGTAGCACGCGAGGCTGCGGAGATGTTCACCCAGGCCGGCGCAAGTCCTCTGTGGGCTCACGAAACGCTTGGGGAAGCGTTCTTTCTGCGTGGTGAAATGGACGCGGCTCGGCGCATCTTTACCTCGATGCTGCAATCCGGCGCGGATCGCATGAGTACCGCTTTCGCACGCCTTCAACTGGCGCACGTCGCCATTGCCACCGGCGACGTCGAAGAAGGACTGGAAGCATTACGCGCGCTTGCCAAGGATGCGCTCGACGCAGGGGCCGATCGCGCGCATTACGACGCGCACGTCAGCCTCGTGGAGAGCCTTGTCGACCTGCACGAAGCAGGATGGCTTTCCGCCGATGAATTGGACCGCGCCATCACGGAGCTCGACGATGCCGAAGCGTTGTCGCGTGCTGCGTTTGGCACCGATCCGCCGTGGTACACCATTTTCTTTCCGCTTCGGCGCAGTGAATTGGTCGCATTACGTGCGCCTGCCGAGGCGCTCGCATTGTCCCAAACCGCGCTCGAACGCGCGCAGGCGTCGTGTCCCGAAATGGTGCCCGAAGCGGCGCGTGTGCATGGGCAGCACCTCATTCGAGCGGGACGCTACGAGGAGGCCCTGACCACGCTCGCATTGGCAGAAACGGCTGCGCAGCAAGAAGAACGCTTGAACGAATCGGCGTCCGCTCGACGTTGGGGCATTGTGGCCGCGGTCCTCGCGGGCATGCCGATTGCAGATGTCGAAGCGCGTGTCACGGCGCTGCGCGAGACGCTCGAATCGAGCGATTCGCCGCGCCTGAAAGCCGAGCAATTGCTGGACTTGGCGCGCGCATTGCCGGCCGCATCCACCGTGCCCGATGCGCGCGTGCTCGCGGATGAAGCATTGGATCTTTTTGCGGCGATGCCTTATCCCGCAAAGCAAGCGCGCAGCATGGAAGTCGCCGGCGACGTATTGGCGACGCGCGGCGATGCCGAAGGAGCGCGGCGGCGTTATCGCGCAGCGCTCGCCCTGTTGGAACGGTTCCAATTGCGTTTGTGTATCCCGTGCATCGAAGCCAAGGCTGGGCCGGAAGGCCCTTGACACGGCGTCGGATTGCCGACTGGGCGCCGAGTTGCCCTTTCGATGGCGATCGGATGAGCAACTGGGCGACCGAAAAGGCTTCCGAGCACACAAGGGTGTCGCAACTGGGCGCCGAGTTGCCCTTTCGATGGCGATCGGATGAGCAACTGGGCGGCCGAAAATGCTTCCGAACACACAAGGGTATCGCAACTGGGCGCCGAGTTGCCCTTTCGATGGCGATCGGATGAGCAACTGGGCGACCGAAAAAGCTTCCGAGCACACAAGGGTATCGCAACTGGGCGCCGAGTTGCCCTTTCGATGGCGATCGGATGAGCAACTGGGCGACCGAAAAAGCTTCCGAGCACACAAGGGGGACGGCCGGTCGAGCCGGGACGAGTCGTTTTGCAGACGGCTTGACTTCCCTGCGCTGCTGCGGCTTAGTCTTCGGAGATGAAGCGCTTTTTCAACACCGCGGGGCCGTGCAAGCCGGAGATGCACTACATGATTCCGGCTGCCGAGCGTCTGCCGGATGCGCCCAAGGTCATCGATCAGTTCGGCTATTTCGTCGTGCATGCACCCAGGCAGACGGGCAAGACGACGACGCTGCGTGCGCTCGCGAAAAAGCTCACGGCCGAAGGGAAATACGCGGCGCTGCATTTCTCGTGCGAAGCGGGCGAAGCCCCCGGGGACGACTACGAGCAAGCCCAGCGCGTACTACTCGACGAGATCCGGCTCAACGCCGATTCCGCCTTGGCTCCTGAGTTGCAGCCGCCGCCATGGCCCGACGCTTCCGACGCAGGTCTCGTGCGCGCGGCGCTCGCCGCTTGGGCCAAGGTATGCCCGCGGCCGCTCGTGCTTTTCTTCGACGAGATCGACGCACTGCGCGGACAGAGCTTGATCAGCGTCTTGCGGCAGCTTCGAGCGGGGTATCCCGAGCGGCCGGATCGATTCCCCGCCTCGATCGCTCTCTGCGGTCTGCGCGACGTGCGCGACTACAAGGCGGCAAGCGGAGGAGATCCGTCGCGTCTTGGCACGTCGAGCCCGTTCAACGTGAAGCTCACGTCCATGCGGCTTGGCAATCTCGTTTTCGAAGAAGTCGCCGAGCTTTACGGGCAACACACGGCCGAGACGGGACAAGTTTTCACTCCCGAGGCGCTTGCTCGTGCGTTCGAGGTGACGGGCGGTCAGCCTTGGCTGGTCAACGCGCTCGGGCGAGAAATCGTCGAGGAGATGGCCATACCACCAAGCGAAGCCATCACGGCGGCTCATGTCGAGGAAGCGAAGGAGCGATTGATCCTCGCACGAGCCACGCACCTGGATTCGCTCGTGGCCAAGCTCATGGAGCCGCGCGTGCGCCGGATCATTGAGCCGCTGGTGCTTGGCCAAGAAATCCCAGACGACGAAACGTACAGCGACGACGCGGCGTACGTGGCGGATTTGGGTCTGGTGAACAAGCGCCCGCTTCGCATCGCGAACCCCATCTACAAGGAGGTGATCATTCGGGTCCTGGGCGACCGGGTCGAAGATCGAATGGTCGAGTCGCCTCATGCATTCATCCTGCCCGACGGGCGCCTTGCATTCCGCAAGATGATGCGTGCATTCGCAAAATTCTGGCGAGAGAATGGCGAAGTATTGGCGACGCGCATGCCTTATCCCGAAGCGGGTCCGCAATTGGTGCTCATGGCGTTCATGCAACGCATCGTCAATGGCGGCGGGTACATCGACCGCGAATATGGCATCGGAAGAAAACGTATCGATTTGCTTTTGCGTTATCCATACAAGAAAAAGGACGGCACGCGGGCCGAACAACGCCGGGCGGTCGAGATAAAAGTGTGGCGCAAAGGCGAAGCCAATCCGCTCAAAAAAGGATTGGCACAAATGGACGAATACTTGGGGAGCCTTGGCATGAAAAGCGGAACGCTGGTCATTTTCGACGCGCGTGGAAGGCTCGCCAAAAAGAAAGTCCAATACGAAGACACCGTCACGAAAAAAGGACGCCGCGTGCGCGTGATGTGGGCGTGACGCGGTGCCGCGCGAAGGGCTCGCGGACCTTCCAATCCTATTTGCGGGGAAATGAGGCCCAAGCTCGAAACCTCGCGCATGCCGGCGCGCACGCATGCGCCTGCAAGCCAAAAACGCACCCGGCGAGCTCACGGTCGCCTTCGCCGCCGATATGCCAAGAGCGCCAGCGCTCCCAAGAAGAATGCACGCATTTCGATCGACTTCGAGCTATCCGCCATACGACAACCACAATCACTGCTTTCGCTGTCGGCAAATTCGAATGACGTCGACACTTCTCTCGAAACATTGCCCGCCCAATCGAACGCGACGAGCGTCGCTTCGTATTGCTTGCCCAATTCTGCTTCTAGAAAATTGTTCAAACACGAGTCTTCGGCCCATTCGCCCTTGTTCATTCGTCCGATGTAACCCCAGGCCAACGGTGGGAAATAAATGGTCTTCGCTGGGGATTTGATGGTCGCACGCCAAGTCAACGAAAATGGCTCGGCCACGTCGTCGGATGCTCCCTCCTTCAATAGAATCGCCGAGATATGTGGAATGCATTCGCCGATCAGCCCTCTGGGTACGATTTCCGCCGTCGTAAACGTGGGAGCCGTGGTGTCTTCGCCGGCGCCCGTCGTCATTCGAGTAGGATAGTCCTTCCATCTGTATGTGTATTCGTACGAGGTCATGGGTTCGAGCGGCGCGTCGGGAACCAGCCACCCGTCACCTGTGCCTTCGGGTGCATCCTCGAAATGAAAGGGGACCGGTTCAGATACCCCATCGACGACTTTGGACAATGACGGTATCGAACGATCCATACCGGCGGCCACGAAGAGCTTGACGTTCGTTGGAACCGGGTTTTTCGAATAGCCCAGGGGATCGCCAGATGTAAATTCGCATGTGCAAACCCCTTGGCCGAAGGCTGTCGAAGCAGTCGCGAACACCAACGCGGAGATGAAGAGAAGTGTGAACGTGCGCATGACGGAGATCCTATTCGTTGTGCAACACGAACGCCACACCTCGGCGAGGCCTCCGAGGAGGGCCGCCGCCCAATAGCTCGCGTGGTATGTCGACTTCAGCCGCGTCGGCGTGACGTTCCACAATTCAGTTATGGCTACAAACCAGGTTCGGTGTGTGCGTTGAGGCGACAATTCGACGGGGGCCCATCGACGGGTAGAACGGCTCGATCGAGCCATCGGCTCGAATGAACCAATGGCTCGACTGAGCCAACCTGGTCAATTCGTCGTTCCGACGCGTGCCGTCGCGGCGTCCCAAGCGCGGCGAGCTCCCAGCCCATGTCGCTCGAGGCCCGGCACGACCACTTCCAGCATCGTGTCCACGAAGATGCTCCAATTCAATGGGCCATCGGCCGCTCCGATGGCAACGGCCCGATCCGTCTGCGCGGGCCATCGCAAGAACGCCCCGTGAAATGCGATCTGGTGCTCGAAAGCCGCCACGAGATACGCCGTGAGTCGCTCGCGCATTTTCGCATCGAGCCTCGGGGCGAGCTCCGCAACGAGACGCCAGCCAAAACGCGAGTGTTTCGCCTCGTCGGACAGAATCCGCTCGAGTACCTCCTTCAATGCAGGCGCAGTCGCTTGTGCGCGTTCGGTCGAAACGAGCGCCACGGCGACCGTTTCACTGCAACAGCCCACGCTGATCACGTTGCGCAAGACCGCTTCGACGGGCGATGCGTCCTCGTGCGCAGGTATGTCGACGAGCTCGGGAGACGCTTCTTGCGGATCGGCGCCGAGCGCAGCGACGACACGCGCGCAAAGCAATCCATGATCGAGCTCCTGGCCCACCATCGCCGATACGCGCGCGATGTGCCCGTGCGCCAGCCCCGCGCGCATCAATTGCGGCACGAGTCCGGCAAATACGCGCGCCGAAGCGTATTCGCTCGCCATTCGCGAGCGCCAATGCGACAGAGCCACGGCTCGCTCTTCGTCGGGGATGGCATCGAGCCCCTCGATCACGAGCGGGTTTTTGCGAACTTCGCGATGCAAATCGAGCGTGATCATACGGCCTCCGCCACCTGCTCGAACAATTCCGGACGCATCGCGGGGGGCGCCGGCGGGCCCCATCGCGGGAAACAACCCATCGCCGGCAAACTCCGAATGCGCAAGGCTTCGCCCAATTCTTCGGCCGCGGTTGCTTGCGATTCGCCTGCGGCTTGCGATTCGGTTGCCCCCGGTGCCGCTTGCGCTTGGCTCGTACCTGCCGCTGCACTCGCTGCCACGAGACCTCCGATTGCGGCCAGTTGTGCTGCCATTCTCAAACCCTTGCGCCGAGCTGCTTCACGATTCGATTCCATGCATTCCTCCTGACCGCGTATCGTTGCGCGGTTGCCATTTGCCTTCAGCAACGCTTGTGCCAACGGCTGCTTGGGCTCCGCGCCAAAGGGCACGTCTAAAGGGCACGTCTCGTGCAATGTCGCCGAGACATGGCGTTTGCTTCGAGCTCGCGTGCTGGCGTAAGCACGTGGATTGAATCGATACATGCGCATCGGGTTCCGGCCTGGGCGCTTTTTCAATGCCTCGCGGTCGCATGCATGATTGCGTGGTTCATGTGGCGCACGCGTCAAGTTGATCGAAGGCTCCGTGTTTCATTGCTGCTTGCGCTTCCGGGGGCCGCCATTGGAGCATTGACGTTGGGGCTCGTTTTGCGAATTCCGGCGTGGGTTGCATCGGGGTTTGATTTGAAGCAGCTATTGGGTCTGGGAGTGATGGCGTATGGCGCACTCTTCGGGCTCGTTGGGGCTCACGCATGGGTCACGCGACTGTACAAGCTCGACGTGGCCGATGCACTCGATCGATTGGCGCCTACGTTGGGGCTGCTCGTTCTGTTTGGCCGGGCTGGTTGTTTTGTCGCTGGTTGTGATTTCGGCTTTACGAGCGCGCTTCCTTGGGCCATTCGTTATCCACAAAAGACGGCGGCGTTTTTTGCGCATTTGGATCGCGGCTGGATAGCTGCTTCGGCCGAGCATTCGCTCGCCGTGCATCCGGCGCAGCTTTACGAAGCGGCCGTGGGGCTTGCGATGATATTGGTGGGGCTTTGGGTGGAGCGGCGGGAGCAGCGTCGAGGAATGGTGCTTGCGGCGGTCGCTGCGACGTATGCGATTGGGCGATTGGGTGTCGACTTTTATCGAGGTGATGAACGACCGATGCTGGGCGCGTTGTCGCTCCCGCAATGGATCAGCATTGCGGTGCTCGGGTGGGTGATTGCGTGGAAATTGGAGCGTGAACGTGCGCATGACACGATTGAGGGGACGCGCCCGCAGTGATGCGCGGCGGCGCGACATCGTGACCGCACGCGCATTCACGGCAGCGGTTCGACTTTGCTCACCAGCACGTCGTAATCCTTACTCCCTCCAATCGGATTGAGCGGTGTGCCATCGAGCAGCGTCATCGGCACGGTCCACGTCGCGCCCAGCACGAGCGCTTTCGATGATGCAGCCGTCAAAAACAAGCATCCGGGCTCGATGGGCTGGCCTGCGCCAAATAGCCCCGACTTGTCGCCGATCACGGTGCCATCGGTGCTCGCGAGCGTCACGAGGAGTCCGCATATCGTGTTTGGTGTACAATCGACGCTTGGACCATTGGGAAGGGTAAGACTGCCCGTGTGAATGCAACCCACGTAAAGACGCCCCGCTCCATCGGTCGATAACCCTTGGCAATATTGATCGGTCGGTCCGGCCAGCACCTGCGCCCATTTTTCTTCGAGTGCCCCATCATAAGCTAGAACCATGATGTGCGTCGTATCCGGCGCAATGGGCGCGGGGTACGGTTCTCCGGCAAATGTGAGCGCACCCGTCACGCCGCCCGTAATCACGATGCGATTCGTCGACGCATCGACCGTCATCGCAAGCGGCAAAGCGTTCGCAAATCCCTTGGCGCCCAGCAAATTGCCATTGGCCGCATCGAGCTTCAGCAGGAATGCGCCACTCGGCGTGGGCAATCCCGTACCCGAAAGCGTACCGCTCGAGTATCCGCCCGTGACGACGGGATGACCATCGGCGGCCACGGCAATGCGAATGGTGCCGGGATTGTGATTGCCTCCAGTCCAGGTCTTGCCCCACTTGCAGCTCAACGTCATTGCATCGAGCGCGAAGACCACGAGATTGGGATTGCCGCCAGCATCATAACCACCAAGCTGTGGGCATCCGGTGTAGATCAAAGCCGAACCATGAAGCACGCCTGCGACGTACACGGTTTTCCCGTCGCTCGATAATGCAATGCCAGTGAGGTCATCGTGCCATTGCGAACCGAGCTTCGTTTTTGCAACGATGGTCGAATCGCCGGCGAGGTTCCTGGTTTCGACGAACATGTCGCGCAAAACGGGGTCATTGCCGACGCTGCCGCCCCAGGCCACGATTCCATTCGCTACGGCAACCCCGGAGCCCTCGCCGCCGACATTCGCGGATGCACTTGGATTGACGATCCATTGTGGATTGCCGGTGCGATCGAGTTTTGCGAGGAATGCTTGCTTTTCGGTGCCATTGCCATCCACGACGCCGACGTTCGGACCCAAAAACATCGAGCCATTGTACGACCCGGAAATGAATACGCTTCCATCGTCGCCCACCGCGAATGCCGCGGTGCCCTGCTCCTCGTCGTCGCCGTATCGTCGGCCAAAGCTGCATCCGACACACGCCTCGACGGACCCTCCACCACCTGCCGTTCCACCACTTCCTCCACCGGCTCCGCCTGCTCCGCCGGCCCCGCCCGTGCCGCCCGTGCCGCCGACACCGTCCCCGCCCGTACCGCCCGTGCCGCTCGATGTGCCGCCCGTCGATTGCGTCGATAAATCCAAACACGACGCCGTCGACATGGAAAGAACTGCAATTGCGCACGTAAGAACCTTGGCGTATTTCATGATGTGCTCCAGTCCAAGAACCGCGAGAAAGAATGGGCCTCGCATTCAGCCGCGTAGGCGGCGAAACCGTAAGAGACACGATCGTGATGGGGATGTCAACATCGGAAGGACGGGCGGGAGAGCCATTGCGACGTAGATTTTGAACGCGCCCGTCACAACGCCCTTGCACCCGAGCCGCAAGTCTGCGAAACAAGCGCCCCATGTGTCGCGTCCTTGCCTATCTCGGCGAGCCAATCCTGATGGAGGATTTGCTCTACAAGCCCGACGTCTCCTTCGTCAATCAAACCCACCAAGCAGCCCTTCTGAATCGCTTGAACCTCGCCGGTTCGGGGTTTCTCGCCTGGGATGCCCAAAGCGAACGCCCCGACTTGCCTTTCGTTTACCGCAGCACGCAACTGCCCATTTACGATAGGAACCTGCAGGCCCTTGCCGCAAAAGTACGCGCCACCTGCTTGCTCGGTCATTTGCGTGGCGTTCCTTATCACGTGCGATCCATCATCAGCGAACAAAACCTGCATCCGTTCTTGTTCGACAATACCCGCCTGGCCCTGGCCCACAATGGTCAATTGGCCCATTTCGACGAAATGAAATTCGCGCTCTTGCCGCACATGAAGCCCGATCTCGCGCGCGTCGTCCGCGGCACGACCGACAGCGAGTGGTTCTATGCGCTCTTGCTCTCGCAGCTCGACGACCCGCACGCCGACCTAGGCGCACAAGACATATGCACGGGCGTCATCAAAGCGCTGAAAATCATTGCCGAGACGCGTCGTAAAATGCGTATTCGCACCTTTTCACCCATGAACCTTTTTCTCTCGGATGGCAACGATCTCGTCGCCGTCTGCTATACCTTCGGACTCGGCAATTACGAAGGTCTCGGGGACGATTACCATCCACCGGACGAGAAACTCCTGCGCATCTGGTACACGACGGGCAAATCATACGGGTTTTATGACGGCGAATGGCGCATGGATCATGCTCGTGAAGAAGCCACTTCGTGCATCGTCGCATCGGAGCCGCTCACACGTGACCAATCGACGTGGACCTCCGTGCCGCTCCAGCATCTCGTGTACCTGCGTCGAAGCAGCGCGCAACCCATGATCGAAGTCGTACCGCTCGCCATCGAGTGATACCCTTCTCGCCGGTGCTTCCACGCGTGCCAGGTACTCTCGAAGCCGGACGCGGGCGGTTCTCCAACGTCGACAAGACGATGCCATAGCATTACATGATGCGTCCGAGGGGTGGACCATGTACCTGCACGCATTCCGAAGTGCGAGCGGCGGGGCGTGTATTGCTCAAGAAAAGACGCTCGAATGGCTGTCATTGCAATACGCGAAGCATTCAGGCACGAACATCGAGGTTGCCCAAAGAAGAATTGCGCGATTTGCGTGCTCTCCGTCCAGCGTTTCCCAGCGGCGCACGTTTCTCCCGGAATGGATGGACGGAAAGCCGCCCCAGGTCGCAAAGCATCGGGACATCGGGCAGCGTATGTCCATTTATCGGCAGCAGATGGCAATCGCCCTCGAATCCGTGTTGTCCGCCGATGCGTTGACGTCATTTCCGACGCATCTCCTTCATGTCACGTGTACGGGATATTCCGCGCCGAGCATTGCCGAATCATGGGTGAGTCGACGTCTTGGCGAAAATCCATCCTTGACGCCTCCTGTCGTGCAACACGTGTATCACATGGGCTGTTATGCGTCGATTCCCGCATTGAGAACGGCGCAGGGCCTTTTGGCCGTCGAACGGAATGCATCGATCGCGATTGCTCATACGGAATTTTGCACGCTTCATTTGAATGAAGAAGCCGCATGCCCCGAGCAATGGGTCATTCAAAGCCTATTTGCCGACGCCGTCGTCAAATACGAAGCCACGCTGGCGCCGCCTCGAGGTCGGCCGTCTTTGGAGCTGCTCACGACGCTCGAACGCATTGCTCCGGATAGCATCGACGACATGACCTGGAACCTTGGTCCTCGGTCTTTTCAAATGTCACTGTCTCGCGCGGTTCCATTGAAGCTGCGCGATTGCTTGCGCCCCTTCGTGAACGACTTGCTCGAACGCGCGGGTCTGCCGGCGTCCGAAGTGCCGCGGATGATTGCCGCGATTCATCCGGGCGGACCGAGCATCATCGATCATGTGATGCAATCCCTGAACCTGGACGAATCCCAAGCGACCCATTCGCGGAAAACATTGTACGAACACGGTAACGTTTCGAGCGCGACGCTGCCATTGCTTTGGAAAAATATTCTCGAACAGCCGCAAACCGCGAAAGCTCGAACAGCGTCCCCGCATGTCTTGTGCTTGGCTTTTGGCCCTGGGCTCACGCTGGCAGGGGCCGTGCTGCGACAAACGGAGGCGGGTCCGTGACGCCCGCCTTGAAATTCGGGATATGCCTGGGCATCCACGCGCTCCTTTTGGCGTACGATGATGGCGTGCTGCACCGACGTCGAGGTCTGCCGCGATGGGAAAGGATTGGGCATCCAATCGATGCCGTATTTTTCGCAATTCCAATCGGATTCGTTGCATGGAAGGGGGCGATGGCGTCGCCTTCCGTGTATTTCCTCCTCGCGCTCCTGAGCTCGGTCGTCGTCCTCAAGGATGAATGGGTACACGTCCATCGAATCGATGGGCTGGAAGCGACGGTACACGCAGCGCTTTTTTTGATTCATCCGGTGACGCTCTACTTGGCGTGGGAATTGGCAAAGACGGGGCAAACGACGGGTCTCGTCTGGACATGGGTCGTTTTGCTCGGGTGCATAATGTTTCAAATCATCTATTGGAACTTCGGGGAGGGATCTCATGAGCGCCATCGAGGACCGAAAACACGTCAATAACGCCTATTTCGATACGTTGGCCAATGACTGGTACGACGCGTGGGATTCGCCCGTTGCTCTCTTGAGGCAGGAAAGTCTAGCGAAGCTGGCATGGGCAATCCCGCTCTTGACGCAAAAGGCCGTATCGACCGTCCTCGACGTTGGTTGCGGTGCGGGGCTCGTATCGAACGTATTGGCAAGTCACGGATTTCGCGTAACGGGTGTGGACTTTTCGAAAGATGCATTGGCCGTGGCGTGCGCGCACGCACCGCGAGACAACCCGCCCGATTACCAGTGGGGCGACGCGTATGCGCTTCCATTTGCCGACCGAGCTTTCGATGCCGTCGTCGCCTTCGACTTTCTGGAGCACGTGACATCGCCGAAGGGAATCATCTCCGAGGTCAAACGCGTTCTCCGTCCCGGCGGGGTTTTTCTATTTCATACCTTCAATCGCAATCCTCTTTCGCATATCGTCGTCATCAAGGCTCTCGAGTGGTTCGTGAAGAATACGCCGCCAAAGCTGCATACGATCGATCTTTTCATACGCCCGTCGGAGCTTCGCCGAATGTTGCGCGACGCTGGTTTTGCCAAACCCGAGTTTCATGGTCTGCGCCCCGTCATCAATCGTGCGCTTTTCGATCTGCTCCGAACGGGCGTCGTGTCGCCGGCATTTCAGTTCACGGAGACGTCGTCCACGCTCGTGTCCTACTGCGGCTCCTGCGTTGCCTCGCCGTGAACGTGCGGGAACACGAGCTGCGAGGTGGATGAGCCTTGCGTCGCGCGCGAGATTCGGCGATCCTAGTGCAATGCGCAGGCTTGCTTGTTGGGGGTTTGTCGGGGTAGCGGTCGTGCTCGTGGCCAGTTGCGGGGCGCGTGTCGAAATACGCGACAGCGTAGGCTCGGGCGGGGCAGGTGGAGCAGGTTCGGGCGTTGGTGCAGGCTCGACCGGCAGCTCGGGAGGCATCACGAGTAGCTCGGGCGGCATGACGAGCAGCAGCAGCTCGAGCGGTATGACGAGCAGCAGCTCGAGCGGTATGACGAGCAGCAGTAGCTCGGGCGGTATGACGAGCAGCAGTAGCTCGTCTTCGAGCGGCGGCGTCATCTGTCCGGGTTTCGGTGACGAATGCACCGAATGTCTTTCGCTGCAATGCGCGGATATTTACTGCGCTTGTTACAACAACCCCCATTGCTTCCAGCTCAATGGTTGCGTGAATGGTTGCAATGGCGACGAGGTGTGTGAGCAGCAGTGCTACTCGATGTATCCGACCGGCGCATCGGATTTGTATGCGCTTTCGAGCTGCGGAGGACACAATTGCCCCGTGGAATGCCCGGGGACCCAGCCGCTCGAGCCATGCAGTGAATGCATGGTCGAAACGTGCGGCGACGAGCTTGATGCGTGTTTGGCATTTGCACCGTGCCTTGGGCTTTACAATTGTCTCGGTGGTTGCGGGAGTCTGGATCTGGTTTGCCAGCAGCAATGTTATTCGAGCTTCGGTGATGGTGCGCAGACGCTCCAGGTGCTGCTCGGATGTACCGAGAAGCAATGCCCGGATTGTTGAGATTTCCCGTCAGACCATCGCCATCGATTGAAGTTGCCGCTCGGCTTGCATGGTAACGATGGGCAAATAAATTCTGAAGCGCGCGCCCGATCCCACCTGCGAATCCACCGCGACATCCCCGCCGCCCGCCCGGGCAAACCCCAATACCACGGGCAATCCAAGGCCCGTTCCACGCTCACCCTTGGTCGTGAAAAAAGTATCGAAAATGCGGGGCAGGTGCTCCGGTGCAATGCCCTCGCCAGTATCGGCGACCGACAGGCAAACGTAGGTACCTGCGGGAAGCCATCGATCCAAACACCGAACTTCGCTGGCGCCCACCCGACAAACCTCCGTGCGGATGCGCACGCGCCCACCGTGCTTCATGGCTTGACCTGCATTGACCACCAAATTGATCAAGATGCGGAGCAGATCGAGCGACGCGACATGGACGCGCGCGGTGCCCGCCATCGTCTCGAGCTCGAGCTTTGCATTCGGCGCAAGCCGTGCGAGCAAGGTCACCGAGCTTTGGACGATTTCGTCTACGCATGTGTGCTGCTGGTGCTCGATGCCGCGCCTCGACAGGGACATGAGCTGGCGTACGAGCGCTGTGGCTGCGGCCGTGGATTCCGCGGCGTCGCGAAAGCTCTCGTCGCGATACGTTTGCGCGTTGGCGCTGGATGCCAGCTCGATGGAGATGGAGGTTACCTGGAGCAAGTTGTTGAGATCATGGGCGATCGAGGCAACGGCGGTGCATATCGCTTCGGCTCGGCCGATGTCGATCGACGCCCAAGATGCGGCGCGCAGCCGAGTTTGTCCGAGCACCAAATCGAGCGCCATTTCCTCGAGCAGCGCGATTTCATCGTCGTCGAAGGCGTTTGGCTCTGCCGCATACAGGTTGAGCGCCCCCAAGCAGCGCGGGCCGTCGAGCAGCGGTAGCGCCGCGGAAGATGCATACCCGCGAGCGAGCGCGTCGGTACGCCATGGAGCGAAGCGGTCGTCCGTTGCGATATCGCGAGCGATGTGCGGCCGCCGCTCGCGAATTGCGCGGCCCGTGGGCCCTTGCCCGTGGGCATCGTCCGCCCACGTGATGCGGATCGACGCGAGATATCCTGCCTCATAACCGGCCTGAGCGACCGGTCGAACGATTTTGTCCACGGGCGAAGTAAGCCCCACCCACGCGAGCTTGAACCCCAGATCATGAACCGCGACGTGGCATACATCGCTCAGGAGCTGAGCCTCGCTCGTGGCAGAGGAGACAACGTTATGGCAGCGGATGAAGGCCTGGTACGCTCGCTCGAGTTTCTTCACCTTCATGATATGGAGCAGTACCCTAACACGGCGCTTCTCGATTGTATCGAAGAAACGTCCGGACTGCAGCGAGCACTCGTGTGGCTGAGCGGATAGGGGCTACTCGACGAAAACGGCGCCCGCCATGGTTGGCAGGTGATATTCGCAATAATACGGGTACGTGCCTGCGGAATCCATGGTGAAGGTGACGGACGACCCGGCCATGGTTTGTTTGATTGGGCTTGTCGGATCGGGCTCTGGCGGTGCGCCTGCGGTGGTCGTACCGCCGACGATGGGATGAGCGGCGAAATCGCCCTCGAACGTGACGGCCGTACCCTTCTTTACGCGAATGCATGCCGGGCTGAACGTAAAGCCGCCAGCTCCAACCATGATCTTCACGGTCGCATTTGCAGTTTCATCTTGTGCCGTTGCGGAATCGCATCCGTTCACCTTGATGCTCATTCCGCCACCGCCACTGCCGCCAGCTCCGCCCATTCCAGCGCCGCCTCCAGCGCCGCCGCCTTCGCCTCCCATTCCGCTGCTCGACGAGGAGCTCGACGTTCCATTTCCAGCAGCGCCCGAGGACCCATCGGTTCCATCGCTGCAGCCACCAAGTGTTCCAACAGTTCCAAGACAAAGAATTCCCAAGATCGCGACGTAGCGCATGTCACTCCTTCGACGGCCAGGTACATTGGGCCGTCTCGTAACGTCCATCTTAGCGTTGCAGGTGCTCGAACGACAAGCGTTTTGCGCGATTGGTCATGCGAAGCATGCGGCGGGGTGATTCACGCACCGACGAGGTAGGTATCGCGTAAGAAAATATCCCGCGCAGGATGTCGGATTGGCCCGCGCACGTGTGGTTTTCGCACGTCGAGCGATGCGAGAAAGTAATGCCATACGTGCGGGCAATCATCCACGATGATGTTTTCCGCTTGGCGATACATCGAGAGCCTCTTTTCGACGTTTCGCTCCGTGCGTGCAGCATCGAGTAATCGATCGACTTCGGGATTTGCGTACCGTGAATCGTTCGTTCCTGCGTCGATCATTCGGCTGTGGAATTTCACTTCGAGAAAGTCCCACGGATCGGGGACGTCCATCGTCCACGAGGAAAACGCAAATTCCATGTGACCCTGCATCACGGCATTGATGTAGGCCGGGAACGTGAGCGTTTCGATGTTCATGCGCACGCCGACTTTGGCCAGGTCGGCTTGCATCGACAAGGCGATCTTTTGCGCCATTTCGTCGCGCAGGGTCGTGAACGTCACTTCGAGGCCGCGAGCGTACCCGGCTTCGGTCAGCAACTTCCGCGCTTTCGCGGGATCGTGCGGCCACACGGGCCTGCTCGCATCGTGACCTGGAACGGTGGGGGGCAAGTATCCATTGGCGGGTATGGCTCGCCCATTCGACAATCGTTCGGTATCCGTCTTGCTGATGGCATAATTGAATGCTTGCCGCACGCGCTTGTCATCGAATGGTTTTCGCCGCGTGTTCATCGCGTCGGCCGTCGTTCCCGGAAGCGGCATTCGCTCGGTAAAGGGAGCCCAAGCTGGTTCTCGAGCAAGCAAAATGGCATCACTGCATATTCGGCCATCCAAAATGTCGAGCTCACCATGCAGGAATGCGAACAGCATCGTTTCTCGCGGCAGGTTGAGACGCAATCGAATCGAATCGAGGTACGGGCGATCGCCGTTCCAGTAAAACGGGTTTCGGTCCAGCACCACTTCTTGCGCTGGACGAAATTCTCGCAATACAAAGGGCCCGGTGCCCAGCGGCCGCTCGGAAATCCCTTGCCCGACGCGTTCGACATGGCTGCGCTTTTGCGGGGTCGAACCCACGAGCGCCAAGAGCAGCGGAAAGGATGGATCCGGACGTTCGAGGTGTATTTCGAGCGTTCGCGGCCCGAGAACGCGAATGCCTCGAACTTCTTTCGCGTGTCCTTCGACCCGAGCCGTCGCACCGTCGATGCCCCGGAAAAACTGCGCCGCTGGAGACGCCGTTTCAGGCGCCAAGAGCCGGTCGAAGCCGTACGCGTAATCCTCCGCGAGCACCGGCTGCCCATCGGAAAAACGCACACCCTCACGCAATTCGAATTGCAGCGTTTTCCCATCCTCGGATACCGACCACGACGACGCGAGCGAAGGGACCAAAGCTGTCGGGTTTGGCGCATTCGAGGGCGCGAAATCGAGGAGCGTGTCGTGCATGAGGTTGCCAACGATCAACGAAACCTGATCGATCGTTCGAGCGGGATCGAGCGTCTTGACGTCTTCACCAAGCGAAAACCGCAGCGTTCCCCCGCGCCTTGGCGCGGCATCTTTTTCGACCAAAGGCGGCGGAAGCGGGAGGCTTTCCGAGGTGCAGCCCACGAGCGCAGCCGAGCCCGAGGCGGCCAGTGTCGCCAAGAAATCACGACGGGAGGTTCTGCTCGTCAGCATTGTTTTCCATGGCAGCACGTCGAAGCTGCGTGTCAACGGTCGAAGCTCGGTCCGCAGGATATTTGCTCCCTGGCCGAGCATGCGCTATCGAAAAGATAGGTCGAGTGTCCGCATGAACACCCGAAACCGATGGCCTTCTCCGGTGATGATGGTGCTCGCGAGCGTCGCTCTGCTCGCGGTGACGCTCCCGGTGCCGTCGAATGCTTCGGCCAAGGGGCGAGGTTGTCCCGCGGACATGGCGAACATCGGCGGCAAGTACTGCATCGATCGGTACGAGGCGCATACCGTCGAAATCATTGGCAAAAACAAGACGCGTTCACATTCGCCCTACGTGCCCGTCGATGGCTTGCGCGTTCGAGCCGTGAGCAAAAAAGGCAAAGTGCCTCAAGGCTACATCAGCCGCGATCAGGCCGCCGAAGCATGCGCGAACGCGGGCAAACGCTTGTGCACCGACGATGAATGGATCGGCGCCTGTCGCGGCAAAAAGCCCACGACGTATCCCTATGGCGAACAGCACGTCGCGGGGCGCTGCAACGACAAGGGCGTGTCGTCATTCAACGCGCTCTATGGTTTAGGCGGCGCAGCGCCGTCCAAAGACGCCTATTCGTTCGAGAACATGAACAATCCGCAGCTCAACAAGATGAAAGGCACCGTCGCCAAGAGCGGCGCGCACAAGAAGTGCCGATCGAGCTACGGCGTCTACGACATGGTGGGCAATCTGCACGAATGGACCGCGTCGAAATCCGGCACGTTCCGCGGTGGGTATTACCTGGACGTGCACCAAAATGGCGATGGCTGCGAGTACAAAACCACCGCCCACAACGGCCGCTACCACGACTATTCGACGGGTTTTCGCTGCTGCAAGTGACCCTCTACAATTCGTGCGGCATCAAATCCCGCGGGCTTCGGTAATACTGAAGCGGCGAATACGACAGCATGTTCGACACGCGTGACGTGTAAATGCACGCGTACTCCTCCACCTGATCACCAAAGCTGCTCGGCTCGATCGACTCCTTCATGAGCGACCCCCAGAACGGGTGAAACTGCAAGTCGATCTCCCGCTCCAGCTTCGACGAATCGGCATCCACGGCCCGCAAAAGCCCCCGGATGCGCTCCACCGCTCGCTTCGTCCGCGACCGTTCGATGTCGTGTGCCGACACGCCGTTCTTGCCCGACTCGTCTTCGATCTTCCGCGTCAGATCCTTGAAACGCTGCTGGTAGTACCGCAGTTGGTCCTCGAGCTCCTCGCGGCGTTGTTCGAGCTCGGCGCTCTCTTGATGCTGCTCACGACACGCTTCGTGTGCAAGCACTTCGGCCTCCATCTCTTGGATGATCATGGCCGTGCGCCAAGCCGACTCTTTCTTTGACCTCAAAATATCGCCGTAGATGTGATCACCGACGTAGAGGATGCGATCGCCGGACACACCGAGAGCCGCTTCGAGATCGTGCAAGTTTCCACCCTCGTAGATCGCTCCTCGTTCGAGCGGCGCGGAGGCGGGCCTGATCGTTTCGCCGTCGCGTTGAAACAGCGGCCGTCGCTCTTCGAAAAACGCAGGCTTCTGTGCTGCGACGATGACGAGGTCGAAGTAGTGCCGGAAGCTCGGGTACTCGGGCATCGCGTTGCCGAGCAGGTACGTCATCATCTGTTCGGTGTAGGGCCAGCGCGAGTTCGTTAGGAGAAACAGCTTTTTTCCGGCCGATCGAAATTTGTGTAGCGTCGATGCAAGAAGCGGATCGCGTTCCACGAAACGCGGCAGGTCGCTCGAAACGACGTCGAGGATCGAGCCGTCGCGGTGCGCTTCGTCGATGCTTTCGCGGATGTCGGCAAACAGGCGCGCGTAATCGAGCTCGATGGAGCGAGCGTCGAAGGCGTCGACGATGCCGGCGTAGAGCGTCGCTTCACTCAGGGCGTAAAGCGTGTCGATGAAGTGGTAGCGGCCGGTGTTCGGCTTGAGCCTTTTCTGGTGGTAGAGCGATCGCAGTTCGTCTTTGCCGAGCTCGCGCAGGCCGTGGAAGCCTTTGTGGACCACCTTGAAGCGGTCCATTTTCAGGACGTTGCCGTAGCGCTTGTCGATGAGCAGACCGCGGATTGGAAAGTCGATGGGCCAGCGGATTTCGCGAAGAATTTCGTCGGGATATCCGCGCCTGACAAGCTTGGGGATCGTGGCGGCGATGGACAAGTTGTCCATCTCGGCCTGGTTGTAGATCGCCAGCGTGTAGTCCATGTCGAACCCAACCCAATCGATGCCTGCCATCTTCAGGTTGCGGTTCACGAACACACGGCGCGTGCGCGGGATGCGCGCGGGTGCAGCCGGCGTGAGATGTCCCTCGAACGGAAGAGTGAGCTGTTCGAACGTCACGGGAGAGCCATGGTCATGCTAGCCCATCCGCGAAAGCCCCGCGCGTCGCGACGACGCATCTCGCGTGCAAAAGATCGCCGCGTCTTCCGCGCCATCCTTCGTTGCCGTCAAAGGCGTGTCCAGCACGGCCAAATGCGCTATCTTCCGCCCCCAACGCGTTCGAGGTAACGATGGCGAAGAATACGGAGAGCGGTCCGTTGCGGCGACCTACGTCCTGGTGGCTCCGCATGCTGCAAAAACGTGCCGAGCGGATGTACGAGGAAAAGCTCGACCTCTCGGAGCCGATCGTATGGGCGTCGGAGGCAGAACGACAAGCAGCGATCGCATTTTTCAACGCCGCCTATCGCTCCGAGGAATCCGGTCTTCGTCAAGCCCACGAGCTCGCCGAACAAGTTGCTGCATGGGATCCCGAGCTTGCCGAGTGTCTTCGCCTCTACGGGAACGAAGAAGGCTGGCACCGCGAGCTACTCACGGAATTTCTCGACTACCTCGGCGGCACCGTGCGTCCCATGGGCCGCGTAACGGGCACGTTTTTTCACCTTTACGCCAAGGCCAAACGTATCGAGACGATTGTCTTGACGAACCTCATGTTCGAGACGATCGGATCGACCACCTACCGCCTCGCGCTTCGTCGCGCCAAACATCCCGCTGTTCGGCACATCCTCACTGTCCTCACGCGTGACGAGTCGTTTCACGTACCGCTCAACGTTCACTTCTTGCGCGAAGCTCTCGCACGTCAGCCAAACACTTCGCGCTTGCGACTGCGCGCCATCTTCAACTTGCTCTACGTCGCGCTCTGGCTATCCGCCTACGCAAGCAGACGACGTGCAGAAGCGTTCGATCACATCCCGTTCGAAGTGTTGTCGCGCGCGTACGCGGAACATCTCGCGCGGCTCTTCCTGAAGGAGAGCGATTTGGATCTGCGTCCGCCGGCATTTTTACTGCGTTTGTTCGGTTTGTCCGAGGACGAGCTGCATCGCGGCGAAGACATCATCGGCATCGGCGTGCAAGCGGCCGAAGCGGCAGTCGATCGCCATCGCGTCGCCGTGGAAGCACTTTGACCACCAATGGATGTTCCGGCCATCCGTGCAGAGCACGTCACGCGCGTACATGATGCCGGCAAAGGCACGCGCCACGCGCTCTCCGACGTCGACTTCATGGTGAACAGCGGCGAGTTCGTCGCGGTGCTCGGGCCGAGTGGCTCGGGCAAGAGCACGCTCCTCTCGATCATCGGCGGACTCGATCGTGCCTACCAGGGCAAGGTTTTTCTCTGGGGCGACGACATCGGCGTCGGCACGATGAGCGACACGCGCCTTGCGCGTCTCCGAGGCAAACACATCGGGTTTGTCTTTCAACACTTTCACCTGCTCTCGCACCTCACGGTGCTCGAGAACGTCACGACCCCGGCGCTCTTCGATCCCGAAGCGGACGAAGCGCTGGACGTTCGGCGAGCGAAGGAGCTGCTCGAACGACTTGGTTTGTCTGATCGAACCATGGACACGCCTGCGGAATTGTCTGGAGGCCAGCGACAACGCGTCGCGATTGCGCGGGCACTCTTGCGTAAGCCCAAACTTTTGCTCTGCGACGAACCTACGGGGAACCTGGATGCAGAAACCGGTGCGCAGACGATTGCTCTGTTCGAGGAGCTCTATCGGCAAGATGGCTTGACGATCGTTGCCGTGACGCACGAGGAACGTCTTGCGCGCGTTGCGAGCCGCATCGTTCGGTTGCAAGACGGGCGTGTCGCAACGCTGGAGAATTCATGAAGCTGTCTGCGCTCGTGCGACTCGTTCGGCGGGACCTCGTTCGATCACGCGGGGCGCTTGCATCGAGTGCGTTTGGCATCGCGGCTGGATCGGCCACGCTGGTGTTTTTCCTGGCACTCGGGCTCGGCGTGCGCACCGTGCTTCTGGGCGATGTGTTTCCGATTCATCGCGTCGAGCTCGAACCTCCAAAGGCGCGAGATCCAGGTCTCTTGGGCTTGCTCTTGGGCGCGGGCGAAGTGCCTGGCATCTCGCCGAAGGACATCGAAACGATCGCGGCCGCGCCTGGCGTGAAGCACGTGCTCCCGAAGTTGTCGCTCGCGTTTCCTGCAAGCGCGCGTGGCGGGCGCGAGCTGCTCGGGCACGACGTTGGTTCGAGCGAGCTGCCGGGTGACGGCATCGAACCGATGCTCGCGGCGACGGACGTGCGGACCGATGTGTTTGCCGACCCGATGGATGCTGCCGGTCCCACGTGCAAGGACGACGCTGCATGCGGGCCGGACAAGTATTGTGAACTGCCGAGCGGTGCTACGTCAGGACGTTGCTCGGCACCGGTGCCTGCGATTGTCAGTCGGTATCTGGTGGAGATTTTCGACAAGACGATTGCGCCGGCGCATGGTTTTCCGGCCGTTGGGCAAACGCTGGTTTCGCGTGCGCAGAGCGTGACGTTCAACATGCGGCTTGGCGAGAGCCTTCTTGGGCGAGCGAAGCAGGGGGCGCCGCGCACGGTCAAAGCGAAGATCGTGGGCATTTCGCCGAGCGCCGTCGATTTGGGGCTCACGTTTCCGATTGGCGTGGTCAAACGTTGGAATCGTGAATATGGCGGAGACCGCGCAGCCGAGCGTTATTCGAGCGTCGTGGTCGAGGTCGGGTCTGGGGCGGACGTTGCGCCGGTGGTTACTGCGGCGGCGCGTATTGGACTCACGCCGAAAGATTCGCGAGCGCGTGACGTGAGCGTGCTCATTTCGGGCGTCATGGCGTTGCTATCGCTCGTTGCGGGCGTGATTCTGATCGTGAGTGCAGCGAGCATTGCACAAACGTTTCGAGCACTCGTGCTCGAGCGTCGTTCGGAGATTGCGCTTTATCGGGCGGTTGGTGCGGCATCTGGCGAGATAGCTGCGTGGACGATTTCCCTTGCGGCCGTGGTTGGTATTTCCGCGGGAGCGGTGGGGCTCGTCGTCGCGCGCATTTTGGCATTCGTGGCGGATGTATTGGCTGCGGAGAAGCTCCCGGATTTCCCGTTCAAGCCGTCGACATTTTTTGCGTTTCCGTGGTGGCTTTGGCTCGTCGGATTGGGGTTTTCGTTGCTGTTTTCGGTGCTTGGAGCCATAGGGCCCGCGCGAGCTGCGTCGAAAGTGGATCCGGCGAAAGCGCTTTCGGGTAGTTGACGCGACGATTGGCTGCGAACGCTAGGAAGACTTGGGATCTGCATAGAGATCTTCGAGATCGTGCCAGATGACGCTATCGTGTTCGGCACGTGGACGTTCACGTACGAAAATGCGTCGACTTATGGTTGCTCCACGCTGGTTTGGATAACGGCCGACCTTGCTTTGCAGCTCGGCAATGAGGGCGGATGCACTGGGGGTTTTGCCCCATTTGCATTCACCCAGATCGGTGATTCCATCATCGCGCAGACCGACGATGTCGATTTGAACGTTTTTGTCCCAATATTGTCCGACGTCGAACGATGAGGAAACCCCTTCGCGATTGTAGATGACTGGCAATGCTTCGCGACAAAGGCGTTCGAACGAGTGTCCGAAGTATGCATCGAGCGCGGGGCGGATTCTATCGGTGAGGGTGCGATTTGGACCCATTTGCGCAATGAAGCTCGTATTCGGGTAAACGAACCGGAACCAGAAACGAAGGAGTGGGTCGTCGAGCTCGTAATGGACGTGTCGTGCAACGGGAGCTTTTCCGGTGAGAGGATACCGACGCGCGATGTAGCCCAGTTCGAGCAAGTGTTTGAAGTAGTATTGGAGGGCCCGGTCATCAATACCAGTGCGGAGAGCGAGTTCGGAGGCCGTGTGCGCGCCGAGTGCCATCGCGACCAGGATGGAATAGTAGCTGGAAACCTCGCGCAGCTCTTCACGTAGAAGAAAATCTGGTTCGTAACGCAATGGTGCAAATTCGGTCAGGATGGCCTCGGCAATGTTGGATTCTACGGATCGACGTGGAGAGAAGCTACGGAGGTAAAGGGGAATGCCGCCACAAATGAAGTAGGTTTTGGCTCGATCGATGAGCGAGTAGCCCGGATGAAAGAGCGCAGCTTCTCGATAATCGAAGGGGCGGAGTTTGATTTGTGCGGTTCGGCGTCCAAAAAGTGGGCTTTTCTTACCCAGAACCTCGCGCTCCATGAAGCCTACGTAAGAGCCGCAGAGAATGAGCATGACCTTGGGCGACCGTTTCCAGTGCAAGTCCCAGAATTCCTGCAAGACGCTGGGTAATTCCGGGCTTTGTTCCACGATCCACTGAAATTCGTCGAAGCACAGCACCAGTTTTTCTGTGGATCGCCATTGTGATACCACGGCGTTGATCGCGACTTTCCAGCTATCGGTGGAAAGGGAAGCGAGGAGGGGTTCACCTAGGACGGCGGCTGATTCCTCGAGGAATTCACGGATCTGCATGGCCGCGGGTGCCCGCTTGCCCAAAAAGTAGATGCCTTTGCGCTTGGTCAGAAACCGTAGGATGAGCTCACTTTTGCCGACGCGGCGTCGACCGTAGATGGGGACGAAGGAGCTGCGTTGGGCGTCGTGTTCCGCCTCGAGCATTCTGAATTCGGCGTCGCGGCCGATGAAGTTGGAGATAGGCTGAGGGTTCACGGAGACCGTCCTCGTTCATCGCACACGATAGTCGCCTGTGGGAAACTTGTCAAGTCTAAACTAGCCAAGTCGTAACTTGTCAAGTTGCAACTTGTCAAGTTTAAGATTGACTAGTTGCAGATGCACCGTACCAACCTGCGAATTTCTTGCATTTGGGCGCCGTTAGCAGCAAGCTCGCACCTCGCATGACCCCCCTCCGCTTCTCCCGCCGCACCGCGTGGGACCGCTCCGAGAACCCCCTCGCTACCCTCATCCGCGACGCTCGCCGTTCCGGCCGGCCCCTCGTCGACCTCACCGAATCGAATCCTACTCGCTGCAACATCGTCAATACCGACCACCTCATTGCACTTTTCGGGCATCCGCGTGGCAGTGCCTACGAGCCGCATGCGCTTGGCCATCCGGTTGCTCGCGAAGCCGTGGCGCGTTATTTCGCTGAACGCGGTCTTCCCGCCGATCCTGACCGAGTCGTGCTGAGCGCGAGCACGAGCGAGGCGTACGCGTGGATCTTCAAGCTTCTCTGCGAACATGGCGATCGCGTGCTGATACCTGCGCCTTCCTATCCGCTCTTCGATTATCTCGCGCGGCTCGAAAACGTCGAAGTCGACCGCTATCCTCTCGTGCGCGAAGAGGCCTGGCGCATTGATTTCGATGCGCTCGAGGGAGCCATCGTAAAAGCCGAAGGGCGCGCACGTGCCATCGTTCTGGTACATCCGAACAATCCCACGGGGTCCTTCGTGCGCCGAGACGAAGCGGTCATGTTATCGACGCTCGCTGCGAAACACGGCCTTGCGCTCGTCGTGGACGAGGTTTTTGCCGAGTATGCACACGGAGCTCTGCCCGACAATCGATTGCCGAGTTTTTCAACCGAACGAAATGCGCTCACGTTCGTCATGGCCGGCCTATCCAAAAGTCTGCTTCTGCCCCAGTGCAAAGTCGGGTTTACATTGGTATGTGGCCCGGATGCGCTCGTGCAAGAAGCCATCGCGCGTCTCGAAGTCGTTGCGGATACGTACCTTTCCGTATCGACTCCAGCGCAGCTCGCACTTCCCGAATTGCTGGCCGCTCGTCACGGCATTCAAGCCGCGGTACGCACGCGCGTCGCCGACAACTTGGCAGCGCTCGACAAGGCCATAACAAACGCCGGTTCGCATGCGGCCGTTCGACGTTTACCCACGGACGGCGGCTGGTACGCCATTCTGGAGGTCGCTCGGACGCGGGATGAAGACGCCTGGGTCGAATTACTCGTGCGTGACCATGGCGTCATCGTGCACCCGGGATATTTTTTTGAAATGGATCGCGAAGGGTTTCTCGTGGTGAGCCTTTTGCCCGAGCAGGCTCGGTTCGCCGCTGCAATCGAATCCGTCGTGGCGACCGTCGCGCACGGCTGATGCCCATTTTCAAGGATGCGCGCGCTTCATTTCGTCGGCTGCTTCGAGCGCGCTTTCCATTTCACGCACGAGCTCGTCCGCGGCTTCCTGTTCTTTCGCCGCTTGCTCTTCGCGCATCGTTGCCTCGAGTCTTTCATTGACGCGTCGTAATGCCTCGGCAACGCGTTTTCCTTCTTTCGACGAAGCATCCACGCGCTTTTCGCGAATGGCCTTCATTGCAGCATCGACCGTGGGCTTCAGCGGTGCGGCGACCACTTGATCGGCGCGATCGAGCTGCGTTTTGACCTTGCGCGACAGTGCGAGCAATTGGCCTTCGGGCGACGCGTCTTTCCCCTTTTTCCAGCGCCATGCGCCCATGGCAAGAATGCCACCGATCACAATGGCGGCGCCCACCTCCAAAAAAGGCATCGCTTTCGGCGGTACGATCGGCGGCGCGACGGGTGCAGGCAGGGCGACTTCGATGCCTACGCCGTCGAGCGTACTTCGAAAATCATCCCAACCCATCAGCCGCTTTTGCAATGCAATGCGCTTGTTGACGACCAGACACGGGGCGGAAACGCCCGCAGCTGCGCATGATTCTCCCCCTTTGTCGGTCGCAATCGCGCGTACTTCGTGTTTGGCGACATCGCGCGACGTCATGTGAAATCCGCCGCTTTCGAGGTCAATGAGACCAATTGCGTCGACGGATGCTCCTCCAGGCGAGCCCGCGGGCCAAGTCGTCGTGGCCGCATCAATCACCGAGCCGTCGTGCCGCGACGTATACGAGCCGGTGAGTACGATCTCCGTTCCTTGCGGCACGTCGATCGCAATGGCGGGTTTGTCGAGAGGTACCTTGATGATGATGGGTGCAGACATGCGCGTTCGGTGATCGGGGTTTGTCGCAGTTTATCGCAAGTGGGATCGGCTCGCCGTTTCGAGCAGCATGGCGAAGAGCAGCGGATCGCCCATGCCCGTGTTCGTGCCTGCATGCGTGCGCATGCGCGCGAGACGGTCGGCGTCGTTCAAGAAGAGCGGCTCTTCCAGCGTCTTGGCAGCTTCGCGCAAAATGGTCTCGCGCTCCGTGAGCACCGTGATCGCGCCTTGCCGGTCGCCTTGGGCCACGCGCGTCGCGGCGAGCGCCAAGGCCTCGCCTGCGGCAAACCCTTGCACCGTTTTGGCAACCGATGCATCGATCGTCGCGCCGCTCGCCGCATCCGAATCGGCCCACGCGACTTCAATGGGGAACTCTTCCGTCACGTTTTTCTTGGTAATGCGGTCCTTGTACTTCAGCTCCACCAATGCAAGCGGCGCTTTTCCGACGCCCGCGGCAGCTCGAAGCTGAAAAAGCAGGGCATGACTGTCATTGGCAGCAAATGCCGGAATGAAAAACCGCATTCCCCCTTCGAGGTCGTCCTTGCGGTCTTGCTTGATGTTGTCCCGCTGTTCGGCTTGCTTGTCGGCCGCAACCTCCTGCGCTCGTACGCGTTGCGCCTCGGCTGCGGAAAGCCGCCGCGAACCGTACACTTTCAGCAAATCGAAACCCTTCTTGAGCCGAATTCGCAATTCGACCGCCGTTGCTGCGGGATCGAGGCGTTTGTCCATTTCCGTCGTGAGCGCCGGGGCGATTTGATCCGCATCGCGCAAGTAATAATAGCCGCCCGCGCCATCTTCCGCGATGGTGCTCATGAGCGCGCCGTCGTATTCGGCTCCCAACCCAAACGTGCTCGTTTGAATGCCATTTTGAAATGCATCGAGCGCCAGTTTGGACATGCCTTCGGAGGAAAGAATTCCTGCATTGGCGCGACCATCGGACAAGAGCAAAACGACTCGCACCGCATCCGCCGGAATGCTCTTCGTTTGCGCCTGTTGATAACCCAATTCGAGCCCTTTGCTGATGTTCGTTCCGCCGCCTTCTTTGATTTCCGCAATGGTTCTCTTGATGGAGTCTCGACGGGAACCGACCGGACCGTCCGGAATGCGCACGTCCGCGTCGCTCGAAAACGTCACGAGGGAAAAGTCGTCGGTCGGGGCGAGTTTGTCCACGAGCGCTTGGGCGGCCGTGCGAGCTTGCTTGATCGATTCGCCCTGCATCGATCCGCTCACGTCCAGCACCAAATGCACCGATAGATGGGGCCGTTCTTTGGGTTTGTCCGGTGACGATTTCAACGTGACGCGAACGTGAAACGGGCTGCCCGACGGGGGAAGCTTGCTCCGTTCGAGGTCCGCTTTGACGCCCAATGCTTTGCCCTTCGGCACCTCGAATGCCGTCACGTATCGCGCTCCCACGTCCGAAACGAGCTCCCGTTCGGCCATCGGAATGATTCCTCGAGCAACGTTCGCTTCGAATGCTGCAAGGTGTCCACCACCCGGACGGTATGTCGTGGCAAACCGGCCGTTGGGATCGATGGGCGCTATCGTTTCGGCTGGCGCGGGAGGCGCTATCGTGGAATTGCCAGCCATCCACCCGGAGTCACCCTTTTTTGCGCCGGCTTCGCCGCTCCGCGTTCCACCGCCACCCGCAATGTTCATTTTGGGAGGCGCGGGCTTTACTTCCAGCATGCCTGGAGGTGGTGGACTGGCAGCGAAAGCTTTTTCCTTTTCCTTGTCGGCTGGCGCGGTAGCCGCAGATGCGGCAGGTGCTTCCTGAGCTTTTTCGCTCGGAGCCGATCCTTTCATGCAACCCGGTGCAAACGCACTCGTCGCGCAGAGAGTCAAGATGGCGAGCGAATGATCAGTTTTCCAAGTGCGTAACATGTCCTCTTCTGCTCCTCGATGGCGATGCGGCCGGTCTTTGACGTGTCACTTTCGAGATCGATCCATTCGTCGTTCGAGCCTCGTTTACATTGGGTCTTCCCGCTGCGATGAAGCCCTTTCCGTCGCGAGCTCAGTTCGCCACGCACACGTTGCCGTTGCCGATGTCCTCGCACGTGTGATTCGCAGGGCAAGCGGCTTTTCCGTCGCCGCATTGCTGAAAACAAAATCCAATGCCCGCATTGACCCAGCCTGGCTGACACCTCGGCCATGCCCCAGGTTCCCCGCGCGAGCACTCGAGCAGCGTTTCGCAGTCGTTGCCGTAGGTGCGGTCGCAATCCACGTTCGGACCGCCAATCATGCTTTCACACGAATTTTCCTTGGTGACTTTTCGATGACAATTGCAGAGCTTTTCTGCGAGCGCCGCATCGCTGGTCCCGTCGATGGGCGATTTTGCTCCCTCGAATACGCCGACGACGGCCGGTTGCTTGTTGCCCCTGGGCCACGATACGACCAATTTGTGGCTCTTGTCGGTCCAAGAAAAATCGGCGGCAAAGTCGATCCCCTCGACGAACGGCACGACGAGGCTCGTGATTCCCGGGCCAACGTACGTGATTGCCTCGCCATGGCCGCCTTTTTGAATCACGATACTCGTAGGCGTGCCGCCTGAATCGTTTTTCCCACGGCAGCTCACGCGCAGGTATTCACGCACGATTTTCGTTTCGCAATTCAATGCCGACGACCCCTTGACCGTCACCTCTTTCTGCTGCGCATTCCATTCAGCAAGTGTCGGCGCCAGAGATCGACCGGGGCGCGCAGGAAGACTCGTCGGCGGCGGAGGAGCGGCGGGTGTGGGTGCCGTCTCCGTTGCAAGAGGCTTGGCTGCCGATGCAGTTGTCTCCGGTGCCGGCTTCGCAGCAGGCTTGGATTGATCAGCATCCGGTTTGTTGCATGCCCCAAGGGCAACGATCGCAAGAAGGAGAACGACGTTTCGCATGACCACGAGCTCCAAATCGTACGGAATCGAAGCGGTTCCTGGGCCGCTGTGCAAAACGTTATCGCAACACGGAGCGTTTGGGAAGAAGAATTCAACGCAAAGAGGCAAAGACGCAAGGGCGCAAAGACGTCGTCTATGCACTCTCCACCAGAAGCGTGGGTCGAAATTTTGGGATGATGGATAAGAGGATTGGGTCGTGGCCGGAGGCGTTTTCAGTACTCGCGCTCGCGATCCACGGGCGTGAGAATTTCCTCCCCACGCTCGAATCGTTCGAGGTTCGTCAAAAACAACGACACGACGCGTTCGAGGTATCTCGGCACGAAACCCGACATGTGCGGCGTGATGACGAGATTCGGCGTCGTCCAAAGTGGGCTCGACGCCGGCAGCGGCTCCGTTTCAAATACGTCGAGCGCTGCGCCTCGAATACGGCCATTGTGCAGTGCATCTACCAGCGCCATTTCATCCACGATGCCTCCGCGCGAAATGACCACGACGACCGCGTGCGGCGGAAGCAAAGAAAGCTCGGTCGCACCCAGCATGCCCCGCGTGCGCGACGTGAGTGGTGCTGCAATCACCAAATAGTCGGCGAGCGGCAAAACTTTCCGAAGATCATCCGCATGTACGAGCTCGTCCACGTTCGATGTGGGTAAGTGGCGGTTTCTCATGCCAATCACCCGCATTCCCAGAGCTTGGCTTGCTTTTGCAATGGGAAGGCCTACTTCACCAAGTCCCATGATCACCAAGGTTTTTCCTGCGACCGAGCCTGCAACGAAAGGCTCCCAGCGTCGCGCGGCTTGCTCTTCGATTGCCCGTGGCAATTCCCGCTCGAAAGCGAGCATCATCGCGAGTGTGTGATCACGCATTTCCATCGCATGGATGCTCCGCGCATTGGCAATGACGACGCGCGGATCGAGACCCTTTGCGGGCCAAAGGTAATCGACGCCAGCTCCCATGAAGTGCAGCAATCGAAGGCGCACCGCAGCCGACCAGTCGATTCGAGGCGCATATCCACAAAGCAACACTTCCACATCCGGCAAAACAGCCGCGATGTTCGCCTCGTCGACGAACTCTAACTTCCGCCCGGCGGGAGCAAGGAGGGTTGTCAGTTCCGCTCGCGCCTGTTCGTCGGAACGAATATGAATATGGATGAGCTCTGCTCGACGTGTCATACTCGGGCCAATGTATCAGTCGTCGGGACTTCCTCGTAGGGCTTTTTTAGGATTCGAGCTACGTGCACGGCGCAGCTCGGATGATGGCCGAGGTGGAATCGAGGTTTTGCGCGTCACGCCCGAAGGGGCTGCGGCGCGCGCGGGCGTTTGTCCAGGCGATCGGCTCGTGCAGGTGAACGACCATGAAGTGTCAGACCCGCGCGAGCTTGCGCATCATGTTCGGACGCTCGAAGCCGGAAAGCCGCTGCGTTTCGTCGTCGATCGCGCCGGCGAAAAGCGTACGCTCGTTGGTGAAGCGTCGCCGCTACCCATCGAACGCGTGGCGAATGCGGACGTGCATCTGGAACACATTACGGTATTCGAGCATCGACAACGACTTCTATTGACGACGCCGATCGGGGCCAAACCACCGTTTACCGCTGTACTGTATTTGCAAGGGCTCGGTACGCAATCGTGCGAGCTATCGACGGACCCCGACGAACCATTACGAAAACTCATCGAAGGGTTTTCCGCGTCAGGTTTGGCGACGCTGCGCGTGGAGCGTAGCGGCGCGGGAGACAGCGAAGGCCCGTCCATTCAAAATACAAATTTTTTCGCCGAGATTGCCGCATACCGTGCCGCGTTGGATTTTCTCGCCCATGAGCCCATCATCAAGAATGTGATTTTGTTTGGCCATAGCGTGGGTGGAATGATTGCCCCGGTGCTCGCCGGTGAAGGTGCGAACCTCGCGGGGATTGCCGTATTCGGGACGTCTGCTCTGCGGTGGGTCGATTGTATCGTGCGAGCAACTCGCAGGCAAAGGCAACTTGCAGGAATGTCGGGCGAGGAGCTCGAGGAATACGTCGCTGATTGGGCTGAAATGCATACCGAGGTTTGTCGCGGCGGGCATTTGCCCTTTCAGGTATTTGCGACGAGGCCGCACCTCGGGTGGATGGTAGGTAGTGGTTGCCATGGCGAAACGATGTTTGGCCGGCATGCGTCGTTTTTTCAAGAGCTCGAACGCATGGACCTCGTTGCCCTTTGGAAAACCGTGCGTACAAATGTGCTCGTGATGCATGGCGAATACGACTGGGCCTGTGGTCCGGATGAAGGGCGCGCATTGGCGGATGCAGTTGCCGAGGTTGATGCCGCGCGCGTGCAATTCGTCGAGCTTTCCGCGGTGGGACACGACATGCGTCGTCACGCGAGCATCGAAGAGAGTTACGCGAGTCCACGCAAAGGACAGTGGGACGAGCGCGTGGTGGAAACGTTTTTGAAATGGGCCGAGGAGATTGCGCAATGAGTGACGATTCGGGAGCATTGAAACCTGCTCCGCCTGCTTGGCGAATTGCGGCGGTATGGACAGTTTTGTCGATGATCGCGACGCTGCTGCTCATGCCTTATCTCATGGCCCTTTTCGAAGGCATCGACATCCCAAACCGTCCCCCTTTGCCGGTTTTGGTGCTCGCAACGGTTGTGCAGACGGGATTCCTTGCGTTTTTCCTGGCGTGGGCAGGAACGGCGGCCGGCCGGAAACTCGGCATTGGCAGTCCGCTCGTCGAAGCATGGTTTTTCGGCAAACGCCCGCCGATTCCCAAGACGTTTGCGTGGGCGGCTTTGCTTGGCGCGCTGGGCGGTCTGGTCATCGTCTTACTGGATATGATTTTTGCATCGCGCATGCCAACGCCGCTTCGTGGGGCATTGCCGCAGCCGACACCCTTTCAAGGACTGCTCGCGAGCTTTTACGGAGGCATTGCCGAGGAAGTGCTCTTGCGCCTCGGGGTGGCATCGATAGCGGCTTGGGCGCTGGCGAAAGGTATTGGTTTCGAGGGGCGAGGGCGAACGATCGCGCTGACGTTTGGCGTGGTTTTCGCGACGCTCTTGTTTGGCGCCGGGCATTTGCCGACAGCATTTACATTATGGCCACCGCTACCGATTGTCATTGTGCGAACTTTGCTGCTCAATGCGATCGGCGGCATTCTGGCGGGTATCGTTTATGTGCGGCATGGGCTCGAGCACGCGATCGTGCTGCATTTTACGGCAGATATCGTGCTGCACGTGATGACGCCGCTCTTGCGGGGTTAGTATCAACGCGCGTCTTCGACGTCGAGCGCCCATGCGCCGCGATCGAATGGCAACCCTTCGGCTTCTTGAATGCGCGTGACACGTTCGCGTTTGCCCACGCGATGCATTTCGAGCGCTCGATGATGACAATACGGATTGTTGCCGGGTTTGCCGAATAGAGCTGTGGCCATCCACGTGCATCCGCCACGACAAACCGACCCATAATAACAGGTTTTGCAATATCCCCAGCGTTCTTCGGGGCCGCGATCTCGCATGTGCCGCAGCGCGGACGAGCGCTCCCAGATGTCGCGCAATTTATATTTGCGAATGTTGCCGCCGACCCACGATTCCGTTGGAAGTGAAGGGCACCCTTTGATGTCGCCATTCGATTCGATTCCCAGCGTGGAGCGTCCTGCGCTGCAGGATTCGGCATGTTTTTCTGTGGTAAAATTGCGCAAAATGTGTTCGAACGGGCCGTAATAACCGATATTGTTTCCCGGCATCAATTTGATGCGTGCTTCATTGCAGCGTTCTTTCAATGAAGCGAGCATGGGAAAAAGCTCCAGCAAATCATACGGCTGCAAAATGATGTCGGGTTCGTCCGCTGCGCGACCCACGGGTACCGTGAGCTGCAACTGCCAGCCATGGGCACCGCTTTCGACGAGCACATCGAAAATGTGCGGCAAATCGGGCATGCTGAGCCGATTGATTTGCGTGTTCACGGCGACTTGCATGCCCGCCCGCCTCGCATTCACAAGCGCACTTCGCGCAGCCTCATACGACCCGGACAAACCGCGCAATCGATCGTGCGTTGCTTCATCTCCGTCGATTGAAACCGCCATGCTTTGCACGCCCGCTTCTTTCGCCTCCCGCGCTCGCTCGGGCGTGATCCCGCGTCCTCCCGTCACCACCGTGCATTGCATTTGATTGCGACGTATTTCGCGCACGACGTCGAGCCAGCCGTCGTGCAAATACACTTCGCCCCCGATGAGCGCGACTTCGCGCACGCCAAGCTCGGCCATTTCTCGCACGAGCTCACACGCTTCGGCCGTATCGAGCTCGTCCGGACGTGCGCCGCCTGCTCGCGAACCGCAATGTCTGCACGCAAGATCGCAAGCGAGCGTCAATTCCCACACGGCATAAATGGGGCGACATGCCGTATCGACTTCGCGCGTTTCTTCGGCGAGAGGCTCGTGATGCCCGCGCGCTTGGCTTCTCGTGCGCTCTTTTGGGGGCAAGATGGGCAAACTGCGCGGACGCGGACTATCGAGCAGGGCCTGCCGATCGGTCATGTTCGGCCCCAGGTCGGGTTTGTCTCGGCTCACGATTGACACGGACAAACCCGTTCAAACGCGTACGATGTCGCAGGCTTCGTCGGGAAAAACGCAACCGTAGGGTGGGCAAACGCCATTGACGCACTGCCCACCACCGCGGTGTCGCCAGCGATTCTGTTCTTCCCACTCCTGCTGCTCTTGAAGCTGCAAGCGTCGTTGTTCTTCTTCGCGCCGGCGTCGTTCTGCTTCGGCCCGCCTCGCTTCTTCCTCGGCGAGCGCATTGTCGTCGTTGCCGCCGGGATCACGCGCGACCTCGAGCGATTCTTTCGAATTGCGATCGGTCTGAGTGTCGTTGACGTCGACGGTGACGTTTCCGAGCTCGTCTGGGTTGTGCACGACGGTGGGCGAGCTGCAACTTGCGGTGGCCATCGAGGCGGCGATGGCTGCTCCGACGACGTACCTTTGCGCGCGCGAAAGCTCGGGCGATGCGGCTGGGGCCGAAGGGTGTGCGGCGTGCGAAAATCCGATACCGCAGAAGGGGCATGCGATTTCGCCGGCAAAAACATGGCGTTTGCAGGCGGGGCACAGGACCATGGCGTTCATCGATGTACTTCCTTCCGCTTCGGCCGTGAGGCGATGACAGCGGAGCGTGAGGCGGTTGTCAATATGTGTTGATGGAGCTGGTCCATTTTCTGAAAATTCGTGATGGTCGCATGCTCGAGGTCGGTCTGCTGCTTCTCTGGTGCACGGATTTGCCCTTGGCGTGATCGTCGCAAGGCACCCGCAGTCGCGGGCCCAGGGTTGGCCCAGGAGGACACACCATGAACCAGTCGTTCGACGTTTCGACACAGGGAATGGCGCCGAGCAAGCAAGAAGGCAAAGCGACCCAGCTCATCGAGCGGCAGACTTCACGATTGCCGTCGATAACGTATTTGCTGCTCGCGTTCGGCTCGATCGTGCTTTCGGCCGGTCTTGCGGCATCGGCGCAGCCGCAACGACGAATTGGTTTTTCCCGACGTCTCGAGCTTGCCAACTTCGTAGGCCAATGGGCGCCGACGCTATTGACGATCGGCGTCTACAACAAGATCGTCAAGCTCGAGAACGAGCTCTTGCAACAGCGTGGTGGTTTCGGACGGTAACACGACGGGCGGGCTCTCCGTCACGCGTTTCTAAAGCAACCCGGCTTCCTGGAAAAACCGTTTCTCGATGGCCGCGTAATCGACTTCCACGTCGAGCCGCGCGAGCACCGAATAGAAGCCGAATTGCAGCCGATTGATGAACAACATCCCCGGAGGCAATTGCACGAAGTTGCCGTTTTCCTTGGAAAGGACGGCTTCTTTCATGTTTTTCACGCCTTCCACCAGCGTCACCACGTAACTGCGCGTAATCCGGTAAGGCGAATTGAAAAGCGGCTCGAAGCAGCGTCGTGAATAATCCGTGGCCATTTTTTCGTATACCCCGCCACGCGTGTTCAAAATCAGTTTGGCTGCCTCGCGAAATTCATGTTCGTCCTTCTTCATCGCCGCACGGTGAATGTTCCGCGCAAGCTCGAGCCTGTCGTCCTCGATGGGCTGCACGCAGCCAAAGTCGAGAAATACCACCTGCCCATCCTGAAAAATGTAATTACCAGGATGCGGATCGGCGTTGAACATGCCCCCGACGAGGTTTCCTTTGAACACGAAACGCCACATCGTCTCCGCAAAGTATTTGCGCGTCTTTTCGTCCGCCAGGCTCGCCTCTTCCAAAGTTTGACCGCGCGCGAGTGTCGTCGTCAATACGCGTCTGGCACTGCGATCGTCAATGACGTCGGGAATACGTATGGCCGGATCACCCCGGTGAAGCTCGATGAACTTACGCTGCCTACGCGCCTCCAGCTCGTAATCGAGCTCTTCGGTGAAACGAGCACGAAGCTCCGCCAAAACCGCTTTCGGATCGAGCTCTTTCGGGCCCAAAACCGATACCATGCCGCCCATGACATCGGCATTCTGCAGGTCACTTTCCACCGCATTCGCAATGCCGGGATGCTGCACTTTCACGGCGACTTCGCGTCCATCTTCGAGCCGCGCTCGGTGCACTTGTCCAATCGATGCACTTGCAAAAGGTTTGTCGTCCCATTCGACGAAGAGTCTGTCGATGGGCGCTTTCAGCTCTTCCTCCACGATGTTGCGAATGGCCGCCGGAGACGACGTCGGAGCCGCTGCGCGCAGCGATTTCATCGCCGTTTCATACGCGTCGCGTTGCGCTTCCGGAATCATCCCGTCCACGTAGCTCGCCATTTGACCCGCTTTGGCCGCGAGCCCTCGCAACGTGCCCAGCATTTCGGCAGCTTTTTCCGCCGCAACGTCCGCAGGTGACGAACTTCGGAGGAGGCTCACGCCCGTGCGAGCACCCACGCTCGCGAGGCGCACGAACCTGCCCAAGCGTCCTTCGGGAATCTTTCGTTCGTTCGTCATGCCAAGCTCGATCGTTCGAGGTCAAAAAGGTTCAGGGCTTGTCAATCCAGCGGCCAATGTCGGGTATGATCGTTTTCGCCATCCGGTCGAGCAATTGTTCGAGCGAATCGGCGCTCGACAAAAGCGGCCTATGTATAGGGCGGATGAAACCCTCGGTCGAGGCATGATCGAGAAATGAGACGAGAAAGTTGTAGTACCCTCGCACGTTGAGCAGACCCACGGGCTTTTTGTGATAGTTGAGCTGCGTCCACGTGACGACTTCGAAGATTTCTTCGAGTGTCCCCCAGCCGCCGGGCAACGCGATGAACGCATCGGACATGCTGGCCATCATCGTTTTTCGTGCGTGCATGCCATCGACGACGAAAAGCTCGGTGAGCCCGTCATGCGCGATTTCCCGCGTTTTGAGCTTCTCGGGAATGACCCCGTAAACCTTGCCGCCCGCGGAAAGAGCGCCGCCGGCGACCGCGCCCATCATGCCGACACGCCCGCCGCCGTACACGACCTCGATGTTGCGCTCGGCCAAGTACGCACCTGCTTCACGTGCTGCATCGAGATAGTGGGTGCCCACTCCACCGCTCGAACCGCAGTAGACGGCGATGCGACGGAATGGCAAACGCTGGATGGTCATGGCGGGAGAATCAACCAAGGTTCGGGGACCGGCAACCGAAAAGTGCAGTCAACCGACCTCGGGCACGATGACGCGGCCTCGAGCCGCTTGGGAGGGATGCTAGATCACGGCCCGATGTGCGCAGCAGCCGCGCCATCGACGATGCCTGCGGTCCACGTGGTGAGCGCAGTGCCGCCGACGGTGGTGTTGTAGTAGCCATTGCCGCCCAAATACGTGTGCGTCGTAGCGTTGATATAGTACGAGCTCCACGCGGGCGACGGCTGCAAGAACATGTCGCGGATTTCCGCCAGACCTGCGGTGTATTGAGCTTCGGAAAGCGATCCTGCAAACCCGTCGATGTTTGCACAGTTGTTCGCGCCAAACCCGTAGAATTGTCGAATGGTGTTGTCGCGGGTCGACGAAACCACGCCCAAATGGGCTGTCGGGTATTTCAGCGCAAGATGCTTCCACGCATTGACGAGGCCACCGCCGTTCGGCAATGCGCAATCGGCGCAACCGGCCGGAAGCGTGGCATTCAAATTGTAGAGCGTGCGCCAGCGTTCCTGGAGGCATGGCGTCATGTACGTGTCGGTCATGGGCGGGCCCGAATCGTCGATGAGCGATACCGGCGTCGGACAGAACGCCTGCGCGACGCGGTCGTAATTGTAGAATGCGCCGAAACCACCGGCACTCTCGCCCGTGAGCAAGACTTGCGTGACATTCTTGAAGGTGGGAATGATGCGCTTCAAGTAATGGCCGATGTTGGCGTACCCGACGAACGATTGGTTTTTCGGAGCAAGTCCACCAGGCACGTCGACGCCCGTCGCATTGCCCGCATGCACGTCACCCGTGCAATAGGGGACATAAACAAAACTCCAATCCTTGAGGGGATTTTCATTGTTCGATGTGCTGAAAAGGCCGCCTGAAGGTCCATTGCCGAAGTTGCCACTGCCGTACGATCCGGGGTTTGCCGTACACGTCAAACCGTTGAAGCATGCGCCGCCTCCTTGGAGATAAATCACGAGCTTCGTCGAATTCGGATTGATGCGAATACCAAATCCCGTCGCGCTCCCCGTGCGGCATTTCGCCTCGGGTACGGGCACCCACGTCCACGTATTGTCGGGCGCGGTAACCGGCGCTCCATCAAAGGGGCCTTCGGGGCTACACATCTGACCGCCGCCTCCGGCACCACCTCCGCCACCCATTCCGCCAGCGCCGCCGCCACCAGCGCCGCCCATTCCGCCAGTGCCGCCGCCAGACCCAGCCATTCCGCCACCGCCGCCGCCGGCGCCACCCATTCCGCCAGTGCCGCCGCCAGCGCCGCCCATTCCGCCGGCGTTTCCTCCACTACCGCCCGTGCCGCCATCACCACTGCTCGATCCGGACGAGCTGCTCGTCGAAGTGGTCGTTTGGGCATCGTCGCCACAACCGACGACGGCAACGAGGGACATTGAAATGGCGCACAAGAAGGTTCGAGAAGGCATCATGCGCCGACGATAGGCGACATCCAATCGATTCTCAATGGGGCCGTACGCCGGGGGATCGATTCGAGGACGACGCGAGAATCTAAGCTGCATTGAAATTGCGCAGTGCAGCGCACGCGTTCTGGCTGACATGAGGATGGCTCGAGCTCGCGGCGCTCGCAGCGCTTGACGCGACGAGATGCTCTTGCGTATCGTGCCCGCGTCGCATGTCGAAAGCGCGGACGAAACCCACAACTTCGTCGAACCTGCTCGTCGACGAGTATTTCGAGGCGGGGGACGACCGCTTCGTCGACGAGGTTCTGTCGCTTCAAGCCGGCAAGAAGCTCAAATCGATGGCCGAGCGTTGGTACCGCGACAGCCGGCCGTTCGCGCGCCGCGCGCTGCTGCTGTACATCGACGACGGCTGCGACAAACCGCATCATAGACCGCTCGTCAAGGCGCTCTATAAGCTCGCTGAAAAAGCGCACGACGACGAAGCCATTGCACACTTCATGGTCGCTTTTGATCGCATGGTGCAGAGGCGTCTCGTCGAAGTCGAAAGGTACGACTGGTCGAAACGGCAAACCATCAAGAAGAAAGTGCTCGAAGGGGACAAACGGTATCCGCGCCGTTACGGTCGTCGCAACGAATCGTCGCCGCATTTTTCCAAAGCCACGAGGCGCTACTTGCAGCGCCGCGCTCTCCGATACTTCCGCGACATCGGGCGCAAGGACCCCATTCGGTACGGCGTTGCCGTTCGCAAGGCACTCGTTCTTTATCGCGATGACTGCTTGGACAAACCCGAGCGTCTTCTCGATTCGTGGGGCCTCGTGCACGTCTGCTACTACGGCTCGCCGGTGCTGAAGCGCGATCCGTACGGCATTCGCGTCGCGAGCGGCTATTCGCTCGGCGAGCTGGAACCCGCGCCGCTTCATCCGCGCGCTTGGCAAAACGTGTTCGAAAGCGTGTTTCAGCTCGTGACGACAGCGAAGAGCCGCACCGTGCGCGTCTTCGCGATGAACCTCTTGCGCGACACGTACAAGCAGGATCTCGATCGGCTGAACGTCGCAAGGCTGAGGCCGCTTTTGGCGAGCCCGCACGAAGAAGTGCAAACGTTCGGCAGCGAGCTTCTGAGGACCGCGGAAGGCATCGCGACTTTGTCCATCGCGGACTGGCTCGACCTGCTCTCGATCGACAACCAAGCAGCGCTCTTTTTCCTCTGCGAAGCGATTCGTAAACACGTCGCTCCGTCCCGTCTCACGCTCGATCAGTGCGTCGATCTGGCGGTTTCGCCGGTCTCGCCCGTCGCCGAGCTCGGCTTCGATTGGGCCAAGAGCAAGAAGATCGAGGGCAAACTGGCGCTTGCATCGGTCCTGCGTCTTGCGCTGGCGCGTGCACCACGCGTGCGCGAAGCTGCAGCAAAGTGGATCGCATCGGTGCTCGAAGCATCGAAAGATGCGCGCATGGAGCACGTGCGGGACATCATCGATGCGCGGTACGAAGACGTGCGGCGCGAAGGCATGGCCCTTTTCGAGCGCGATGTGCGGTTCAAGGACGATCCGACGCTGTGGGCATCGCTCGCGGAAAATCCCTACGACGACGTAAGGTTTTTCCTGCTGAAACACCTCGCAGAGCGCGAGAAGGCCCTCGGACAAACTGCGCTCCAACGCATCTGGGCGTCCACGATCCTGGCGGTGCATCGAGGTGCGAAGCACAAGCGCACGGCGCTCGCGCAGATCTCCGCGCGTATCGTCGAACATCCCGCCGAAGCCGAACCTCTGCTCGCGCTCTTTTCGTACGCCTTGCGAAGTGTTCGTCCTCCCGAACGACGTGCGGCGCTCGCAGCCGTATCGCGGGCCGCGTTTCGCGCGCCGGCGCTGCGCAGCGCGATGGGACGCAAGATCCCTGAACTGTCTTTGTTTGCCGAGGAGGCGCCATGAACGTCGACCTGAAGTACCTCGGCAAGAGCTCCGTACTCGGCGCCGCGCAAGGTTTGCTCGTCAAGTTTTCCCCGAACTTGGCGCGTCCCAAGACGTTCTTCGATGCCGAGCTGCGTGACGCGATCCGTTTTCGTGAAGCGGTGAGCGCGCTGCACGATGTCGTCGTTGGCGACTTGCGCTTCAAGAAGAAGGACAAGACGGCGTACGAGGCGTGGAAGAAGGCGGAGGCCGAGCGCGAAGCGAAGCTGCGGGCCGACATGTTCGACCAGGCCAAGAAGCAAGAGCTCGCCAAGCTTGCCAAGGAGCCGATCCCGCCGAACCTCGAGAGCGACTTTCGCAAGATGCACCGTATCTACTGGGATGCGCGTGTGCGCTGGGCCAACGAGCTCGCGCGAAACGATCCCGAAATGTTCCGGCATCTCGTCCCGTGCGATCCGGTCGTGACGGTTGCACCGGACGTCGTCTTCTTCGAGTGTTTTTCCAAGGACGAGTCGAGTTACGGGTGTTTGTCCGTGGACCGAGATTCGTTCGTCGGTTCGCAAGAAGCGGGGCTCGGCACGACGAACGTCGACTACTCGCTCGCGCTGTACGAGCATTTTCAAACGCTGCGCAGCTATCGCAAGACGCGTTTGTCAGTGGACCCGACAGGCTTCGACGTGAAGGTCGAGGGGCTTCCGGACTACCGTGAGGAGAAGATCGATCTGCCGCCGTCGTGGCTTCGCGGGTTTGGACAGATTCAAGCAGCGACGTGTTTGCCCAGTCGCCGCGTGGATCTGCCCGTCGAGGTCGTGTACTCGATTTTGGCGTATTTGAAGCGTCATCGAGAGAAGACCGGGCCGCGGAGCATTCGGTTTGTCCTGACGCCCGGCAAGGCGCCGAAGATCATCCTCGACCCGTGGGGCATCGAGATCGAATCGAAGGGGCCCGTGTACGACGGGGGACTCGAGCTTGGAAGCTCGTCGGGTGGAGGAGGTCCGTATCGATCGGCGCCGCGACGAACTGTGAGTCCGACCGAAGAAATCAAGGTGTGGGGTCGTCGTCGATTGTTCTCGCTGGCGCGTGTTTTGCCGCTGGCCGAGCGTATCGAAGTGCGGCTGCTCGGATCGGGTTTGCCCAGCGTGTGGATCGCGCACATGGGCGACATGAGGTTGGTCCTGGCACTATCTGGTTGGACCACCAACGATTGGACGAGCGGCGTGGGGCTCGACCTGCTTGCGGGTACGCGCGTTCCGGACGTGCGCACGATGGGTCTCGTCGATCAGTTTTTGCAGAAGGAGCAGCGCGCGGACCTTTCGACGATTGCATCTGCGACGGGTTTGTCCGACGAGAACCTCGTTCCGGCGCTGCACCGATTGGCCAAGCAAGGGCAGCTCATCTTCGATCATGCCGATCAGGTGTATCGGTATCGGCAGGTGATGCCGGACGTGCTTGGCGAAGCGTTGCTCGGGCCGGAGCATCCGGAGCTCGTCGAGGGGCGGAAGATTCCGCAAATGCCTACAGGCGTTGTGATTTCGCGCAACGAAATGCTGCCGCAGGCACGGCGTCTCGTTGCGGCGAAAGTGGTGGGCACGAGTTGCGAGGCTATTTTCGATGCGGATCTCGTCATCAAGAAAGCCAAGTGCACGTGCTCGTTTTTCCACAAGAGCGGCTTGCGCGCGGGACCATGTCGACACTTACTTGCGCTCCGCATCGTTGTAGAAGGACGAACCGCGCCGGAGCCTGCAGCGCCGGCAGCGCCGCCCGAGCCTCCGAAGGCTGCGTCGCGTTGGTCGTCGGGCGAGCCGTTTTCGATGCCGAAGCCAATCGTCGAGGAATTGCGCAAAGTGGCGGCGCGGAAAAACACGACGGTTTCGCGCATCATCGAAGAAGCTTGGGATTTGGGCATGCCGCGCATTCAAGCGGCGCGTTCGTGGACGAGTGCGCTGTCGCTCGCCGATGGTCCCATGGCAAAATTGTTATCGACGCGTTCAGTGGCGGATACGGTGGAGGAGCGGTTGGCTTTGGCACCGGACGTCGTTGCAGAACTTGGTCGCATCGCGAATCGATTCCGAGCCGATCGCGCGGCGGTGCTTTGTTTGGCCTGGCTCTTGGCTCGGAAGTCGTTGTAATGTCTTGGTCGGTTTCATTCGGTCGTCGATGTCGTTTGACGCTTGCTCGTCCAGCCTTGCAAGGAGGTCGTTGCACTCGAGCCCATCATGCTGCGGCGTTCCGCCGTGGCGGAGTTCGTTCCCACATGCGTCCCCACCCTCGATGTTCTTTGGGTACCCCATGCCCTAGGCTGCGTTCACTCAGCAGACCCGAGGGTCTGAACGCTGCCTAGGGCACGGGTACCTGCGTGATCGAGTGCGGTCCTAGGAGAGATGTCGGGTGCAACGGCTTCCTTGGAGGGCTGGACGTGAGCGTTTCAAACGACAAACCGATTGATGTTCAAAGGATGAAATCCATTTCCTGACGAGGGACTGCCGTGGGGTTCTGGGACAAAGTCAAGACATTCATTGGCCCTGGAAAACCTGGCGAGGGTGAGCCGAAAAAGGACGATCCGGCGCCTGCCGCGAAGCCTGCTTCGACGCCGGCGACGACGTCCACGAGTGCGTCGGGAAAAACCGCGAGCGCATCGAGTGCTGTAGGGGCCGTGAGCACGTTCACGGCATCGACGCCTGCGAAGACGGCTGCGGCAAAGCCGAAGAAGGACAAGCCGAAGGATCCGTACGATGCGTCGGGGATTCTGGGGCTATCGGCGGACGAGTTACGCAAGCGTGCGCTCAAGATCGATCCGTTTCGAACGGCGTGGATTGGTCGTGTCGATACGATTCCGCCGCAGAGTGACGAGCGGACGGCGCTCATTGATCGGGGCCTCATTCTGCGCGGGCTCTTGTCGGAAGAGCAGATTGAAGAGATTCACCGCGTTGGTGATTTGTGGCTGAAGCATCACGAGGCGGCGAATTTGGCGAGCACCGTGGCGCGCAAGCGTGCGGATGAAGCCATTGCCGAGCTGAAGAAGGAAAAAGCGGCGAAGAAAGCCGAAAAGAAGCGGCTCGCGGCGGAGCGCAAGAAGAAGCGCGCGGCGGACGTGGCGCGGCGAAAAGCCGAGGACATCATTTTCTTGGGACGAGGTGTCTCCGGGAAATTGGCCGATAGGCGGGCGAACGTCGAGGCGCTTCAGAAAAACGGTTTGCCCATTCTGTCGACGCCCGCGGAAGTGGCCAAAACGCTGGGCCTGCCCATTGGAAAATTGCGTTGGCTTTGCCATCACAACGATGCGGTGACGAGGCCGCATTACGTTTATTTCGAGGTTCCAAAGCGCTCGGGAGGTACGCGGCTTTTGTCGGCGCCGCACGAGAACCTCGCGAAAGCCCAAGAATGGATTTTTAATAATATCCTCCAAAAATTGCCGACGGAAAATCCGGCGCATGGATTCGTCAAGGGTCGTTCAACCGTGACGAACGCCAAAGAGCACGTGGGGCAGGGGATCGTCATCAATTTGGATTTATCGGACTTCTTTCCGACGATTGGGTTTGGCCGGGTACGAGGACTCTTCGAGTCGCTCGGGTATTCGCCGGCGGTGGCGACGATTTTCGCATTGCTTTGCACGGAGCCGCCGCGGCGTAAGGTGACGTACGACGGAACGTTGTATTGGGTGGCGGTGGGTGATCGAGGGTTGCCGCAGGGGGCGTGCACGAGTCCTGCGATATCGAATTTGGTGTCGCGTAAGTTGGATCGGCGTCTTTTGGGGATGACGCGGAAGATGGGCTGGACGTACACGCGTTATGCGGACGATTTGACGTTTTCAGCGGAAATGCAGGAGATCGAAGGGGGCAAGAAGGGTCGCAAGGACTTGGGGATGCTGCTGGCGCGCATTCGGCACATCGTGCAAGAGGAGGGGTTTGCGATCAATCCGAAGAAGGGGCGATTGCAGCACGCGGGTGGGCGGCAGGAGGTGACGGGGATCGTCGTCAATGACAAGTTGTCGATGCCGCGGGAGGAAGTGCGGCGGCTCCGGGCGATATTGCATCAAGCGAAGAAGACGGGGCTCGAAGCGCAGAACAAGGAAAAGCGGCCGCATTTCGAGTCGTACTTGAAGGGCAAGATTGCGTATTTGAACATGGTGGACCCAGACCGCGCGATGCAGCTTGCGAAGGCGTACATGGAGGCGGGCGGGCGGTAGCAAGTTGCGCATAACGGGGCCCCGCAAGCGCCGGAAAAATTCGAGCTACGACCTCGATTCCAATATCGAGATGCGCTCAAGCCCGAGTTTCGCCCCCCGCCTCCAGCCTCACCACCAACTCCGCATCGCCAATTCCAATCACGTCGCCATTTGAAAGCGCCCTTTTCGCCACCTTTTCCCCATTGACGCACGTCGGCCTCGTCGCGCCCAAATCGATGATGGTCGCGCCGTCGTCGGCCATTTCGACGACCGCATGCATGCGTGACACACCTTCCGCGGAAAGCTGAACCTGCGCTGAAGCAAATGTCCCGATCTTGATCACCGGCCCATCGAGCGTCAGGCTTCGTAAAGGTTTTCCCGGTTCGAGCACTTCGAGCGTGAGGCGCGCATTTTTCGTCGCCAATGGGGGCGCCTCCGGCGGCGGCGGTGGCGGTATGGTTTCGCTCACGAGCGATTTGCGATTTTCGTACACGAATTCAAAAGAGGGCCAAAGCAGGTCGAAACCAGTATTTCGCGACGACATGATCTGCCAATGCGTAAAGCCTACATAAATCAAGAACAGAAATCCCGCGCCGGACGCTCCGATGATTCTCCAATCGAGCGCCGAATGCGACAGCGTCAAAAGAAGCGCAGTTGGGCATAAAAAGAATGACGGCAATGCGAGCAGAATGGCTTTCAGCAGCGGTGCTGCCGTTTTCGTAAACGCTTCGTCATAACGAGCTCGAATTCGTGCGCGAACGCGGTCCATCGGCACGGGGCGATTGCCTCGATAACCAACGGGTCGGATTTCGTCCTCTTCGCTCGATACGCTCGCGATCAGAGCTTCCTTCGTCGCCACCCCGACCGGAGCATTGCTTGCGGCGGTGCACAACTTGATGGCGCGCACGACGTTCTTTTCGCGGAGGATCTTTTGCAAGACTTGCGCAAACAGCTTGGTATTGATGGCCGCGCCGAACACTTGCACGACCCAATACGCGGCCATTGCGGCTGCCGCCACGAGAAACCACCAAGGGGACACGTCATTCATTCTAAAACCTCGCAATGCTCGTGACGTCGGCGGAAGTCACTCAACCCAGGTACACCTTCAGGTTCTTGAACGAATATACGGGCACAAAGGGGAAAAGCACTGGGACCGAGCGCGTATATCGTTGGTATTCCGGGTTCGATCCGTAACGTTCGTCTTGCTTCATTTCGAGTCGCCGAGTGGATCCGAGCATGACCAGAACGATGCAGACGAGCCCCGTGAGGCTCATGCCCCAATGCAATACGTGCGTGTAGGCGCTGATCCCTGCGGTCCACGCTCCTACCCAGAAAATGACCTCCCCCAGATAATTCGGACAACGAACTACGCGATAAAGACCGACGTCGCAAAAGCGATCGGGCCTTTGCGCCTTGTACGCTGATTTCTGGTGATCCGCCCATGATTCGATGAAGAGGCCGCACGCCATGATGAACAGACCCGAGAATTGCGAAACGAGGGGACTCGATCCGGGCACGTCCCGATGGTGAAGTAATGCGAAGAGCGCGGGCGAAAACATGAGCACGTAAAGAAGCGCGACGCTGAGCCAAATCATCAGTTTGACGAATCCCTTGATGTGTTCGCCCCGCTTGATGACCTCGACCATTTCCTTTTGGTACGCGGGACTTCGTTCGCGCCGGATGAGAAACGAGCCAAGGCGCATGCCGTACGCGAGCAGCCCGGTGCATTGCAGTGCAGTCCAAAGGTCGAGCGTGCTCCGGAAAAGCCAAGGGGTCACGAGCGCCATCAAGGCTATCGAAAAGGCGTAGCCGAGGCTGACGAAGTAGTAGATGCGATAGAAACCGGCGGCCGATACGACCAGCGAGATGGCGAAATGCAGGCCAAGGTATTCGAAGAGGCCGGCGCCGGACAGGAAGGTGAGGAACGCGGATGATTGCATGGACGTCCGAGTGATGAGTACACGTTTGGCGTTGCGATCGCCACATCCAACGTAATGAAATCGGCGAGACATGTCCACAGCGAGTGCGCCCTATCGACGCGCGCCGAGTCGTGCTATCGTGGTGGACCTCGTGATTCGACACTTCCTCGGTTTTCGTGCGCGTGCTTTTTCCATGGCGCTCGTTTGTTTCGGTCTGGCCGCGGCGGCGCCTCGTGGATTAAAAGGGTTCGTGGAGTTTCTGAAGGCGCCGCCGGGACTTGCGGTCGTCGCGCTGGGGCTCATGGCGATAGGGGTTTCCGTTGAAGAAAGCGGCACGATCAAGCGAATTCGTTTTGGCATTGGCCTTCGCATACTGGCGACGGCGGTGCTCGTCGCTGCCGTGATCTGGGGATTGCTCTTGGGTGCTCCTTTGCCGAGCCTCAGCTACATGGGGTTTGCATTGGGTGGTGTGGGAGCCATTGGCGTCGCGATTGCGCTGCAGCACGATCTGGCCAAGTACGCCGATGTTCGTCATGGAGAGCCGGTGAAATTGCTGGAGCTTTCTGGGGCGGGGCTCGACATCGAAGCGAATGGGGAGCGAGTCACCGTTGCGGTCGCTGACATTTTGGCGGCTTCCGCCGTCGCCAACTTGGATGGACGCGCGGTCATTTTTCTGGTAAGCGAAGCGGCGAGAAGGCGCAGAGACATGCACGCGTTGCCCTGGATAGGTGCGACTGTCGATGGCGATGCGTTCGTGCTCACGGAACACCAAGCGGGAATGGATGCGGACGAACTCGTAAGGCGAGTCGTCGAGGCGGGGGGCGGCATGCGAGGAGTAGCGGGACGATGAGCGAGAAGGTAAAACGATCAAAAATTGCGGTCATCCCTTTACGTCGTCCGTACAGGGAAACGATTCCGGCGCTCGTCCTCTTCGGCGCATGCGCGGCGTTCTTTTTCGTCAAAGCAAATAACAACGATCGCGGCCTCATTCTCAATGGCGTCATCCACATGGAACGCGAGGGCGCAGATTGGTTTTACGCCGTCATGGGGCTGCTCTCCGCAGGCATGGCGAGCTTGGGCGCCTTTGGCGCATGGCGAATATCGCAAATCAAAAACTTCCAAGTCGACCTCGGCCGCAAAGAAATGACCTTCCCGTCAGCGCCGATTTTTCGGACGCCCGTCGTCACCGTGCCGTACGATCGCATTGATGCCGTGGAAATGAACGAAGCATCGGTGTACATCCGCGAGGGCGAAAAGGTGTACTCGATTCCGAGCAAGTGGATTGCCGAAGGGTGGACGCCCAAACAAATCGTCGAGGAAGTCATCACGCGCGTGCGAACCGTGCGCTCGAAGGCGGAGCCAAGATCGACGGGCGCATGACGTGACACGTGATTGCACTAGCAAAGCTATCGGATTTCCGTTACATTCGAGCAGCCAAAACGAGGAGCCACCGCGATGTTCGACGTCATCATCAAAAATGGCTTGTTTTTCGATGGCACGGGTGCACCTGCAACCATTCGGCACCTTGGCATTCGTGACGGCAAATTGGTGACCGCGAGCGCCGAGTCGCTCGACGAGCGCGACTGTCCAGAGGTCATTGATGCGGCGGAGCGTTGGGTCACGCCGGGCTTTGTCGACATGCACACGCATTACGATGCGGAAGTCTTGGCCGCTCCGGCGCTCGGTGAATCCGTGAGGCATGGGGTGACAACCGTAATGATCGGCAGTTGCTCGATTAGCATGGTGTTATCGGAAGCGGAAGATTGTTCGGATTTGTTCACTCGAGTCGAATCGGTTCCGCGTGAATATGTATTGCCTCTTTTGAAAGAGCGCAAAAATTGGCACAATGCTCGTGAGTACGCCGCGTTTCTGGACCGTCATCCGCTGGGACCGAACGTTGCATCGTTTCTCGGCCATTCCGATTTGCGCGTCGCGGTGCTGGGGCTCGATCGTGCGGTGGATCCCAAGGTCAAACCGACCGAGGACGAATTGCAAAAGATGGAGCTTTTCCTCGAGGAGGCGCTCGACGAGGGACTGCTTGGTTTGTCCAGCATGACCAATCCCTGGGACAAACTCGACGGCCATCGCGCTCGGTCCAAGTCGCTTCCGTCCGTTTATGCGCCCTGGAGCGAATACACGAGGCTCAACAAAGTATTGCGCCGGCGCGGGCGGATTCATCAAGGCGCGCCGAACTTGGTGACGAAATATAATTTGCTCGCGTATCTCATGGAAAGCATGGGAGTTTTTGGTCGCAAGCCATTGAAGACGACGCTCATCACGTTGATGGATGTGAAGGTGGATCCGTGGATAGCGTCGGTGCTGGGGCCCGCGACGCGGTTTCTCAATCGAGCGACGAACGCCGATTTCCGGTGGCAAACGTTGCCGATGCCGTTCGAAACGTATGCCGATGGAATGGAATTCGTCGTTTTTGAAGAATTTCCGGCAGGGGAGGCTGCGCTTCATTTGACGACCCAGGACTTGCGCAATGAATTGTTTCGCGATCCGGAATATCGACGGAAGTTTCGTCGTGATGTCGAAAAGAAATTCGGGCCGCGCGTGTGGCATCGTGATTTCGACGATGCGTGGATCGTCGATTGCCCGGATCCGAGCGTCGTGGGTCGCAGTGTCGGGGATGTAGCTCGGGCGCGAGGGGCGAATCCGGGCGATGTGTTTTTGGATTTGGTCGTCAAGCATGGTTCGCGATTGCGCTGGCGCACGCTGATCGGGAATCATCGTCCCGAAGTCGTGGAAAAGCTCGTAGCCGAAGAGTCGACATTGATTGGTTTTGCCGATTCTGGCGCGCACATTCGTAACATGGCATTTTATAATTTTCCGCTGCGCTTGCTCAAGCTCGTGCGGGACGCCGAAGCGCGAGGAGCTTCGGTGATGCCTATTGAAAAAGCCGTTTGGCGGTTGACGGGCGAGCTGGGGCAATGGTTTGGCGTGGATGCGGGGGTGCTCGCGCCGGGAAAACGTGCCGACGTGGTGGTCATCGATCCTGTGCGATTGGATGATCGGCTCGGCGAATACCACGAGGCGCCGATGCAGGCGTTTGGTGGCGTGAAACGCATGGTCAATCGAGGCAGCGCCGTTGAATCCGTGCTCATCCGTGGGAAAGTGGCTTTTCGAGGTGGCGACGTCGTGCCTGAATTGGGGCAGCAGCGCGGATATGGCTCGTTTCTTCGCGCTGGCGCCCTGAATTGACGCGCTCCTGAGTAATCTTTGTTGCGGGTTTGCGGCATCTGCCGTAAAGTTTTCCCGTGGCGCTTGCTCGACTGCGCTACAGGAGAAAAAATCATGCTTGACTTTGGCTCGTTACGAAATGTTTGTTTGGGTGGTGCAGTGGTCGCGCTGGCCGTCCTTACCGGCTGCGGATCGACGGTTGTTACTGGCAATCAAGGTGGTGCGGGAGGTGCTGGTGGTTCGGCCGGAAGCTCTAGCAGCACGGGTGGCAGCGCCGGGGCGGGTGGATTTGGCGGCACGGGAGGTTCGGGCGGTGCAGGTGGAATGGGCGGGGGCGTCGTGTTGCCCGCGTGCAATTCTGGTAATGGCACGGTATTGGCGATTGACGAGATATTCTGGGGGGATACGGATGCGGACGGAACGCCGAATCCGGCCAACGGCTGGAAATCATTCGGGTTCGACATCGATGGGCGTTTTTCGACGAAGGATTCCACGGACCTGTGCAAACCTGGTGCGGTAGGGTCACCCGCGCAGACCTATCCCGACGGACACAATGGCATCGACAACTCATTCGGGAAAAATATCTTGCCGATTTTCCTCGGGCTTGCCTCAGAGTTCAGCTCCGACAACAACAAGCCGATAACGATGGGCGAGTATACGTATTTGTTGTCGATCGACGACGTGGGCGAAGGTCCATGTTCGACGTCGAGTGCTTTTTTCTTGGGCGGCAATCTCGGGTATGTACCGTCTTTCGATGGAAACGACGTGTGGCCCATCGATGCCTCGTCGTTGGTGAATCCCAACGTACCCACATCGGCGAAATGCAGCTTTGCGAATACGCGCATCGAAATGGGTTTCGTTCAAGCCGGTCCTCCTTCGCAATTCGACCTCATCGTGAAGACTGCCGGGTTCAGGATGGTTCTTCCCGTCCGTCAAGCGCGGCTGAAGATGGACTTGGAGCTCAACAACCAGATCGCGACGAAAGGCCACATCGGAGGCATCATTCGCACCGAGGATCTCGCCGACGAAGTCAAAAAAGTGGCTGCGGCATTCGATTCGAGTTTTTGCGACCCGAACAGTCCCACGCTGCAGAGCATCATCAATCAATTGTGGCAAGCATCGGATATCATGGTCGACGGATCGCAGGATCCGACGAAGGTATGCGATGGCATTTCGATCGGTCTCGGCTTCACGATGAAAAAAGCTCAGCTCGGCGCCGTCGTCCCGCCCGTTCCGCCGCCAGCGAATCCTTGCGTTCCCTGATTCGGGCGCTCGCCGCTACCTTCGTACCCGCACGATCGTGCTCCGACCGAATTCCTTGATGGCGCGTAGTCCATGCCATCCTTCGGGAACCGGCGGATCCGTCCAATCGAAGACCCATTTCGCGTCAATAGGCGCCAAATTCACGCAGCCGCCGCTCTTCTTTTCACCCCAGCCGTCGTGCCAATACGCTCCATGCAATGCATGCGGCCCGTGGAAATTCATCACATAATTTACTTCGGCATGCACCAAGTTATCGTCGCTGCTCGATACCATCGTCGCCGTGCGAAACTTGCCGTCGACCCGGAAAATACCTGTCGGCGTCGATGCCGTCTTGATGGGATCGATGCCTTCGTAAGGAACGCCCCCTCGACCCGGCGATATCATCGTCGCATACACCGGACGTAGTCCTTCGTAGGCCACGAGCGTCCCTTCGAGCACGCGGATATCGACCCACTTTTGCAATTCGGGGTTTTTCTGGCCAAGCCATGGAGCCTTCGTTACCTGCTCGATGACCTGCGCATCGTCCACCAATGCGTAAACCCCGGCTTCCTTCGTTTCGACGAACTTCTTCCCGTCCTGCTCGAGGCGCTGCCCGGTAAGCTCGACCCATCCGTGACGAGGCCACGTTTGATCGGTTTGCACGAGTTTTCCGTCGTCTCCGCGCTTGTATTTCGGACGAGGCTTTTCGCGAAAAAAAGCGAGCGGCAATTGGGCATCCTTGCCAAGGACGAGACCGTGAAACATCGATTTCGTATAGGGTTTTACTCGGTCCTTGGGCACGATGGCCTGATCCCACGTGAGCAAGAACGTGCGGCCCTCGAAATCGAATTCGCGAACGTACGCAATGGTCGAACCACCATAAACGAATTTGCGTTGTTCTCGTAATAACGGGCTGAAATTGAATAATTCGGGCGGCTCTTTGCCCGACTTGGAAAAGTCCATTCCCACGAAGTGTTTCGATATGGCGCGAACCTCGTCGTCGGTGCTCGCCGCTCGCGCTTTTTCCACGAGCGCTTCGTGCTTTTCGAGGTCCGGTTCGGTACGACGCTGCTCCGCTCGCGTCGGAAGCTGTTGATAGCGGGGCGTCCCTTGTGACTCGCCGTATAAATATGGCCAGGGCGAAGAGGTATCGGCGGCGTCGCGTCGCAATATTTTTACAGCAGGATCGTTTTCATCGATCGTTGCCGTCGAGCCTGCGCACACGTAGCCGCGCGGTTCGATGGCATACCAGGCGTTGCAATCTCGCCCGCCGAAGGTGCGTGCGGCTTTGACGTTGCCGTCTTTGAGGCGCACGGACGTTCCTGGCGCGAGGTAGCCGATCCACGCTCGTGACGGCGCCGGGTCGGCATGTATCCACGCGAAGCGCGCCTTGGCCCAAATGCGTGGCTCAGCGGGCCCTTCCGGGGCGGGTGCAGGGGGCTTTGCGGAAGCGGCGGCTGGGATGGTGGCCGAGGCGTCGGTTTTTGCGGCTTCTGGCGTTGGGGCGGGTGCGGCAGCGAGCGCCGGCTTTTCGTTTTCGTCCGGGTTGGTCGTTACCGTTTGCGTACTGCGCGCTTCGGTGCAGCTCACGAGCGCGCACGTGAGCATCGCGTAGCGAATGCTCGAGGGAGGCGTCGGGCGTCGAAGGGAAGCAGCGCGGACCATGGGCGGACGAGTGACGGACCAATGATTGAGTTACGCGTTTGACGCCGGGTGTGCAAAACATTTAGCCTCGAAACGTGGCTTGAACGCGGGACGAGGGCAGGGGCGCAATCCTGCTCGACGGACCACTTGCGCATCGCGAGGGAGCATTCGATGGGCTTCAACCTTCGATCTCATGGTCGTGCTGTTCTTTTCGGAGGGTTCGTCGGAGCTCTGTTCATGGCGTGTGCGGAAGGCTCGTCGTTGCCGCCTCCGGATACGGGAACGGGCGGAGCTGGGGGATCGGGAGGATCTGGCGAAGGTATTCCGCCCGGACAAATCGGCGGCACATGCGTCGATGATGCGTCGTGCGTGGATGGTGCGACGTGCACCAAAGTCGGCGCGGGGAAGTACTGCACGACGCCGTGTCCTCCTGCGTGCCCGCAAGGAACGTACTGCGCGATCACGAACGGCGATCCGCTGTGCGTCCCGGACCTTGGTAGCCAATGCCGGCCCTGTACGACGGTGCTTCAGTGTTTGAATCCATCGGATGCGTGTTTGACCGCGCCGGCGGGCGACAAGTTCTGCGCGCGCGATTGCACGACGACGGGCGAATGTCCCAACGGTTTTACCTGCGTCGAAGCGGCAAACTATCCGCCGAAGGACGAGCCAGAACCGCCTGAAATGGACGGCGGCGCCGATGGTGGCGATGCCGGAGCGGATGCGGGAGATGCTGGACCCATGACTCCTCCAGCGGGTCAACCGTACAAGTTCTGCGCGCCAAACCTGCCGTTTTCCTGTCCGTGCAACGACAAACGCGATGGTGTGGAGAAGTCGTGCGCCATCATCAATCAGCATGGCGAGTGTGTGGGCAAGGAGGTGTGCGTCGGAGACAAGGGCAAGTTCGAAGGATGCACGGCGCAAACGCCTGCACCCGAAGCGTGCAATGCGAAGGACGATAACTGCGACGGCGCGATCGACGAGGGTGATCCGAACGTGCTTTGCAGCGGCGAGGGGCCAAAGCCGCCGCACGCGAGTTACGGTTGTTCGGCGGCGGGCGTCTGCGAAGTTGGCGAGTGCGAAGCGGGCTGGGCGCAGTATCCGCCCGGTCCTGTGAAGGATGGTTGCGCTTGTCCGATCGAGGCGGGCGAGCTGAACGACTTGTGCGCAAACGCGACTCCTGCGGGCATGGTGAGCGATACGGCCGGCAGCAGCGTCACGCTGTCGGGCACGCTGTCGTCCGAGAACGACGTCGACGTGTGGACGTTCGACACGGTGGACACGGACGAGCTGACGACGAACTCGTACCACCTGAGCATCGACTTCGCGGCGCCGATGCCGAACGACGAGTTCGTGATGGATGTGATCAAAGGCGATGCTTGCACCGATACGCCATCGGGCAGCTCGACGGAGATCACGTCGTACGATTGGTGTGTCGATGGTCGGGGTCCCGATGGTTTGTCCGGGGAGGTGCCTTGTGCCAACGATGGGACGCAACCCGTTCATTGCAACAACAATTCATCCAAGTACTTCGTGCGGGTTCGTCGCAAGCTCGGCGTCACCGGAACGTGCACGCAATACAACATCGTCGTGACCGCCAAAGGCGGCGACGCTTGCGATTTCACACAGAAGTGCGAGTAACGCTTCGATGGACATCGAGCCCAACGAAACTCAAGCGCTCGTCGCGCGGACGGCGCGCGACTTTGCCGAACGTGTCATTGCTCCCGTAGCTTCGGAACTGGACCGCACGGAACGTTATCCACGAGAAATCCTGCAAGGCTTGGCGGATCTGGGGCTGATGGGCGTGAACGTTCCGGCGTCGCTCGGAGGGGCGGAAGCGGGGCCCGTTTCGTATGCGCTGGCGATGATGGAAATTGCGCGAGCATGTGCGTCGACGGCAGTGCTGATGGCCGTGACGAACATGGTGGGCGAGGTCATCGCGAGGTTTGGATCGGAAGCGCAACGGGCGACGTACAATCCGCGGCTGTGCTCGGGTGAATATCCCGCCGGATCGTTTGCGCTGAGTGAACCCGAAGCGGGAAGTGATCCTGGTTCGATGCGCACGACGGCGGAGCGAACGTCGAAAGGGTGGGTGATTCGCGGGCAGAAGCAGTGGATCACGAGCGGGTCGTATGCAGGCGTGTACGTGGTCTGGGCGCGCACGGGGGGACCAGGGACGCGCGGTTTGTCGGCCTTTCTGGTCGAAGGCGGGACGCCGGGGCTCATTCCGGGCAAACCCGAGGACAAACTCGGGCTGCGCGCATCGAACACGGTGCCGCTGACGTTCGACGATTGTGTCGTGCCCGAAGATGCGCTGCTCGGGAATGAAGGCGAAGGGTTTCGGATCGCGATGATGGCGCTCGATGGAGGGCGCATCGGGATCGCGTCGCAAGCGATCGGGATAGCGACCGCGGCGCTCGATAGGGCGACCGAATACGCGAAGCAGCGCAAGCAATTCGGCAAGCCCATCGGGGAATTCCAGGCGCTTCAATGGACGCTTGCGGATTGCCGCACGGAGCTCGATGCGGCGCGGCTCTTGGCGCTGCGAGCGGCATGGCTGAAGGAGAGCAAGAAGCCGTTCTCCGCAGAAGCTGCGATGGCGAAGCTCTACGCGAGCGAAACGGCGAACCGGGTTTGTCAGAAAGCGCTGCAGCTACACGGCGGATACGGCTACGTGCGGGAATACGGCGTCGAGCGGCACCTGCGCGACGTGCGCGTGACGACGATCTACGAAGGCACGAGCGAAGTGCAGCGGCTGGTGATCGCGAGGAATGCGACGAGGTGACGCGCTTAGAAAACGCGCGTCAGGACAAACACGACGAGAGCGACGAAGCCCGCCGCGAGAAGCATGAAGAGCAGTAGACGCTTGATGATGGCCCGAAGCCGATTCTTCAGCAGCGTACGAATGAGCTTCCAGATGAGGGCGAGGACCTCACGAATGATTTTCCACACCGGGCGAGTCTAGCTCGGCACGCGCATCGATGCCCGCTCGGAAGCTCGTTACGGCGACGAGCAACTCAGTCCGCAGTGATCGTTACTTTGGCGGCGTAACTTCCAGGTGATGCGAACGTCATGGCGCTCAGTGCGTCAACGATGCACGTCGCGGCGTTTTCGGCTTTCGCATCTTCCGACGCAATGCCAACGGCCATCGGTTTGCCGTCGGTTCCAACGTACAGCGTCGTCGTGACCGCACCCGCGCTGGCGCTCGAACGACACTTCGCAATCGCTTCCTTGGCCTTGGGCAGTTCCTTGCCGAGCTTGTCGGCTTCCAGATCGACCGCCGGACGCTCGTCAGGGCTCGGATCGAACCCAAATCCACCCTCGGCCAAGCCTTCGCGACCACCCACGGGAGCCGGCCACTTCGCCTTGCGAAGCGCATCGAGCATGCACGCTTCGGTCGCTCGATCGCCAAGCGTCGATTCCTTCAAGTACGCGACCGTCGCAACGCCCTCTTGGTTGATGCGCAGCGCGAACTTGATGTTGCCGCCGAGAAACGGAATGCGACGCAAACCATCGTTGAAACATGCCGTGAGCTTGTCCGACGTGCGGTTCAGCGTCGCGTTGACCTTCGCCTGATCGAGCGCCCCGACGTCGGCATCGAACGAAACGTTCTTGCCCGTCGATTCCGTCGATGCGGCGTCGTTTCCCGTCTTCGTCTCCCGATTGTTCACCGTTTCGCCGCCACATCCGGCGAATACGACGATAGCGGCTGCTGCGATGCCGCCACGACAAACCACTCGAATCACTGTCTCGCCGCTCCTGTCTTTCATGCCTTCAACATCGCTGCCGCAATGATCGCTCGCTGCACCTCGGGGGGATCGTCCGAAAGCTCAGCCATGCGAGCGTCTCGAAAGTGTCGTTCGAGGCTCGGTGTGGTGGCCACGTTGCGAGCGCCAAGAATCTGCATCGCCTTGTGCGCCACGCGCGTGGACATCTCGGACGCAAACAGCTTTGCCATGGACCGCTCGGAACCGGAAGTCGTTCCCGCGTCCGCTTGCCGAGCTGCTCGAAGCGTGAGCAGGCGTGCTGCTTCGACCTCCACACACATGTCGGCCAGCATCACCTGCACGCCAAGAAGTCCAGGCGCCGGCGTCTTGGGCGATTCCTGCTTGACGTGAAGCGCAGCCTTTTCATAGGCCGCTCGAGCAATCCCCAAGGCTTCGGCCGCTGCGGCGATCCTCGCGTCATCGAGCGCCGAGCGTGCGATCGAAAGCCCATCACCTTGCTGCCCGACGGCGGCGCTTGCCGGCAACTGCACGCCGTCGAAACGGAGCACCCCGAGACGCGCGGCGCGTTTGCCCAAGTGCCCCGGTAAAACCGTGACGTGCAGATTCGCGGCACCGTACGGAACGACAAACGCCGTCACGCGTTCATCCGCAGTACGAGCAAACACGAGCACGTGATCAGGCTGTCCAAACAGCGTAACCGGGCTCGTTTCGCCGCGCAGCACGAACGATCCGTCGTGCTGGCGTTCAGCATGCACGACGCCCGCGCCAAGGTTGTCCGGATCGGCGGGGGCAAACGCCAGCGTGGTTTTACCGCGAGCCAAAGGTGTGAGCAGCTCGCGCTTTTGCGTGTCGCTGCCGTATGCGAGAAGCGGGCGACACGCGAGGGCGACGTTCGCTGCGACGAACCCCGCCGAGTTTGCACATGCCGCGGCAAACTCCTCGATGGCGAGCGCAAGCGCGACGAAGTCACCGCCAGAGCCACCAAACGCTTCGGGGATGGTCATGCCGAGCCATCCGGCATCGCCAAGCTGCCCGATGCTTTCAGCTTCGATTCGAGCGTTTTGGTCGACGTCGGTTGCGCGGGGCGCGAGAACGTGTGCGGCGAAATCGCGCGCAACCTGCTGCGTGCGTAGTTGGTCTTCCGTGATGTCGAAGTTCATGTGGGGATGTTTCTAGAACGAAAGGATGGCCGTGGCGCCACCACCCTGCGGACCAAACGTCGGGATGATCCACGCGCGTTGCGCGGAATCCTTGGGAGCAGCGGGACGAGACATGATGAACATGACGACACCTGCTCCGAGAGCGGCGGCACCGACGCCAATAGAAATGCTGGAAAAAAGCGCCTTGTTCTTGGCGTCTTCGATGTGCGCGAATCCCTCGGAGTTGCACGATTTGTTGGGACACAAAGGATCCGCTTCGCCCCTGTCTCGGATAGCAAGGCCTCCCAAAACGGCGCCGGCGCCGAGCGCCGCGACGCCTACGCCCCCCACGACGAACGCCGCCGTGCGCAGTCCTTTCGAGGGCTGCAAGGGGGATTTGGGATCGGCCTCGAGCTCGGGGATCAGGACTGTCTTCAAGTCGGCTTCTTTGCCGATTTCAATCTTCTTCGACCACGGAACGTAACCCGGGGCCGTCACTTCGACCGTGAGCTCGCCCGGATCCACCGGAAGCGGATCTCCGAGCAGCGCGAGGCCGACGTCGTCGCCGTTGCGTGTGACGCGCATGCCTTGCACGCGCGTCGTTGCCTCGATGCGTACGCGCGAAAGCTTCGGCTCGAGGGCTGCGGCCAAGTCGCGCGCCACCGATTCGCGTTCGGTTTGTCCCAGCGTACGGGCCAGCGTTGCGCCTTCCTTGAAGCGCACCCACGCGGATGCCGTGCGGCCGAGCTGCTCGTAACACCGTCCGAGGTTCAGCAGCGCGCCGACGGATGGATCGAGCCTGTGGCTTTCCTCGAACTTGGGACAAGCCTCGGCGGGTTTGCCCTCCGCCATGAGCTCCTTGCCTCGCTGAAACGCGGTTTCGGCGATGGCAGCGTTGGACTGCGCAAGCGACGCGGTTGACCAGGCGAAGATGGATGCAGCACAAATGCAGGGAAATAAGCGGTTCATCATGGGCCTTGGGACGAATTGACCGGAAGCTAACGAACTAACGCTCGTCGAAGTAATCCTTGGGGTTCTTCGTTTTGGTCGGAGGCGAAGTCTTCGACGTGGTGGGTGGTTTTACCGTTCCAAACGTCTTGAGTGGCGCTCCGAGCAATCCCGTGCTCGCGCCCGCAGGTCCGGCATCGGGGACTTCGGACGCATCCGGCGGTTTGTCAGGAGCGACGGTCGCCGATGCGCTTGCGTCTGTCGTAGCTGATGCAGTGGCGACGGGCACGACCGCACTGGGAATGGGTGCGACGACGACGGACGGCGTTGCGGATGGTCCTGCGACGCGCGCGTCGTCCGTGACGGTTGCTTGGGTGCGCAAGTAGGACACGACGAAGATGGCCGACCCTGCGACGACGGCGCCGATGGCAAGGGCTCCGATGAGCAGCGATCGGCTGCTCGTCGAGGGGCGCGTGCCGGGTTTCGTTGCGTTCGCAAACGCGGTGGCGGCATTCGTGCTGATGGGGGCCCGATACGAACCAGGCTCGATGCGCATCGATGCGGGCGCGAGGTCCGGGATGGGCGGCATGGATTCGACCATTGCCGTCCGCGGAAGCTCGTCGGTCGCGGCAGTCACCGCCATGGCGGCGGCGCTGGTGACGGGGCCTGGAGACGTCGTCGCCGTGATGACGATGGGCGCCGTCGCGACGGGGACACGCATGGCCGGCGACGACGACATTTCGCTTCGCATGGGCGGCGGCAAAGGAAGACCGCCCATGCGGGCGAGACGTTCGATGGTGGCGCGCGAACGTTCCGGGGCAAACGGCGCCATGGCCACGGCAAACTCGGAAATGGACTGGTAACGCTTGTTTTTGTCGCGTTCGTACGCTCGCTCGATGACCGCGGCGAGCGCGGGCGGAACATCCGACCGAAAAGCCGACATCGGCGAAGGCGTCCCCGTGAGGACTTCGGCGCAAAGCTGCGGCAACGTTTCTGCGTAAAACGGTTGTTGTCCCGCGAGCAGCTCGAAGAGCGCGATGCCCATCGAATAAATGTCGGTGCGTTGATCGACGCCGCGGGTCTCCTGCATCTGTTCGGGCGACATGTAGAGCGCCGAGCCCATCGCGGCGGACGTGCGGGTGAGCGCGTGATCGCCGCCGCCGACGACCTTGGAGATGCCGAAATCGAGGACTTTGACGAGCGGTGAGCCGTCGGGGCGTTTGGCGAGAAAAAGGTTTGCCGGTTTCAAATCGCGATGCACGATGCCGTAGCTGTGCGCTTCGGCGATCGCTTCGCATGCTTGGAGGATGTAATCGATGGCATCCTCGATCGATAGAACGCCCTTGTTTTCGAGGGTATGTGCGAGGTCCGCGCCGTCGAGAAACTCCATCACCATGTACGGCGCGCCGTTTTCGAGCGTGCCGACATCCGATACGCGGGCAACGTGTTCGCTTTTGATCTTCACCGCCGCGCGCGCTTCACGGAGAAACCGCGCCGCTGCTTCGGGCTGTTTCGCGTATTCGGGAAGCAAAAACTTCAGCGCCACGCGCTCGTCGAGCGTGATGTGCCGAGCTTCGACGACATAACCCATACCGCCCTGTCCGAGCACTCGCTCGACGCGGTATTTGTTCGCAAGAAGGGCACCTGCCGCGACGACAGATGCCGAAGAGCCCTGGGGAGATGCGGCCGAAGACACGATGTGGAGGCAAGATTGCGCGTCATGCCGCCGCACGGCAAGAGTGTTCTAGTTTGCCGAACAATTTGGACAAAGCTCGAACAAGCCAGCCACATCGGAGCCCCGCGCGGGGCCAAAGAGGCTGTGTCAAAACTCGGAACGCGTATCCTCGCCCCAGCCCCGCGCGGGGTTGAAGAGGCTGTCTCAAAACTCGGAACGCGTATCCTCGCCCAGCCCCGCGCGGGGTTGAAACCCCGCGCTACACGACAAGAAGTCCTCGCGCTACCGCGCTCGGACTGACGTCATGGCTGCATGGTGAGGGCTGCAATCTATGCGAAATCGTCGAGGATTCTCGATGATGATCCGAAACTCCACAAGGCCAGTCCCGAACGGTAGTGAGGGACTTTTGAATGTGTAGCGCGGGATTTCAATCCCGCGCGGGCGTTCGGTGACACACTACGGCTCGAGTTTTGAGACAGCCTCTGAAACCCCGCGCGTGCGTACGGTGAGCGAGCACGGCTCGAGTTATGAGACGGTCTCTTTAACCCCGCGCGAGGGTGCGGTGAGCGACGCGGCTCGCGTTTTGTGACGGCCTCTTTGACCCGACGCGTGGCTCACTTCGAACACAACGGAATATCGAAGCGAACCGCAGTTCCTTTGCCAACTTCGCTCTCGATTTCGATGGTTCCATCGACGGCGTCGAGCAGCGTTTTGACGACCCAAAGGCCAAGGCCAGTGCCTTTTCCAGGCGCTTTCGTCGTGAAAAACGTCTCGAATACGCGATCGAGCACCTCGGGCGGCATCCCGCAGCCTGCGTCTTCGATGCTGCATCGAGCTCGACCACGTTCGTGATCCGCTCGCACCTCGACGTGAATGATGCGCCCTTCGGGAGGCTGGTCCACGAGCGCATCCGCGGCGTTCGTGATGAGGTTGACGAAGATTTCCTCGAGCTTCGTGCGGCTCATCGTGACGCGTATCGGCTCGGGTGGCGCATGCGTCATGATGTTCACGCGTTTCGTCCGACCCGACACGTGCAGCATCGTGACCACGTCGTTCACGACCGCCATCACATCGAAGATCTCCGGCCGGTCCTGCGCGGGCGTGCCAAGGTGCAAGAGGTTGCGAGCGTGCTGGGCCAAGTGCGCGACGCCGCGATCGAGCATCGCCAGATCCTGTGGCTCGGGGGGTTTGCCCTGGGCAGCGTGCGTCCGGACGAACGTGACCGTGTGCGCAAGAATCGCGACGACGTTGTTGAGCTCGTGACCGATGCTGGCGGCCATCGTGCCGAGCGTTGCGAGCCTGTCGGCGGCAAGCAGTTGCGTCCGCGTTTTCTCGAGTTCGCCTTCGAGGTACTTGATGAGCTCGTCGGGATCCGTCGGCGGTGACGAATCACTTTTTCGCGACGTCATGAAGTGCGCCGCCGGATGTGGCGAATCGCTTGGACCTTTCGGATGACTCATGCCGTCGGTCATGCGTAATCGAGCCTATCACGGAGCGGCCGAGCGCGACTGCGCGACGGGCACGAATTCGTCCCATCCGTTGCGCTTGAGGTAGTTGCGCCAAACGCCTTCGCACTGAGCGTCGTACTTGCAGGTGCTGCACGCATCGCGTTTGTCACGTTCCGCATCGTCGAGATCCTGCCTCGTGACGAGCACGAGTCCGCGCCCCTTGCCATCTTGCGCTCGGTCTGGCCGTTGTGATGCTTCGAGCGGCGTTTGCGTTCCCAAGTCGAAGTGTTTGTACCGTTCGACGTAGCCGCGGTTGAAGTCGGGGATGCCTTCGGTCGTGCAAAGGGGGATGTCCACGAGAAATGCGCTCGGCCGTTCTTCCCCGACGTCGGCGACAAACCTGCGAAATGCCGCGGCAATTTCCGTGTATTTCGGGAAAATCTGCTCGAAGTACGTATTGGCGCGGCCGTTCGCTTGCATCACGTTGAACACGACTTGATCGACACCAAGACCTCGCAAGAATCGATAAATGTCGAGCATGTGCGGCGTGTTCCGGTCCGTGAGCACCGTCGACGTGTGCAGCTCGATGCCGAACCGCTTGAGCTGCGCGATCGACTGCAGGCCAGCCACGGTCTGTTCGAAGCTATCCGGCGTGCGCGTGAGCCCCTCGTGAAGCTTCTTCGTGTGGCCGTGGATCGAAACGTAAAAGCGGTTCATGCCGGCTTTCGCGAGGCGCGCTGCGTAGGGCAGATGCGACAGGCGTCTGCCGTTCGTCATGATGCTGATTTTCGAGTAGCCGTAGGACTTGGCCATGCCCACGAGGTCTGGCAATTCGGGGCGCGTCGTGGGTTCGCCCGAGGTGAAGCAAACTTCGGCAGCTCCGCGGCTTTGCTCGAGGATCCAGCGGACGCGCTCGACCGTCATCGCGGAGTTGTTGACGTAGCGTCCGTCGCGGTCTTCCTCCATGCAGAAGACGCAGTTGTTGTTGCAGATGGCGCCGATCGAGATGTGAATGCGTTCATCTCGTGACGAGAGACGCTCGGCGATGGAGGGCTCGGTGGCGCAAGAACCGTCGGACACGAATGCTTGGGAACATGGTCGTTGACGCGTGACCGTGCGTCAACGACGGCGACGGGGCGGAGCTGCAAATCTCGCGTGCGGGTGCACCGCTTGCGTGGGCGTCGGCGAGCGCGCGCGGGTGCACTGCACAAAAACGGGGCAAACGTAGCGTCTGCTCGTGCTGGCACGCTGCCTGCTTGGCGGCGAGTGCCGTTCGGATTCCGAGCGGCGCGTTGCGAAACAGCTCGCGCGCTCTCGAGGAGCACTGACGATGTCCAAGGCGATCCCGAAGATTCAGAAGTACATGACGACGGTTCCGATTTGCATCGGCCGGACGGATACGATTGCCGAGGCGCACAAGGTGATGCGTGCGCACGACATTCGGCACTTGCCGGTCGTCGAGGGAGAGAAGCTCGCTGGCATCGTGACGCAGCGGGATTTGCATCTCATCGAGACGTTGAAGGACGTCGATGCGGAGAAGGTCACGGTCGAAGATGCCATGACGACCAACTTGTACACGGTTTCACCCGACGCACCGCTCGACGAAGTGGTTGCGGAGATGGCCGAGCAGAAGTACGGATCGGCGGTTGTCGTGCAAAACCACAGGGTCGTAGGCGTGTTTACGACGATCGACGCGATGCTTGCATTCTCCGACCTTTTGAAGAGCCGCCTCGTGCACTGACCATCCCATGACAGGCTGCTAGCGGCCGCCCCATCGATAATCGCGGCAGTAGTCGAAGCAGCGGTCGAATCGCCTTTCGCAGCGAGTGATCTGTCGTCGAAGGCGTCCGGGGTTGTAGCCGCGGCGGTACGCGTCCCGGACGCACTCGTCGCGGATGTTGTCGCAATACGAATAACAGCGTCGGATGCCGTGGCGGCGCCACCCTCGGTCGCGTCGATCCAGTTCGTACGGGACGTTGTATCCAGGATCGTCGTCATCGAACCTGGTGTCATGGGCGACGTCGTTTTCCACGTTCACGACGGTTTCGCTTGCCTGGGCATCGTTCGCCGTGGCTGTGGTGCCAGCACAGAGTGCGACGGCGAGCAGCGTCTTTTTCCACAAATTCATGATTCGTCCCCCTGCTGCCGTCCCGGTCCGTATGGGACGGACGTGTTCAACGTTGGGCGGACGAGCTCGGCGTCGAGTGGTGTTGGGCGAGTGATTTCCTGGACCGGGTTGAATGTCGACCCTATGACGAAGCCGGAGGATTTCCGGCGTGCTTGGTTGGTTGCCGCTTTTTGGAGTGCTTGCGGGTGCGTTGACGAGCATGGCGGGGCTTGGGGGCGGCATTTTGCTTCTTTTGGGTTTGTCGGTGGTGCTTGGGCCGGCGGTGGCCTTGGCGTCGACGGCGCCGGCGATGCTCGTGGGCAACTTGCATCGTTTGTGGATGCTTCGTTCCGAGGTGGATGGTTCGATTGCGAAGGGATTTGCGTGGGGGGCGGTTCCGGGCAGTTTTGTTGGAGGGCTTGCGGTGGCATCGATGCCGGACGTGGTGTTGCGCTGGCTGATGCTTGTGATGACGGCGGCGGCGTTGGGGAGGGCGGTTGGGCTTTACACGTGGCGGCCGCGGGCGTGGGCGATGGTGCCGGCTGGAGCTGGGATTGGAGCGATCAGTGCGGCGGCTGGAGGAGCGGGTCTGTTGGTGGGGCCGCTGTTCTTAGCGGCGGGGCTTACGGGGAAGCGCTTCGTGGCGACGATTGCAGCGGCGGCGGTGGCGCTGCATGTGGGGCGCGTGGTTGCGTATGGGATGGGCGGGTTGATGACGGAGGAGACGCTTGTTCGGGGGGCGGTGCTGACGGTGAGTGTGATCGTGGGCAACGTGATTGGGCTTTCGTTGCGGGATCGAGTGTTGAACGATGTACGTGCGCAGCGATTGGAGCTTGGTGCGCTGCTCGTGTGTGTGGGGCTGAGTGTTTTTGGGGTGGGGAAGGGGTAGTGAAAAAAGTTGTTGACAAGGGGCGGAAGGCGTGGTTTCTTCCGCGCCCGCCGAACGGCAGTGCCACCTTAGCTCAGTGGTAGAGCAACGGTTTCGTAAACCGTAGGTCTCGAGTTCAAGTCTCGAAGGTGGCTCCAAGGAATTCGCGAACGATTCCGTGGACTTGCGGTCCACGATACGAAACCGTAGGAATCACCGGGTTCCGTGAGCGCGTCCGGGGCGGATTTTGTTGCCCGTTTGTTACCCAGAACGTGAACGACCGAGCGGGCTCGGGCAGGCTTATATAGGGCCTTCGTTAACTGCGCTTTGGAAGGCTCGATTTTTCGGCACATGCGGCACCCCGAACTCGCCGCCTTCGGCGGCTCAAACAGCGGGGTCCCCGCCGCAGCGCCGAAAAATCAAGCCTCCCAAAGCTTGCGGTGTTCAAATCTCATTCCATCGGAGAGGAGATCGCTGCCGTCCCCGCTTCCGACTGCACCTAACGTGATGGATGCGTTGCCAGTTTGTGATACCGTCGGTTGAGTACGGGCGGTCTGGCGGAAAGGATTGCTCTATGAAGGTGAATCGTCTGCTGCTTGGAGGTGCGGTGGCAATTTCAATGATTGCACCGGGGCCATGGTCGGAAAATGCCAAGGCAAGTTCATCGTCGCCCTTCAACTGGACGATGCAGTGGCGTTTGGTAAACGGTCGAACAAATAAACGTTTTCACGTACTCGAAGCGGGGACGCTGACACTGAGCGGAAAGTTGTGGATCCACGAAAAGCGACGTGGCGCGCCGTCGCGGCCAATGCGAATCAAAATCGAAGTGGTGAAAGAAAGCAACGACGGAACCGACAGCGATGAGAAGAACTCGTTGTGCTCGGTGATCGTTACTCCCAGCACGACCCTTCATGAGCGAACTGAATATTCGAAATCGTGCGGCCGAATCGAAACAGGAAAGTACTGGATACGTGTCAACAAGTTCGAGGCCGAATCTGGCGATGGCGACGGCTGGCACAATCAGGGCTCCGGCATACTCGTAACGGAATAAGTGACGTCATTTCTTCCTCCTTCTATCCTTTTCCTTACGGGCGACGGTTGGTGCATTTCCAATCAACCGTTTCACCCAATTGAACCGCTACTTCTCATTTGGCCGTTGGTGCGTTTGCGGCGGCAGGGCGCTCGAGCTGGGTACCTGGTGTGTGTCGCGTTATTCTTCTTCTACCTTTGGGGAGTCTGCAATTATGCGATTTGCCCTCTTCCCATCGATGCCGACCTCATCGAATGGATGAGCAGCGTGCAAAGGTGGGACGAACGGCTCAATTTGAGGCCGCGTCTTCTATTGGATTTGCTCTATCACTGGCGTGATGCTGACGTCTTCTGGAACGTGGTGCTTGGTATTCCATTTGGATTGGGGTTGCCATTCGTCGTGTCGGACAAGTATCGAACGATGAAACACGTCATTGCTTTTGCCTTTGCGTTTGCGGCTGGCTTGGAATTGATGCAGCTCGGTATTAGTTTGGCATTTTATGGTTTTCCCTACCGCAGTATCGATATTGAGGATGTCGTATTTGTTTTCGTTGGGGCCGTCCTCGGCGCCATGTGCACTTGGATAGGTGCTGTCATCTATCGCCGTATCGGATGGAATCGTGGTGCGCTCGTGCCTGTTTGGAATCACTTTCATGATGTGTTTTGCAGTTTCGGCGCATGAAGCCCGAATGGGCGCGAGGATCCGCAAATTGCGTATGGAGCAGGGACTATCGCTGCGCGATTTCGGAAAGCAGGCGTGTGTGCACCCGTTTCACGTCATGGCGATCAAGCTGGGGCAGTTGGCGACAAATATCAAGGTGCTACGGGCCATCGCAAAGGCACTCGGAATCGCTTCGCTCGACCTTTTGAACTGCGACACTGCAAACGACGATATCGGGCACCTTGTTGAGCTGATACGCAACCGGCCCGATTGCGTGCGGAAAGTCATGCTCAAGGTACGGCCGATCGTGGAGAACTGAAAGGCTGACGTGGAAAGCTATACGTCACCGCCACTCCAATGCAAGAAGCAAAACACAGGCGGGAGCACGCGTAGCCGATTCCTGTGCTGTAGCATGCTACACGTGCAGGTTCGCTGGCCGCACGAGTGGCGGAATCGCGACGAAGCCGGAATGACGCCCACCACGCCCCGAGGACGCGCGGGCGGCATCGTAGATTGCAAGGCCAAGATCGTCGGGCAATGGCGACGGCGGTTTCATTCCGCGGCACATACGGTCGTTCCCAGCGAGCCAGGCCGTCAGTTTGTCGATGAGTTCTCGAGGGGCATCGGCGAGCAGATCGGGCGGCTGGGGGCGCGCGCTAGTCTCATCAACAAGCGACACAAAAGAGGTCGTGCGCGCGACAAGAGCCGCTGCCGCGTCAGCCGACGGCGATGCAGAACCGATGATTACTCGGTGGCCTGGGATGCGGGTGTGGGCGTGCGTCCCGCGCTGGTCGGCATCGGCGAGGTTGAAGCGCCAGACGTCGGACACAATGAACTGCTGCCAGGTCAGCGATGTGCACCCAAGCGCGCGAACCATGCGCTCGTCGCAGACAATGGCATGCTTATTGTTGGCGGTGGTCTCGGTCGGCAGCGAAGGGGCGGATGCGACGACGAGAGCCGTGTCTACGAAAAGTGCCTTCGGGCGGCTATCGCGGGTTCTCAGGTGCCCGTAGACAATCGTGTCACCAGGGGAAACGACGAACGACAGGATCCGATCGGTGTCCGGTACGTAGTATTTGCCGCCGCGACGGTCGATCCTGCAAAAAGAGTGAATGAGTGGGAGCGGGCTTGCAAACGGGCACGGATCGATATTTGGGCCGGCGTGGTTGTCTGCGAAACCATCGATACAGGCTCGAATCGGCACGCTGGCCATTGTGGTGCGGTCGGACGCGATCGCCGCGATGGCCGAGAAGGCGTACCGACCTGGGATCCCCTTACGCGAGTCCAGCGGGTGGTGGAAGAAAAAATACGCCATGGGTCGTCCAGCCAACTGTGTCCTCGGCTTGCCACCGTGGTCCCGGAAAAGCGTGGTTGGGTTGCCGCGGTCTTACTGCGCAATCTTGCCGGTTAGACTGCTGCCGCATGAAACCAGGTCCCATTCACCGCTTTGTCGCTTTCCTATCTCTCACGCAACTGGCGGGACATGCCCAGGACATCTGCTTGTCGTCGATGGGCTGGGGCATGTTCGCGCTTCCTGCAACTGATGATCACGACCACGAGGAAGATGGCACGGCGCAGGATACGTCTTCAATGCTAAGGCGCCGTTTCGCAATATCCGAATGAATACTTCTGCTGCATGAGGCAGAGAGTGTCTTGATCGCGGCAGCAGCCCCAGCATGTGAGACTCGCATCTCGTTTGTAGCACTTATCAGCGCAATCGAGCGCCTGCACCTTGCACTCTTCACGATCGGGCGGAGGGCCGCCATCAACGTCTGCAAAGCGGCTCTTCTGTTTTTCGCGCTGCCGGCAACCAATTATGGCGATTGCGAGAGAGGCGGCACAAAGCAGGACACGGGTTGCCTTCATCTACATGTTCCTTGTGCGGCGAGCGTAACGACTTGCAGGACGACGACAGTCATGAAAACTCCCCCGGATGAAGTGTGTTGTGACGCAGCGTTAAAAGCTGCCGTTTTACGCCAACCTGATGTCCCATGGAAGATAAATTTGAAGATCACTCGGGCTGAGGCAAAACAAACAGTCATACCACTTTGCAGCGACGACAACCGCCATCGCTTCCCAAGTCGTTGCCTTGCGTCGACATCTCCCACCCGCCCCGCGTCCGCGACCTGTGACCACCGTGCCCGCACGGTTGTCACAGGCGCCTTCGTATCGATACCACCTCGACATGTCGCTCGCCGAAAACCATGTCGCATCCAATTCACCGCGTCGGCGTGGTCGTGCACCGCAATGGCAAGGCCGCTCGACGTCTACCGCGCATCGCGTGAACGATAGGTCGATGTCGAGCTACCTCGCAATCCCCACCATCCCGCCTCGAGCTTCCCCGACATCTCCGCCAAACGTCCACTAAATCGCCACATCTTCGTGCTTCAATGACGCCACGCCATGCCGAACTCCCCTCGCTCGCCCTCGACGGCACCGACCGAACTTGCACGGCGCGCCTTCGATATCAGCTTCGCGCTCATCGGCTGTAACATCTTCGCACCATTCTTTCTGATCGCCTCCGCGCTCATCAAGCTCGACGACGGAGGCCCAGTGCTCTTCCGACAAGAACGCGTCGGACGCGGGCGACGGCGCTTTTCAATCCTCAAGTTTCGCACGATGCGCAAAGGAAAGGTAACACGTGTCGGCGCGTGGCTCCGCGCAACAGGGCTCGATGAAACTGCCCAATTCCTGAACGTGCTCCGCGGCGATATGAGCATGGTCGGGCCGCGACCCCTCACCCAGGCCGATATCGAACGCCTCGGCTGGACCCGAAAAGAACACGATTCACGCTGGGACGTGAACCCGGGTATCACGGGCCTCGCCCAGCTCTTCGGTCCCAAATTCGCGCGCGGGACGCTGCGGTTCGATAAGCTCTATGCAGCGAAGCGCTCGGCTTGGCTCGATACGCAGCTCATCGCCGCGTCGTTTGTCGTGAACATCGTGGGCAAACAGCGAACACGAGGGTGGCTATGGAAGCTGCGCGCCGTCAGAAGGCGCACGGCCATGATATATTTCAAACGGAATCGATGACAAGGAGGAGTGATGAACGTCCCGCGACGCATTGACCCTGAAGAACCATTCCGATCACCCATCGAAAAGCGGTGGGTGCCGCGCTCGATGCGCGTCGCCCCGCCCCTCGACGCAATTCGGCGAGCAGGGCCCATAACACCTCGACGCGCCCTCCTCATCAATCCATTTTATCCCAAAGACCCGAATGCGAGCTTCGGCAAACACGTCCTCACACCGACACTCGCCCTCACGAGCATTGCAGGTGCTACGCCGCCAGGTTGGGACGTCGCCTATTGGGACGAAAACCTCTTGCTCGGCCCGCCGCCGTCGGATCCTCTCCCGGAGGTCGTTGGCATTACGGTGCACCTCACGTTCGCCAAGCGCGCTTATGAGCTTGCCCGCGCATATCGAGCCCGCGGGTGCAAAGTCGTGCTCGGAGGCTTGCACGCGCTGTCCTGCCCCGAAGAAGTCGCGCCCCACGCGGACGCAATGGCCATTGGCGAGGGTGTCGAATTGTGGCCGAAGATTCTCGGCGACGTCGAGGCAGGCTCGCTCCAGCCCGTGTACCGTGCACAATTCGATACACCCTACCGCGACGATCCGCCGCCGAAACGCGAGATTCTACCGCGTGAGAGTTTTTGACGACGACCAGCGTGAATGCAACGCGCGGCTGCCATAACCGCTGCGGATTCTGCTACCTGGCCACCGATGGATTGCGAATGCCGTACCGAATGCGCGATCCCGAGCAAATCGCCGCGGAAATCAGAAACGACGGCCAGCCTTATGCCGTTTTCACCGACAACAACCTCGGCTCGAACAAGAAATATCTCCATAAACTCTGCGAGGCCCTGCGTCCCCTCGAAAAGATATGGAGCGCCGCCGTCACGCTCGACGTGACGGATGACCCATCGCTCGTCCGAGCCATGGCCCTTTCTGGTTGCACGGGCGTATTCATCGGCTTCGAATCGCTCTCCGACGACAACATCAAAGAATCCCGAAAAAAGATGCCGCGCGCCGCGGATTATGCGCGGCGCGTCCGAATGCTGCACGAAAACGGTATTCAAGTCAATGGCAGTTTTGTTCTTGGCTTCGACCACGACCATCGAGATACCTTCGCCACGCGCGCCGAATGGATCGAAGACACGCGCCTCGAATGTGCGACGTTCCATATCCTGACCCCATACCCGGGGACGCCACTGTTTCGACAAATGGAGGCCGAGGGCCGGCTGCTCCACAAAGACTACAGCCTCTACGACACGGCGCACGTCGTTTTTCAGCCCAAAAACATGACGCCCGAAGACCTCGCGCAAGGCTACGCATGGCTCTACCAGCGCCTTTTCTCGCACGCATCGATATGGCAGCGCCGTCCTTCGGATGCCAATGCGATCCTGCCGTACCTCGGAATGAGCTACCTCTACAAACGCTCGAATCCAATATGGCACCTGCTCATCCGCTCGAAGCTCACGCGCGCCGTCTGGTCCCCGCTCGTCGAATGGACCAGACGCCGCCACATCACCTTCCGCGAACGCCTCGCAGCGCTCCCGATTGAAGGGCCAGCGTGCGTTGAAGCAAAGCCCAATGCTGCGCCGAGACCAAGGAGCCTCACGGTCATATCGGCAGGGCTCTGATTCGACAGCGCGTGTCGATATTTGTCTTCCGCTCGCGCCTCGGGTTCATGATACCCTCCACCCATGACTCGATCTTTTCACCGAAGCAGCACGCCACTCTTCATTTTCGCATTTTTTGCAGCCACCATCGCTGCGTGCTTCCTCGTCAGCTTGGCACCCGGGACGATTCCGTATCGCGTGGTCAAAGTCATTCCGCTGTTTTTGTTATGCGCTGCGCGCTTTCGCGATCGCAAAGAACCACTTTCCGCGTTCGTAGGGCTCGGTCTTTTGCTTCGCTCGTCGGCGATGCGGTCATCGATGATACTTTCATCGGCGGGCTCGCTGCGTTTTTCGTCGCGCACGTCCTTTATCTGGTTGCAATGGGTTTGCCCACGCGCACGATGGGCACGGTTCTTTCAAAGCTCCCAGCGCTCGTATTGGGCGGGGCCATTTGGTGGGTTCTCGTGGGATCCGGCCGCGCACCCGGAGCTTTTGCGCGGGCCGATCACTGCGTACGTGGTCGTCATTGCGACCATGCTCGGCCGCTCGATCGGACGAGCTTTCGTTGATCCAAAAGACGGCAGCGCTCGCATTTTTCCTCGGTGCGCTGCTCTTCGTCTTGTCGGATACGCTCATCGGCGTCAATCGATGGGTGACTCCCATTCCACTCGCGGGCGTATGGATCCTCGCGACGTATTACACAGGGCAATTTTGATTTATTCCGGGATCGTCGAAGGCACCCGCCGCTGACATGCCCGCTGCTCATCCTTTGTCGAGTACCCCGGCGCGGTAATCTGCCCAGGCACGTTCGATCCTCGGCTTCGGTGTTCATGACGAACGGTCCGCGTTGCACGATCGGTTCTCGCAATGGTTTGCCCGCGGCGATGAGCACTTCGCTGCGCAATCGTGCGCGCATGCGTATTCGCTCGCCCGGCCCGAGCACCGCGATGCGCCCGGTTGCCACGGTCGTTTCGGCATTTTCCGCGCCAATGTCTAGTTCGCCGCTGCCCACGAAAACGAATGCCGCGTGCTCGGCCGGCGTATCCACCTCGAACGCGCGATCATCCTCGAGCACCGCCGTCGCGACGATGGGCTGCGTCGGGCGCGTACGCACGGGTCCTGCAGCCCATTGACGTCGCCCGAGATGACGCGCACGCGTCCGGATGCCGTCGCCAAAACGGATTCCGCAATCGCCGAAGGCGCCAAGTCTTGATAATATTGCGGGCACATTTTTTCTTTGGCTGGCAGATTCACCCACAACTGATAACCCGACATGAGCCCTCGCTCTTGTTCGGGCATTTCCGAATGTATGATGCCTCGACCGGCCGTCATCCATTGCGACCCGCCGCCCGTGATCAATCCTTGATTGCCGCGGCTGTCTTTGTGCCGCATGCGTCCTTCGAGCATCACCGTCACGGTCTCGAATCCGCGATGCGGATGATCCGGAAAGCCTCGAATGTATGCGCCAGGTTCGTTTGAATGGAACCTGTCGAGCATGATGAAGGGATCGAGGTTTCGTAATGCGGGTTGACCGATAACGCGCGAAAGCTCGACGCCGGCGCCGTCTTTCGTGGGCATGCCTGCGAGCACGCGCGTGACGGGCCGTCGCGTGACGGTCGTTATCGCAGGAGCCGATGCGGAGCGGCATCCAAGTGTCGCCGAAGCGGCCCAAAGTCCAGTTCCGACGAGGAATCGACGACGCGCAAGCACGAGCATATTCGCAGGATACACCGGGACATTGCGTCGATCAAGCGATTGGCATCGAGGGCATCGAGATGTCCATTGAACAGACGCGCTCGTACGACGCGTCAGCAGCCGCCTGGTTCAGGTGCTTTGCCGTGAGCGGCTTTGTACAGCATCGGGTACAGGCAATTGCTCGAGAAAAAGCCCTGGTGATCGATGGTGAATTGGGTTGAGTCATGGATATTGATGACCGTCTCGCGACCATTGAGGAAAACCGTGTAGTCGCCGTCGCCGATCACGCACTTGTGTGCTTTGCCGATGGGAATCGAACGCGCGGTTTCGAGACACGCGAGTAGCTCGCCGGTGTCGAGCACGAGCTCCACTTCGTTGCCTTCGTGATCATGCCGTCCAGAAACGCTGGTTACGTTGCTCGGCACCTCGGGCGGGCTCCCCGAGCATCCTGACGCCACGACGAGCGCGAGGCACGCGCCCCACAGACCTGCGAACTTGCAAAGGTTCATCGACACATGGTCGCGGTTACAGGGCGATGTGTCAACTCCCTACGCACGGGCTGGAGTAGACCACCCGCATATCCGCAGACCGCTACGCAAGCGCTTGCGACGGCACCCGCACCATCGCAGAAGCCCGATCAAGCGCTTGCGACGGCACATGCGTCATCGCAGAAGCTCGATCAAGCGCTTGCGACGGCATCCGCATATCCGCACACCGGTACGCAAGCGCTTGCGACGGCACGTGCGCCATCGCAGAAGCTCGCTCGAGCGCTTGCGACGGCACGTGCGCCATCGCAGAAGCTCGCTCGAGCGCTTGCGACGGCACGTGCGCCATCGCAGAAGCTCGCTCGAGCGCTTGCGGACGCGAATGCACGATGGTGGACATGCTTCGTAGCTCCTTGCGGCCCGGTTTGTAGGTTGGATCTACCTCCATCGCGCTTGTGTTCGCGACGCGCCTTTGGTAGAGCGCTCAACTTATGAGTACCAGCGCACGTTTTGTCATCATGCCCCCGACTTGGAACCTTGCCGAAACGCACGTTGCAAGGAGCCTTTCGCGCGGCCAAAGGGTGAATCCGCATGGGTCGCGATTGCGCGCGTCAAAGACGGCGCACTCGAATTCCAGCCGCGACAAGGACTCGACAAAGGGGCGATCAAAGCGCTCGTCGCGGAAGCCAAGCGCACCTCGACGGGCAAAAAACGACGTGGAGCGTCGCCGAGATGACTTCGAGGGTTTTGGGTTTCTTCAAGAAGCCAAACATGGTGACTCCAACGGGCGGGCTGGATACCGAGCTTTTGGGAATCGCCAGGACAGGGAGCCCCGTTATGGCGTGACGATGAAGCTCGCGGGTATCGTGGTCGCCGACGATTATGCGCCCGAGCGTGTGCTGTCACCGATTGCAATGGCGGAAGCGCACCGGATGCTCGGGACGTCGTCGCTGATTGCGGCGATGCCCCAAACGCGGCATGATGCTGGTGGGTCGTGGCGAACCCGGCGAATTTCCGGCGATGGTGCGCATGAATCAAGGGGCCAAGGAAATCATGACCGGGCCGGTGCTGCAGCGGTATGTGATTACAGCCTTTTCATTCGAGATGGTCACATCATCGGCGTGAACAGTCAGGGCTACTAGAGTCTCTTTCCGCAAGACGTCGATCCCTGGGGGGCCCGATTGGTGACCGCTGGGCGCTGATTGCCATGTGCGCGCGTATCCGCAAAGCGACTCGTCGGAAAGTTCTGCCGCCGTGCGAATGTCACTCGAATGTTCTCGTCGTCCCGCTCGCACGACTTGACTTGCGTCGTGGTTTTCGTGATTCGCTACGACGACGGGGTGTACCATCATGGGAGCTTTTACGCACAAGTGGGCGCTACATGCGGCCATCGGAGCCGGCATGCTGCTCTGCTGCATGAGCTGCAACCACCCCTGGGATGATTATGCGCCTCTGCTTTCAGGCGGCGCTGGCGGTAGTGAAGGCCCGACGAGCGGCTCGGGCGGCTTCGGCGGGGCGCGTCGAGCTCGTCAGCAAGCGCGTCGAGCTCGTCAGCAAGCTCGTCGAGCAGCGGATCCATGAACCCGACGATGCTCACCGTCGTTGCGAGCGTTGCGGAATGCATCAGTCCGACGGTCCTCGATCCGGACATCTGCGAGGCGGAGACAGGGATGGGCGAAATGTCGACGGACGAAAACGACAGCACGACGATGTTGCCCATCTATGCATTCGTGCGCTTCGACATCGATGGCACGATTACGAACAAGATTGTCGACGCCGTCACGCTGAAGCTCACCGTGACCGATTCATCCAAAGCGCCGGGTCCCCATTCGGGCGAGATTTGGCAGGTCGAGCCATTCAGCGAGGCGGATTTGTCGAACGGCGTTCCTGCGAAAGTGGGCGGTGTCCCGATTGGCCCGGACAAGGGCGCCGTCACGCAATCGCAAGTGATCACGTGGTCTTTGCCGAAAAACCTGGCCGCTCCGAATGCAGGCGTGCATCTCGGGCTTTTCCCGTTGTCGAGCGACGGCGTGAATTATTGGAATCGGGCAGGCAAGAGCCCCCCCGAGCTGATTGTGGAATACCACTGAGCGCCCGCGTTGTTTGTTGAGCCAGGTCGCGCATTCGGGGCGTGTACGCATGACGAGTGCGGTTCCGGACATGCGAATTCGTCTTCTCGCGTCACCATGAACGCCACCAATGGTTTCTGATACGGTTGCCGTGGTCTCTGTCATCTGATCACGAACGAAGCGGCGAACCAGTTCGCCGGACCGGCGGGAAGCAATCAACCGTATCGTTCAGCCATTCAAAGACGCCGTGGCCGACGTCATCGCCCTCGAAATGGGATCGGCAATGTGATTCGTTTCGCCGACTGCAAAGGTCGATTCGAGGCGAGCTCGAGGTAAATACCGTCCGCCCTCGAGCGATTGAAGGAATTGCACGAGCTTTTCACGCACGCGACAGCGCAAATCCCACAATTTATCGGCATCGGGGCCGACACCACCGCGCGCAATTTCAATACGGTGGGCTCCGAATCGAAGACGACGAGGCTCGCGACGCGACCATCCCAATCAGGATCGCTTTCGCATGCGCGCCGAACTTCCGCACGCAATGCATCGATCGGGACCGTGTAGTCGGCATACACGAAGACGGTCCCCATCAATTGGGGCGACTTTCGAGTCCAGTTTTGAAACGGTTTTTCGAGTAGTTGGCCGATGGGAAGCACCAAACGTCGCTCGTCCCAAACGCGCACCACGACGAAGGTCAACGTGATTTCTTCGATGGTCCCCCATTCGCCTTCGATGATGACGACGTCTCCGATGCGTACGGGTTGCGCAATGGATATCTGAAGTCCTGCCAAGAGCGTTGCAATCGATCGCTGCGCGGCGAATCCGAGCACCACGCCGGCAATGCCTGCGGACGCCAAGAGCGATACGCCAATCTGGCGCGCGAGCTCGAATTGCGTCAGCACGAGCGCCGCTGCCACGAGCGTCACGAGCACACTGAGCACGCGGCGCAGGACCAGCACGCGCGTTCGCGCCGCTCGCGCCGTAGCCGCATCGGACACGGCGGCTTCGTAACGGCGCGCCAATTCGTTCGTCAGCACTTCGAGCGACCGATTTACCGCCCACGCCAATCCCACCACGAGCGCCGACGACAATGCCCGCTCCACGCCCGCTTCCGTCGATGCAGGCAACTCCACCGCCACGAGTGCTGCTCGCTCGCACAAAACCACCGCGATGAGGCGCGCGGGTGCTCGCAGCCTCTTTGCGAGCTGTTCGTCCCACTCCGTCTCGGTCCTGTGCGTGATCTTCTCGAGCACGTACATGATCGTCGCGCCAGCGATCCAGCCTGCCAGAGGCGCCGAAAGCAGCCAAAACCATTGCATCGCGGGAGATGCCCCAGAACGACTGCTCTCGCAGCGCCTGCACGACTTGCTCGGCCACACCCGACTCGGCTGCCTGCGCCGTCGTCGCGAGCGTCATGCCCAAGCCAAACCCGACACATCGCAAGAAGCTGTCTCCCATCGCTCCTCCAGCCTAGGGCGTGTCGGCTACACGCCAACAAGATCGTTTGTGTTCAAAACGAATGCCACGATGCGCCGCGATGGTCAACCCATGATTTGGGGTGATCGGGGAAAGCCGGTGATGGGCGTGATTTTTTTCGACGGGTGTGCGTTTGGACGCACAGGTTTCTCGAGCAGATTCGTGATGTCGAGTCGCAGCTTTGGCGGGGCTATTTCACGCGGCGGCGACGCAATCGCAGAAGGAGCGCGCCAAGCGGCGCCAGGAGAGCTCCCCATCGCGAGGTGGACGTTCCGGGTTGCACTGCACAAGAATCGCTGCTTTGCGAGGTGTTACCGTTTGTATTGGTACCCGCGCCGCTGGACGAGCTGGCACTGCTGGACGAGCTGGCGCTGCTGGAAGGATCAACGCCACCCGCGCCGCCAGCGCCGCCACCTGCGCCGCCGCCAATTCCGCCAGCGCCGCCAGCTCCGCCAGCGCCGCCAGCGCCGCCACCCGCGCCGCCAGCGCCACCGACGCCACCCGCGCCGCCAGCGCCGCCACCACCCGCGCCGCCAGCTCCGCCACCGCCAGCGCCGCCAGCTCCGCCAGCACCGCCGCCGCCAATTCCGCCAGCGCCGCCACCCGCACCGCCAGCGCCGCCAGCACCGCCGCCGCCAATTCCGCCAGCGCCGCCGCCGCCAATACCGCCAGCGCCGCCACCCGCACCGCCAGCGCCGCCAGCACCGCCGCCGCCAATTCCGCCAGCGCCGCCGCCGCCAATTCCGCCAGCGCCACCACCCGCGCCGCCAGCTCCGCCACCGCCAGCGCCGCCAGCTCCGCCAGCACCGCCGCCGCCAATTCCGCCAATTCCGCCAATTCCGCCAGCTCCGCCACCGCCAGCTCCGGCTGAGGTGTCCACGACCCACGAGTACGATGCTGGCGTCGGGTCCGCGACGCCAGTCGAATCGATTGCGCGCACTTCGATCGTGTGCGAACCGTCCGGCAGGGGCGGCGTCGTGTAATTCGCGGGGCACGGCTCCCATGCACCACCATTCATGCGGCATTCGAACGTCGCCCCCGGTGCGCTCGACGCAAAGACGAAATCGCCTGTCGGATCGCTGGTCGGGTTCGGTGGGGTCGTGGGGATTGTCGTTTCCGGCATCGTGTCGATGCACGCGACGATGCCGTTCAATGCGCCGGCATCGCCGGGCGCACCACCCGTCGCGCCATTGGCAACGAATTCGGCGAGCGATGGCGAGCTCGTCATGCCCTGGTTGCCACCATTGACCGCAGCGGTCGCAAAACCGCCTGACACCGCAATGAATCCGCCGCTTCCGCCACCGCCAGGTCCTGCTGCCTCGGCCGTGCCGATGTTTTGGTTGCCGCCGAGGCCACCATTGGCCGATATCGTGAGCGTATTGGCGACGCTCGTCGCTTGCACGAGAATCGTACCGCCTGCGCCGCCGCCACCGGGGCCGCATTTCCATTGGCGGCCGCATTGGCTCCATTGTGTCCATTCGCCCGAATGCTGCCTTCGCCCGTGACCGCATCCGATATCACCAGCACCAAACCGCCACCTCGTCCGCCAGCGCCAGCACCTCCGCCATTGCCGTCGCCAGCCCCGCCACCTCCGCCCAAGAAAACGCGGCCAGCGGCGGGATCGTTGTCGAGCGGTCTGCCGCCGAAACCTCCCATCGAATGACGCCCGTCACCTGCCCATGCAGCATTGCCTGGCCCTTCACTGAGCGCATCGCCGTCGCTGCCCGAATACGTATATCCCCCGCGACCTGCGCCGAGCGATGTCGTGAGCGCATTGCCATTGGCGACGTAATCGGGATCGAGCTGCCACGCCACGAGCCAATTCGGATTGGGATCCATGTTGCCCGCACCGTTCCATTGGGTGAAACCCATGAGCGCCTTGCCATTGGCGCCTCCACCACCGCCGGCATTGTGCGCATTTCCGCCGCCGCCGCCATTGGCCGGAGCACCGCGACCGTATCGCCCGTTGAGCGCATCGTAAGCCGCTTGGAATCCCGCGATTCCCTCGCCCTTTCCGCTCCGTCTTCAGCCACCGTGCCGCGAAACGTCGCAATGCCGTTCGCGCTCGTCGCCGTGTCCGCCGCCCCGCCGCGAAAACCAATACCCGAAGCATCGATTGCGCCGGTGCCCACAAGCGTCGTCGCTCCCGTCACGTGCAATGCGACCACACCACCTCGCAGCCCATCCCAAGGACCGCCCACGACCGACGCATTGCTATTCACCGTGAGGCTCGATAGCTGCGGAACACGCACCACTTGCGCTCGACCCGCCGCCGTATACGCATGCTTCACGCCTCCACAGGACACATCGAGCGTGAGGGTGCTGCCAGCAATCGCGGTCACCCGCACGAGCTCGTAATGGCCTGCATTGTTGATGTCCGTGACGTTGCCGTAGGCATTCGTGTCCGTCGTGTCGATCGACGCGCCTTGCGCCTGGTACAACATCACGAGATCACCGGCTTCGAGCGGTCCGAAGTGGGGACTCGTCAAGTGCGCGATGTTGGAGACATTCACTGTAGACGCGCCAGCCGCAACGTTCGTCGTTATCGCGCTGTACTGATTCAGAATGGTTTTCGCCGCCGTGACCGTGAAATCACCGTCCTTGCCTACCAACGCATGCGTCGCGGTCGCAGTTTTGGCCTCCGACGCTGCGCGCGAAGACTGCGCGAGCTGTCCCGGGCCCACATCGCACCCCGGCAGTCCCAATAGAACAAGAGCCCCGCTCGTCAGCGCCGGAATCGGTAAGCACAAGAGTGAGCGCGGTAAAGCGGACTTCGACCGTAAGATGAGTTTCGGAATCATGATAAGGAGCATTACTTACATGATGTGCTCGTCGAAGGCAAATCGCGAGCGATATTTTATCGGGGCGGAGGGCTCGAGTTTTGGGAGTTTGGCTTCGTTTATGGCGGATTGTCCTAAATCGGCCGCGTTTCGACGCGGCGAGCGCATTCATTATGTGCCCGACACCTCGACATGTATCCATTCTCCTTGGAATGATCGATTATCTTGAAAATGAGTAACAAACGGTGCTTCATTTCGAGAATGGGCGCATTTCGACGCGAGGCTGGCTCGAAAAACGAGCTCGCGACGTCACGTTTTCATTTCCGTCGCCGTGGCAATCGTTGTACAAGCGGGTCATGCGAAACGTAACGTCCCTATTGCTTGCCTGCGGATTGCTTGTGCTGAGCTCCAATGCGTTTGGAGCGACATACCAAGTTGGTCCTGGCAAGGCATATTCCAATTTGGGTGAGGTTGCCAGTAAACTCGCACCTGGCGATATCGTGGAGGTGGAGGGTAACCAGACCTACCCGGGCGGTGTCATCTTCAAAAAGCACGGCACCGCGGCGCAGAAGATTACCATTCGCGGATTGCGCGTGAATGGAAAGCGCCCCGTCCTCAGCGGCGGAACCAATACCATCGAGGCCGCAGGGAACCATTACATCTTCGAAGGGCTCGACTTGACGGGCGGTTCGTCCCGCTGTTTCTTCCATCACGCGGACGATATCGTTCTGCGCGACTCGGTGGTGCACCATTGCCCCAAGCAGGGCATTTTGGGTGCTGATCAGGGTTCCGGATCCCTCTTGCTCGAATACACCGAAGTGCACCATTGTGGCGACGGCACGAAAAGCCATCAGATCTACATGTCCACCAATGAAAACGATTACCCCGGGTCGGTGTTCCGGATGCAGTACTGTTACCTGCACGATGGCAATGGTGGTCACGGGGTGAAGTCGCGCGCAGAGCGAAACGAGATTTATTACAATTGGCTCGAGGGCGCCGTGATTCACGAGCTCCGAGCTCATCGGGCCGGATCCTGCGGGAGGTGTGTCGAGCGGCAAGGCCCGCGAAGACTCCGACGTCGTCGGCAACGTGCTGCGCAAGAGGAATACCGCATCCGTCGTCCGGTTCGGCGGCGACGGGACCGGAGATACGAATGGGCGTTATCGCTTCGTGAACAACACCGTGATCACGCAGGGAGGTGGGAGCGCGGTGTTCCGGCTCTTCGACGGGATCGAGAGCGTCGAGGCCCATAACAACGTGTTCTATTCGATGGGGGCGTCGTGAACATGGTCAGGCAGGTCGAAGCCAAGTGGACCACGGGGAAAATGCTGTTCGCGGGCAGCAACAATTGGTCAATCAACGGGACGACCAACATTCCGCAGGCCTGGAGCGGCACGATCCTCGGCAGCAACCCCGGATTTTTGGACGTCGGTGGCGATGACCTGCGCATCGGCGCGCAGAGCCCGCTCGTCGATGCGGGCGCGGGCATGACATCGGGCCCGCCCAATTTCCCGTTCCCCAATCCGCTCAATAAGCCGGAGTGGCTCCCGCCGCAGCATACCGTCATGGCGAGCGGCAGTGCGTTGCCACGGCCGCACTCCGGCCCCATCGACATCGGCGCATACGAATACGACGCGGGCGGCGGCAATGGCGACGGCGGCAATGGCGACGGCGGCACTGGCGGTATGGGCGGCGCCGGTGGCGGCACCGGCGGAAGTGGCGGCGATGCTGGCGGCACTGGCGGTGGTGGCGTCGGCGGTAGTGGCGGCACAGGCGGAAGCGGTGGCGGCACTGGCGGAAGCGGTGGCGGCACGGGCGGAAGCGGTGGCGGCACTGGCGGAAGCGGTGGCGGCACTGGCGGAAGCGGTGGCGGCACGGGCGGAAGCGGTGGCGATGGTGGTGACGGTGGTGACGGAACGGACGGCGGCGGATTGCCGGACAGCTCGGGATGCTCATGCCGAGCGGCTGCGCCTCAGGCCGGAAACGTCGCATGGGCGCTTTCGCTGTTGTCGCTCGCGGCGTTTGCGAGCCGGCGAAGGCGCGTTTTCTAGAGCGGCGATTGTTCGTTACGACGGAAAGTCGGGGGGTTTGGGGGGGCCGAGCCTCGCCGTGCTTTTGTGCGAAGCGCAAAAGCACCGGGAGGCGAGCCTCGGACCCCCCAACGTGAACCAAGCCTCGCGCAGCGCGCGTCCCACGCGCGCGAAGCGAGCGTCCGGATCTGGCCCGGTTTCAACACCTCACCCTGCATAAGGCGCCGCGAATTCGCCCCACGTCCCCGTCGGTTGCAGCCCCGTCCCCGGATTCTCGTCACGGTTTTGCTGGCTTCGTAGCTCGACCGCGGCAGGCGCGAGCTGCTCGATGGACAGCACCGCCGCATTGATCGCCGGATCCTCGGCTCCTTCGAGCGCCGCAATCCATGTTCGCATGTACCGCACCGCGTGAAGAACCTCCTCGCGATCGTAGATTTCTTTGCTCTGCTCGAGGTCCTCTTCGACGAGGTAAATCCACATTCGCGCGAAATTCGATAACATCCGGTCGTACGTCGCGCGACGCGGATCGTTGTTCGGTGGCTGGCTCAGGTTGTTTCCGCAATTGCTTGAAACTGAACGTTCGCACGCTGGCGATCTTGCCCGTGCCATTGCGAAACCCATCCGCATCGCGAAATGCAATGGCCGCCGATTTCTCCACTGCGGTCTTCGCGACCACGAATGCATGGTGCGCGTCGTACCGTGCGAGCATCACGGATTCAAGGTAATCGCCGATGAACGTGGCGAAGTTCGTGCTCTCGTGCAAAAGCGCCGGGTCGCGCGCCCACGACATCACGAACCAGCTCTGCTGGAAAACCTCGCTTTGCTTGATGCGAGCCTCTTCGTAGCTTGGATTCTGGTGAATCGTCGCGTCGATGTCTGGCGGAAGCAGCGTGCAGGGATGGTTGTTGCCCGTGAAACAAGCCGTTTGGGGCGGACGCTGCAGCGGCGCAATGCGCAAAACGTCGCCCGCTTCCCAAATCGGATAGCGGTGAATCATGACGTCCAAGTTCGCCACGGGATTGCCGCCAGGGATATCGCTGAAAACATCCGGATAGGTCACCGTTTCGTGGCGCATCATGTGCTGCACGACTTGGAGCGATTTGTATTTGAGGCGCATCCATTCGCACGCGCGCCCATAAAAATTGGGATCACCCTGCGCGCTCAGGTCGGCATCGCATTTCGTCAGGTCATCGATGCCATCGAACATGGCCCACAAAGCATTGTCGGTGGGATTGGCGAGATAGGCATCCATGAGCTTGTTCCACGCATCTTCATTGCCGGCCGTCGCCGCCGTCGGAATACCCGGATACCATTCGAAAACGGACAAATGCGCGTCGCCGTGCCACCCGTCCTCGGATAGATGATCGAACGGGATTCCCAGCCGAAGTGATCCCAAATCGACCGCACGGAGCTCGTCGTATGCTTGTTTTGCTTTGGCGAGCGAATCGATTTTGCCCGTCGCCCAAAGGAGCTTGTGTTGATCCGTGAGCGATTGCATGAAGGCCAAGTCGCGCTCCTCCTGCGCCTTCGGATCGGTCACTTCGAGCCCCGGCGTCGTCGCCTCGAACGTGTCGAATCCCGGCTGCTCGGGTCGATAACGCGCCGGGTGCAAGAGCCGCGTCATTTGGTATTTTTGACGGAGCGCGTGCACGTACGTCACGAGCATGTCCGCGCGAGCTTCGTCCACGTGGCCCAGCGCGCGGCGGTGAATGTCGGCGTCGGCGTATCCGACGCGCGCCAAATCGTATCCATCGGGCGCATGACACCCGACGCACGCGCCGCCCTTGCCATGATAGCGAAACGCCGCGAGACCTTCATCGAGCGCCTTTGCGAGAGCATCTGCGTCGAGCGCCTTGTCGGGGTGATAAGCAGGACCGCATCGCGCATCCGCATGCGGCTCGACCGGGCACAACACCGATTCGGGATACGCGAGCGGCGTCGTGCCGCCCGCACCCGAGCCTCCCGCGCCCGTGCCCCCCGAGCCTCCCGCGCTCGAGCTCGTCGAGGCGCCGCCACCACCGTTGCCACCCGAGCTGGAGGCGCCGTCGCCACACCCCATCGACATCGCAGCCAAGAGGCACGCAGAAATCATCCATCCGAATCGCATGTTGTCCTCCCTAAGGAAATGGCTCGACACCTCGAACGAAAGCCGAGCGAATAAGCAACGCGTTCAAAGGATACCACACGGCCGAGCTCGGCGTCGAGCGGCACGTCATGGCGGGCGGTGTGACAATCTTGGAGGCTCGTCGATCACGGCATGATGCAAGCGTAGAGCTTGTCGAATTGCATTTCGCAACCCGTCACCGTGGGTCGACTCATGGCATCGCATGTGAACGTTGGCGATGGGCCAATGCATGCGAGCATCTGGTTGAATGCGATCTTGCAAGCCATTTGCTGTTGGTTGCAGCCTTGGACGCACGCCATTTGATCCGGCGGACCTCCGGTGCATTGCGCCGCCACCACCGGAACACACACGTCTTCGCACGAAAGACACTGGGCAGGGAACACCTCGAGGTGTGTCCATTTCCCGTTCGAGCATTGCATCACGTTGCAAAACGAGCACGGATCCTCGCAGCCCGGGCTGCAAAATTCCCCTTCGGTCGAGCACGGGCTTCCCTCGGCGGGCAAATTCATCGGATCGCATGAACCGCCGCCTCCGCCGCCGCTTCCGCCAGTGGCGCCGCCGCTTCCGCCAGTGGCGCCGCCGCTTCCGCCAGTGCCGCTCGAAGAGACGCCATCTCCTCCGCTACCTCCCGCCCCTTGATCGATGGGCGCAGGATCGCAAGCTGCGCCGATGATAGCCAACGCCAAGACACTCGTGAGTGGAAACCATTTCAAGCGAATACGCATGGAATGACTTGTACACGTGAATGGGTAGGCAGCGCAAGGGCAACCATCGACGAGATTTCAGGATCGCGCACCACCAATCGTTTGGTGCAATCTAGCGATCGAACAGCGCAGGCGCTGCGATCACTCGGATGACCACAGCTTGATGAAATCCGTGCCCTTTAGCTTGGCCGCTTTGACGCGCTCGACGAAGCGATCGCTGAAGAAGAGGCTGTGCGCGCCGGGAATTGGCATCCGAAAGATGTCGATGCCGCGGATCGCAGACTCGATGAAGACATATTTGCGAATCCAGAGCGTACTCGTTCCCGGAATCTGCTCGTAGGTCGATCGCTCCCTATCGAATGCATCGATGACGAATCGGGGGTTGAAAACGAACAACTCGACGTTATCGGTGGTCGCAAGGGGGAGCACCTCGCCGTGCGTATCGATGATGTCTTGCAGCGCATCCACCGCCGGGCGACGCATGATGAATGCAAAAGACGATTGGGGAAGATCGGCTGGCTTGTTGCCGCCCCGTCGTGAAGGACGAGTTCGCTCTACCCGTGCAGGCGTCCAATCGCCCTTCCGTGACGTGCCACCGAGGTCGGCGAGCTGCCGAATGTCATCATAACTCTCGCATGTCACGATTTCGTATCCCTTGGCGTTCAGCGTGCCGTAAATGGCCGTCATGGCATGATTCCTCTCTCGAGCTGGCCCGCAATGAATCGCAGGCTTTGGATAACATCCCCCTTTGTCTTCACGTTCTTTAGCAAGTTGTTCACCGCATCATAATACGCGTCCGTATGCACCTTCGAGTGCACCGCCTTTCCAAGTGGGTTTGGCGATTTGGAATGACCGGGCAGATACACCCCATTGACCGCATCGTCAACACCGATACCAAATTTTTGGAGGATCTTGAGTGCGTCCTTCGCCTTGTCCGCACCGTGCGCGACGATGTGATGGGCAAACTCGCCAGCCAGTCTTTTCATGCCTGCCCGCTTCATGTTACGCCCGAGCGCCCGCGCCGAACCCGTCGCGACCACTTTGGCGACAGCACGCGGCGCGCCCTTGAGAAAAACCCCTGCACCGAGCCCACCCACGGCGCCTGGAATGAAAACGGGCATTCGGCGCAGGGCGATCAAAGAAAGCCGAATTCCGCGCGTCACGGCCACTTCGAGGAGCGGTAGGCCTGCCATGATCGCCGATTCCACAATGGCCGTCGCGAACTCGATCAACATCACCCGACGCCAAACCTCGTCGGCCCCCTCGCCGTAGCCCGTGTTGAACCCTCGCCACGCCGCCCCCGCAAGCCATGGATCGTCGTACACCGGAGGCGTCTCGATGTCGTCGAGTGCCTTGGCGCATATCAAAAATTCCGCTTCGAGTTTCTCGGGATCCTCAAAGTTGTAGCCGGCAATGAGATTGTCCGGCATACGCGCGAGATTCTCCGTAATCCTCTCGCATTCGGTCAACACGACACCCACGCGATGACCAAAATCCTTGGCAATCTTATGCGCAATTTTCCATTCGTAGTCTTGAAGCGATCGCGTCGCATTCTGTGGGCATGTCGGTTGATTGATGCCCAAACCCTGTTTCGACGGGAGAAGCTGAAACTGACCCAAATAAGCCTTTTGCCCTCGTCCATTCCGAGGGTTTGTCGGTTTCGCAGGATTGCGTTCGCAAAAGAAACCCGGCGGCGGCAAACAATACGGCGCACCGGACTTGCCACCGAGCGTGTCGCATGTATTGACGGGAGGCTCTCGTGGTAGCGTCGATGAACACGCGGGCGTCGATATCGCCAAAAAGAGACCCAAAATCAGCAAGCCGAAGCTCGTGCGACGAAGTGCGCACCAAAGAAAGATGCTGCGCAAGAAAAGCATCATCGTTCGCATGCGGGATCCTTTCGCCAAAGCATCGAAGGCGGTCGAGATACCAGACTACACGACGCCGCTTGCGCATGTCCACGTGGCACACACCTTCGTGCACGTGACGGCGACGATCGAACAACGCGCGCGAGCATTCGACGTGCTCTCAACGAGCATCGACAAGGCTTCCCAGCCCGCCTCGTTTCGGTCTATCCTCCCGCCCGTGACCGCACGCCTCTCTCAAGACCTCGCCGATCGAGTGCTCGCATCGCACCCTTTGCCCATCGCCGACGCCACCGCGGCGCTCGTTGCAGCGGATAGCCCTTTCGAACAGCGAGATCGCGTGGTCGAGGTCTTTCGCGCCATCACGCGATACCTGGCCGCGCTCGTTCTTGCTGCGCGCGTGCAGTTCGGCCCGGGGCCCGCAGGCGATTCGCTCGAAGTGAAAGGACTTTATCGAGCCCTGCGGAGCCGCGGATTGACCGATGGCCAGTGGTTCGGGCTCGTGCGCGAAGTGCTGAGGCCCTTCGACAAAACACCCGACGCGCATCCATTGCCCGATCTCGTCAAGCTCGTTCATGCGCGCAAACCCGAATTCGTCAAGCTCATCGACGAGCTGCTGCTGATGCGTAAAGCCGAAACCGTTGCGCATGGGGCGACCGGTACGAAAGCCGCGCTGTCGGAGATTCTCGCGAAACGCGTCCCGCAACTCGCACGGTTGCTCGAATTATTGGATCCGCTTTGGCAAAAAGCGCGCCTCGTGTCGCCGCTCGCGCCCGGCGAAGACGGCGAGCCTCAACGCGCATTGCTCCTCATGGGCGATACGCCTCCGCGAGGTCGATTTCGACGCATCGAGCTCGGGCCATCGGTGCGCCTTTCGGCGGGTGAATGCATTCTCGCGGATCCCGACGGCAAACCGCTCCTCGCGCTTCATCCGCTCATTCTCGTGCGACCCCCGAGCCCCGAAGCGTCGCCCGAGTTTTTTACGCTCGACGGTGGCACCAAAAAAGGGGCCGTGTACGTCGCCATTCCTTCCATGGCGGAACATCGTGATGCGGAAGTATGGAAAGTGCTCGAAAAACAGCTCGCCGGCGAGGAATCCGAAGGACCGGAGGGCGATGCCAAAGGGCCGAGCCGCCCATATCGAGGTTTGTCGAGCTTCGGTCCCGAGGACGCGGGGCTGTTTTTTGGACGCGAGACGCAAAGTGAATCGCTCGCCAATCGTATTCGCCGCGCGGGATTCGTCACGGTCACCGGCCCGAGCGGCAGCGGGAAAAGCTCGCTCCTTGGTGCAGGCGTATTGCCACTTCTTTCCGATTGGAAACGTATCATCGTCCGCCCCGGCGGCCATCCGCTCGAAGCGCTCGCCGCGAAACTCGCGCCGGCGCTCGACGATTATTGCAAACACGACGATCTCTTGGCGCGCCTTCGTTCGAGCCCCAAAGAGCTGGGCGCGCTGTTATCCGAATTTGGACGCGAAAAAGGCGCGCGGCTCGTCATCGTCGTCGATCAGGCCGAAGAAATGCTCACGCTTTGCGAAGATGAAAAGCAGCGGCTCGCCTATGCACAAGCGCTCGCGTCCGCGGGGGCCGATCCCGATGGCCCATGTCGTATCGTGCTTTCTTTGCGCGAGGACTTTTTCGGGCGGCTTGCGACGATTGCCCCATTACGTGGGTTGTACAGCCGCGACGTCGAAGTCGTCACGACGCCCGATCGGGATGCCCTGGCGCGCGCCGTGTATGCGCCCGCAAAGGCATTCGGTTACGTATTCGAAGACGACGAGCTGGTTTGGACCATGGTCGACGCGGTATCGGCCGAGCCCGCGGCGCTCGCATTGTTATCGTTTTGCTGCGACAAACTGTGGGACGTGCGGGATAGAACGTGGAAGCGCCTCGGCTGGGACGCATATCGTGGCATTGGGGGCGTCGAAGGCGCGCTCGCGGCGCACGCGGACAAGGTGCTCGAGGGGCTCGGGCCGGCGGAGCGGCGCGTTTGTCGGACGCTGTTCTTGCGCCTCGTCACGGGCGAACGGACGCGTGCTGTGGTTTCGCGCGCGGAGCTCGTCGAGGGGGCGGGCGGCGATGGCATTGCGGGCGCTGTGCTCGAACGGCTCGTGCAAGCACGTTTGGTGACGGTGAGTGACGCGGAGCGGCCTGGCGAAGCGCGGGTCGAGATTGTGCACGAAGCGCTCATTCGGCATTGGCGCGTGTTATCGGGCTGGCTCGAGGAGGACGTCGAGGGGCAAAGGCTCGCGCAGGCATTGCGTCAGGCTGCGCGAGAATGGGACGGACGGAATCGGCCGAAGGGATTGTTATGGCGTGGTGACGTGCTCGAAGAATACCGATTATGGCGGCGTCGTGCGGCCGAGCCGCTTGCTGGAGTCGAGCGCGCGTTTGCCGAGGCAAGCGTTGCCGACGAGCAGCGTGGAAAACGCCTTCGCCGCGCGCTCGTCGCATCGGCGCTCGTCGTGACCAGCGCGTTCGGTGTATTCATGTTTTTTCAATGGCGTAGCGCGGTAGCTGCGCGCGAGGCGATGGCGCGAGCCCGAGCGCGAGCCGAAGTGCGCGGGCTCTTGGCGGAAGCTCGCTCCGAGGAACCTGCGGGTCGTCCGGACAAGGCCCTTGCGCTTCTGCGCGCGGCGGCGGAGGCCGCAGGGTCGGCCGAATCCTCGCAGAATGGCGCTGCGGATCGGGATTTTGTCATCGATCGCGAGCGGCTCGAGCGATCCGGGCAAACGGCGCGGGTTTTACCGGGTCATACCGACGCCATTTTTTGCCTCGCAACATCGCCCGATGGAAAACGTTTCGTCACGGGGTCGGTCGATAAGACCGCGAAGATATGGGACATCGAGACGGGCGCGTGCCTTGCGACGCTCCCGGATCACGGCCACGTCGTGGAAGCGGTCGCGTTTTCGCCGGACGGCGCGTTGATAGCGACGGCCTCGGGTGACCCTCGCGCCGCTCGTGGCGCATTACGTATTTTCGATGCGCGGACAGGTGAGGGCCTTCATGCCATCGAGACGAACGACGACGTCCTCGTCGAGGTGCACTTTTCGCACGACGGTACGTTCGTGCTGACGCGCGCGCGGAATGGGACGGTATCTTTATGGGATTCCGCGACGGGCGCACGTCTGCAAATGTTCCACCCCGAGGCGCCGATCATCCGGGTGGCGCTTTCGCCTGACGATACGTTGCTCGCAGTGACGTCGGGCAAGACGGCTGTCCTTTTTTCCACGAGCACCGGGAAGGCCGTGGGCGCGCTCTTCGGCGCCACGCGGCCGCTTCGGAGCGTGGCGTTTTCCCCCGATTCGCAGTTCATCGCGGCTGGGGGCAGCGACGCGGACGTTTTTGTCTTTTCGCAAGCAACGGGCGAAGTCGTCACGACGCTCGGTGGCCACGATGCAGCCGCGCGCGATGTCGTGTTTTCTCCCGACGGTGCGCTCGTCGCTACGGCCGTGGCCGATCCATTCGTGCGCATTTTCAATCTCGCGTCGCCCGATCCGCCCATCTTGTTGCAACACCCGGCGACGGTTGATTCCATCGCATTTTCGCCCGATGGAAAGCGCCTTGCAACGAGCGCGGGAGCGGTGCTTCGGCTATGGGATGCCGCGACGGGCGTGCTCATTTCGGAATTTCGCGGTCACGAGGACGAGGTTCAGGCTTTTGCATTCACGCCCAATGGCAAACGCATCGTCACCGGATCGGCCGATAGGACGGTTCGGATCTGGGATCCTGCAAATGCACCGCTCATCGGTACGCGTGCCGAGAAAGACCATTACATCATGACGGCTGCGGTTTCGGCGGACGGCAGGCGCGTCGTGACGGGACCCATCGCTGGAGCCGCGCGTATTTGGGATTTGGGTCGGGATACCACTGCGCCCCTGGGCGAAGGGCGAAGCCGCATCACGGCGGTCGCGATGACGTCCGACGGAGCGGTTGCCGCGACGGGCGATGCGAAAGGCGTCGTCGAGGTTTGGGAATCGAGCGATGGGAAAAAGCTGAAAACGATGAATGGGCATACGGAGTTCATCGCGTCGCTCGCATTTTCGCCCGACGGCCGTCGCCTCGGCTCGGCGTCGGAGGACGGCAAGGCGACGTTATGGGATCCGCAATCGGGGGCGGTGGTGGCGGCGCTCGCCGGACACGAAGCGCGCGTCACGGCAATAGCGTTTTCCCCGCGCGGGCGGTTCGTCGCAACGACCTCGTGGGACAAGACGGCGCGGCTTTGGGACGCGAGCACGGGCGCTCCCATTGCGACGCTGCCGGCGCACGAAGGACGCGTGTATGCCGTGACGTTTTCATCGGACGAAAAGCTCGTCGCGACGGCGTCGACGCACACCGCGAGGCTTTGGGATACCGCGACGGGCCAAGAAAAAGCGATGCTCACGGGCCACGAGCAGCGCGTGACGGATCTCGCGTTTTCGCCAAACGACAAAATGCTCGTGACGGGTTCGGCGGACGGGCGTTTACGGCTTTTCGACGTCGCTTCGACGCAGCTCTTGCGCGTATTCAGCGGTCACGAGGACCGAATCACGACGGTCGCTTTTTCGCCCACCGGTGCGGAGCTCGTCTCTGCATCGGCGGATACCACCGCGCGTGTTTGGGAGGTGTCGAGCGGCAAGATTCTCGGCGTATTCGCATCGCATCAAAAAACCGTCGCGTCCGCGATGTTTTTGCCTTCGTCGCGCGACGTTCTCACGATTGGATACGATGGACGCTTATTGACGTGGCGCGCGAGCTCGCCCTATGCGGGCGTTGGGCCGGGCGCATTCACGAACCTGCGAGTTTGCCCGGGGTCGCTCGCAGTGGTGCCGGTCGTCCCGTTTCCCGCGGCGGACACGGTATGGGCGTCTGAAAGGGTTTGCCCGAGGTAATGGCGCGGCGCATTCGTGACCGCATGCGGATGCTTCGCATCGGTATACGACAAGATTCCCACGTCCGACTTCGACGTGAGGTTTCCAATCGGCGAATAGGCGTATGACGTCGCGCATGACGCATTGGGATTGTCGCTGAGAGTGTGGGCTCGTGCAAGCGCGGTTCAGTCTTGGATAGAAGTCGAGCGAGACCATTTACTTCATTCGTCCTCCAGCTCCTCGAGCTTATCGAGGAACTCCTGGAGGCGGTTCGCTACAAGGAACACGTTTCTGTAGTCCTGACGGCACAAGCCATTCTCATCGAGCTCGTCCTCGTGATCCCAGAAGTAGATCTTGCCCCGACGCTTGCCTTTCCAGCCGATACACACATTGTTCCCAAAGGCGTCTGCGGCAATTGGGATCAGGTCTGCTGGTATTCGATCGGTGTATGCCTCGCACGCCTCGTCAAGGCTCGAGTTTTCCCTGTCGTGAATCCCATAAAAGAAGTCCAGTGCACTGCCTTCATGCTCCCATCGTGGCACGTGAAACGTTCGAGGGGTGGGGGCACCGCCGTTCGACTCCAGCAAGAACAGCTTGTAGTCGTCTGGAAGCTTGACCTTCCAGCGCGCTTCGAATCGCTGAATTTCTTCGCGAGTTGTCGGCCCGTACGGATTCTTGACCTTGATGTGCATGAGCTTTTTTCCTCAACGTGTCGTTGCCATGCCGCCAGTATGGAAGAAGTCCCTGTGAACGTTGCGCTCTATCAACTGCATGGTTTTTCCATCTTGATGATGGTGCCAGGTATAGTTGCCCGCAGCGATCACTCGGATGACCACAGCTTGATGAAATCGGTCCCCTTCAGCTTGGCCGCTTTGACGCGCTGGACGAAGCGATCGCTAAAGAAGTTGCCCCTGGCGCCGGCAATGGGCATCTTGAAGATGTCGATGCGGCGGATCGCCGGCTCGATGAAGACATATTTGCGGATCCAGAGGGTACTCGTTCCTGGAACCTGCTCGTAGGTCGATCGCTCCCTATCGAACGCATCGATGACGAATCGCGGGTTGAACACGAACAGTTCGACGCCATCGCTCGTCGCAAGTGGGAGAACTTCGCCATGCGCATCGAGGATGTCTTGCAGCGCATCCACAGCCGAGCGGCGCAAGATCAAGACGCCACAGTCAAAAGGCAGGTCAGCGGCTTTGAAAGCTTCGCGCCGTGAGGGCCGACAACGCCGTACGAGGATCGGCTTCCAGTCATGCTTCCGCGACGGGCCACAAAGATTGTAAAGCGCTTGATCATCATCATAGCCATGAACGGTGTTGATGATCTCGTACCCTTTTGTGGGCAGTGTGTCGTAAATAGCGGTCATGGCATGATTCCTCTTTCGAGCTGTCCTGCAATGAAGCGCAGGGTTTGAATCGCATCTCCTTTGGTTTTCGCGGTCTTTAGCAGTTTTTCCACCGCGAAATAATACGCGTCCGTATGCACCTTCGAGTGCACCGCTTTTCCGAGGGGGTTTGGCGATTTCGAGTGGCCGGGCAGAAATACTCCGTTGACCGCATCGTCGACCTTGATACCAAAGTTCTGCAGAACCGCAAGCGCGTCCTTCGCCTTCTCAGCGCCGTGCGCGACGATGTGATGGGCAAACTCGCCGGGCAACCTGGCCATGTGCGCCAGTTTCATGTTGCGCCCGAGTGTCCGCGCCGAACCCGTCGCGACCGCTTTGGCAACGACACGTGGCGCACCCTTGAGAAAAACCCCTGCACCGAGCCCACCCACTGCGCCTGGAATGAAAACGGGCATTCGACGCAGGGCGATCAAAGAAAGCCGAATTCCCCGCGTCACGGCCACTTCGAGCAGCGGAAGGCCTGCCATGATCGCCGATTCCACAATGGCCGTCGCAAACTCGATCAACATCACCCGACGCCAAACCTCGTCGGCCCCCTCGCCATAACCCGTGTTGAATCCTTGCCACGCTGCCCCCGCAAGCCATGGATCGTCGTACACCGGAGGCGTCTCGATATCGTCGAGTGCCTTGGCGCATATCATGAATTCCGCTTCGAGCTTGTCGGGGTCTTCAAAGTTGTAGCCGGCAATGAGATTGTCCGGCATACGCGCGAGATTCTCCGTGATCCTCTCGCATTCCGTCAATACGACGCCCACACGATGACCAAAATCCTTGGCAATCTTGTGCGCAATTTTCCACTCGTAGTCTTGAAGCGATCGCGTCGCATTCTGCGGGCATGTCGGTTGATTGATGCCCAAACCCGGTTTCGATGGGAAAAGCTGAAACTGCCCCAAATATGCCTTGTGCCCTCGTCCGCTCCAAGCGGTTGACGATGGCACGGGATTGCGTTCGCAAAAGAACCCCGGTGGAGGCAGACAATATGGTTGACCGGACTTGCCACCGCTCGTGTCGCACGTATTGACGGGAGGTTCTCGTGGTAGCGTCGTCGAGCACGCGGGCGTCGATACTGTCCAAAAGATCCCCAGAATCAACAAGCCCAGGTGCGTGCAACGAGACGTCCACCAAAGCAAGAAGCCGCGCAAAAACAAGATCATCGTTCGCATGCTGATCCTTTCGCCAAAGCATCGAAGGCGGTCGAGATGCCAGACTACACGACGCCGCATACACATGTCCAGTCGCTCACCACCACCCATCGCATCGCTCGCCGGACCCAATGCAATGCTCAGTGCGACCTTGACCATCGCTTGCACCGAGCAAACCCATCGGTCACCTGGACCCATCGTCGTGCACCACGAGACCGTTGCCATCGGTCCGGGGAGCATTCGAAACGGTCACTCGAACCACCCGCATTGCACCACCAGACCTCGACGCTTGGTCGACATGACCGAATCGTTTGGTCATGCAGAGCGATCCGTTCGCTCGCGCGAGCATTCGCAGCTCGCAGAAAGTGCCCTCGGCGAGGTCACGGGAGCAATCGAAACGACCGACGCAAACAATGCTTGTCTTCCGATGATGATTGCGCTACCGTGCGCGCCGCTTTCTCGATGATTCCAGGAAGTGTCGCAAGGAGATTAGACAATGGCTGAAGTCAAGTATGGCAACGTCACCGTCACCATTCCGGATTCGCTCACGCCGCCCGCAAAGGCCGGCAAGATGTCGGCGGACGAAGTTCGCCGATTACCAAAAGCTCGGCGCGGCATTGGTCTCGTCGGAGCCCATACGGCGGATGCGATTGCCAAAGCCGGTAGCAAGCTCACGCTGCCTCCCGACGTCAATGCGACGACATTGGCCGCTGCATGCTCGCGCGCCGAGGAAATCGATCAGGTCATCGTCGATTTGGAGGTCGTGCTCGGCATCCTGAAGCAAGCCAATTTGCTCTTCGACGCGGAAGCATGGGAGATGCTCCGCAAAGTCAATGGTCAGCTCAAGGAGCAAATGAAATACGCGCCCGAGCTCGAGCCGATATTTCGCGTCTTGATCGATTTCATGAGCCGCAGTCCACGCGGCGGACAGGATCCAACGGAAGGGTGAGACGCTTCGCGCACCGCCCTGCATTCACCCCGCATCAATCACAAGCCTGTCCAAGTTGCTTGGCCGAGTTTCGGAACGTCTCGTGCTGCTTGCTGCATTCGGCATCGGTAAGCGCACGCAGCGCTTCGCACGTGCGCTCGTTCTGCGGCTGGCCAGGCACGGCGCCGAGGAGGGCTTTGCAGCACGCCACGGCCTTGTCGCACGCGTCTGCATTGCCATGATTTGCGCGAGTGGATGCGGGTAGGGACGTTCGGTGAGGCCTGCCGGTGCCGCTACGGGCCATGATTGCGATCACGACGCCACCCACGGCGAGGCCGACAACCAAGAGCCCAAGCGCGACGGAGAGCACGACGACTTGTTTGGCCTTGGCCGCGGAGACGTGAATGTGCCCGTAGTTCTGCGTGCCGCTCGGTGCAGGAGGGTCCACGCGGTTCGGCAAGTGGATGAACGAGCTTCGCTGACAATAACTGCACGTGACCACGGCGGCTTGCGGATTGATGCGCAATCCGGCGCCGCAGTGGGGACACGAGACCTTGATGATGCGAGGTTCGAACACCGGACGAGGATATAACGAACGAGCGGGTCGTGTCCACGGTCATCGTCGTGGTCGTCGAGTGAATGGCAAGCGACGAAGACGCCTGGCGCAATGAATGCCGAAATGGCTGGCTCGGTTGTTTGGCTCGCCGAGCCGCAAAGCGAAACCCGTAGCTACCTCTTCGAGGCGAGCGTCTCATGATCCGGCTGAATCTGGGCATGCACATGGCGCAGGGGACGAGCACGGTAGGAGGCTGGGACCAAGGATGCGGCGCTTTCTCGTGGCCACGATTTTGGGGAAAGCACGATGTGGACACGTAATGCGGGCGTCAACCGGCTGATCGAAGTCATCGAGGCCAAGAAGCTCGGATTCCGAACAATCGCAAACCGCGTTGTATCCAGCATTTTGCATCGTAGCAACGCCACGGCGGAAGAAGAAGAGACGAGCCGAAAATTGATGCATGCCCACGCCATCCTGGATGCGCTGTACGCGAACGCGCCCATCGGGCTTGGGTATCACGATGACGAATTGCGCTATCGACGCTTGAACGCTCATTTGGCAGCGTTCAATGGCCGACCGATCGAAGAGCACATCGGCCGAACGCTCCGGGAGGTCGTTCCCCATATCGCGCCGCAAATCGAGACGCTCATGCGAGATCTTTTGACACCGGGTGCGGTTGCGCGTGAACTGGAGCTCTCCGGCGAGACGCCTGCGGCGCCCGGTAGATTGAAACATTGGCTCGTGAATTTTTATCCAGTGGTCGATCCGGACACGAAACGGCGGGGGATAGGGGTGATCGTCCGCGATGTGACGGTCGAAAAAGAAGCGCTGCGGGCGCTCGACACGAGGGCCCGCCAACAGGCCGAGGTTGCGGCATTGGGTGTTCGTGCATTACAAGCGAAAGATCTTCAGACCGTTTTTGATGACGCAGTCACGACGGTGACGCGGACGCTCGGCACGGACTTCGCGAAGCTGCTCGAGTTTGCCGAAGACAAGCAAGAGCTCGTTCTTCGGGCGGGAGTTGGCTGGAAGGAGGGTCTCGTGGGCCATGCATCGGTCACGACAGGACGCGGATCGCAAGCCGGTTTTACGCTTCTGTGTCGAACGCCGGTCATCGTCGATGATTTGCGAACGGAGACTCGGTTCAGCGGGCCTTCGCTCCTGACCGAGCACGGCGTGACAAGCGGCGTGAGTACAGTCATTGAAGCGCCCGCGCTCGAGGGGCAGCCGTACGGCATTTTGGCGACGCATACGCGTCAGAAGCGCTCGTTCACGCCTGAAGACGCGGCGTTTCTGCAGTCCGTGGCCAACGTCGTGGGCGCGAGCATTCTGCGTGTGCGCTTGGAAGAGCGCGCGTCGACAGAACGACGCCGAGGCGACGTGCAACAGTTCTTGTCCGAGGCTGGTTCGATCCTCGCATCGACACTCGATTACGAAGAAACGATAACCAAGTTTGCGCACCTTTGTGTGCGTCATCTGGCGGATTGCTGCGTGATCCATCTTTGGGACGAGGCGCCTATCAGGAGGCTCCGAGCCGTGCATCGTGATCACGCAATGGCAAACCTCGCTGAAGCATTGCAAAATATGCAGCTCGACCCAGACAAACCGCATCTGGCCTACGCAGTGAAACAGACGCAGCGTCCGGTGCTCATCGCGGAGCTTTCGGCCGAACAGATCGCTTCGATGGCGCAGAACGAGCTGCATTTGCAGCTCCTGCACGAATTGAATCCGGTGTCGATGATGGGCCTGCCCCTTCGAGCGCACGGGCGCATGCTGGGTGCGCTCGTGTTATTGTGCTGCCATGCGGATCGCCGCTATGGCGCGGAAGACCTTCGGACTGCGGAGGAATTGGCTCACCGTGCAGCGCTCGCCGTGGAGAGCGCGCGTCTCTATGGTCACGCGCAGCGCGCCATTCACGCGCGCGACGAGGTGCTCGCCATTGTTGCGCACGACCTACGCAATCCGCTCACCATGATCGACCTGACCGCGGCTGCGCTTGCGAGGCAGGTTTCCGACGAATCCAGGTCGCGCGTGGAAAAAGCCGTCAAGCAAATTCAAGGCGCGGCCAATCGGGCAAACCATTTGATCCAGGACCTCGTCGACGTCGCGAGCATCGAAGCCGGCAAGCTCGGGCTCGAACGCACCGCGGTGCAGCCCGACGCGGTCGTCGCGGATGCGATCGAGCTGCTTGGCGGCAGCGCATCGGAGGCGCACCTCGCGGTCGAAGCTTCGACGCAGCACGGAATTCCGCCCGTATTCGGAGATAGGGACCGACTTCTTCAGGTACTGGCGAATTTGCTCGGGAATGCGGTGAAGTTTACGCCACCCGGTGGCCGCATTCGTGTCCGCGCCGAGCGTCGCGACAGTGAAATCCTCTTTTGGGTCGCCGACACGGGCCAGGGCATGACACCCGAGCATTTGGCGAGGATCTTCGATTGCTTTTGGCAAGCGCGCCCGACGGGCCGGCGTGGAGCGGGCCTTGGCCTGAGCATCGCCAAAGGGATTGTCGAAGCGCATGGAGGGCGCATTTGGGCCGAGAGCACGCCAGGGCAGGGGAGCATTTTTTATTTTACGGTACCGATTGCGCTTCTCGATATCGGTGCTTCAGCGTAACCATTTCATAGCGGCCAACCCGACTGTCCTACCCTCGCGCACGATGGGTTTGTCCGGTGAACTTTTTCTTCTCGCACGGACGCCTTTCATCGTGTAAGCTGCGCGCACATCGGCAGGCTTTTCCGGATGATGGCAAGCGAACGGATCCGTCATGGTGGACAGCGAGGTCATTCTGTAATGATCGGGAAAAACCATAAAGGACATCCACTGCTCCACCTGGCAATGCTGCTGACCGCGGCATCTGTCTTCGTGGCCGACTTGGCGACGCCTCTCGGCGTTACCACCTGGTTTTTCTATATCGTTCCGGTCGTCCTTTCCCTCTTCACCTGGCGACCGAACCTTCCGCTCGTGGTGGCCGCGGGGTGCACCGCCCTCATCCTTACGGGTTTTACCTTGTCGCCTCCGCCGCAGGGGCTTTCTGTCTGGGTGATCCTCACCAATCGCCTTTTTGGATTGGTCACCATTTGGGGCGTCGCCTTCGTCGTCCGTACGTTCGTCGCGGCCAGACGCAGCCTCGCCGAGCGCGACTGGGTGAGGGAAGGACAAGCCAAACTCTCCGCGAGCATGCAAGGTGAACAGACGCCGGACGAGCTGGGCGACAACATTCTTTCTAGCCTTTGCAAATACCTCGGCGTCCCCATGGGGGCGCTCTATGTCCGCGAAGAGAATGCAAGTGGCTCGCTCTACCGCATCGCCGGCTATTCGCTGCCCGAGAAAGCGAATGGACCGAGCAGCGTCCGCCTTGGCGAGGGGCTCGTGGGACAGGCGGCCAAGGACAACCGGTTGCTCCAATTCCACGACGTGCCAGAAGATCACTTCGCCGTCACTTCCGGGCTTGGAAAAAGCAAACCGCGCCATGTCCTCGTCGCCCCCGCCGCTGCCGATGGGACCGTTCATGGCGCGCTGGAACTGGGCTTTTTCAATGATATTTCGCCGGCCGACGTCGAGCTGCTCGAAACCTGCTCGTATTCCATCGGCATCGCCATTCGGTCTCTGCAGTACCGAACGCGCCTAGAAGAGCTTCTGGCCGAAACGCGGCAACAGACCGAGGAGCTCCAGAGCCAGCAATCGCGTCTCGAAGCCCAACAAGCCGAGCTCGAGCAGACCAACGCGCAACTGGAGGAACAAACCGCAGCGATCGAAAGCCAACGCGACGCGCTCGCGATGGCGCAAGGGGAATTGGTCGAAAAGGCCAACGATCTCGCACGCGCCAATCGATACAAGTCGGAATTTTTGGCGAACATGAGCCACGAGCTTCGCACGCCATTGAACAGTGCGCTCATTCTCTCCAAGCACCTCGCTGAAAACCCCGAAGGCAATCTGTCGCCCTTGCAGGTCAAGCACGCGGAAATGATTCACGCATCGGGCACCGACTTGCTGGCCTTGATCGACGACATCCTCGACCTGTCGCGAATCGAAGCAGGTCGCATGGAAATGCATTCCGAACCCGTCGAGCTGGCTCGCGTGGTCGAAATGTCGACGCGCACGCTCCAACCCATCGCCCAAGAAAAACGTCTTGGTTTCCGCACCATCATCGAACCGGGAACACCGAGCGTCCTGACGAGCGATTCGATTCGAATCCAGCAAATCCTCCGGAATTTGTTGTCGAACGCATTGAAGTTCACGGAGTTTGGCGAGGTGTCTTTGCACGTCCGCGGCCTCGATGGTGACAAGATTTCGTTCACCGTCCGAGACACGGGCATTGGCATTCCCAAGGACAAGCAAGACATCATTTTCGAGGCATTCCGCCAGGCGAATGGAGGCACGCAGCGCAAGTTTGGTGGGACGGGCTTGGGATTGACCATTTCGCGCGAGCTGGCTCGACGGCTGGGCGGAGACATTCACGTCGAAAGCTCGCCGGGCCAAGGCAGCGCATTCACGTTGACCTTGCCCGTGCACTTCGTCCCCGAAGCGGCCGAACCTCCGTCCGAGCGGCCTGCGCCGATTGCACCCACGCAGGCTCCGGCCCCCGTGACGCTTCCTGTCCCGCAATCCTCGCCCGCGTTGCTCAATGGTGATGCCAGTTTGGCCGACGCGACCGATGATCGGGCGCACGTCACCCCGAACGATAGAACCATTTTGGTCGTCGAGGACGATGAGCGGTTTGCAAGCATTCTCCTCGACCTTGCGCACGAGCTGAAGTTCAAGTGCATCATTGGCAAGAATGTGGCCGAGGGGTTGGCGCTCGCGCAGACGTACCATCCGAGCGCCATCGTGCTCGACATGCACCTGCCCGATCAGTCGGGTTTGTCGCTGCTCGAGCGATTGAAGAACACCGGCACGCTCCGGCACATTCCGGTTCACGTCATGTCCGTCACGGATTACACGCAGCAGGCGCTCGAAATGGGGGCGATCGGTTATGCGCTGAAGCCCGTCAAGCGCGACCAGATCATGCAGGCGTTCCAGCGCATCGAGCGTCAGCTCGTCCAGAAAGTCAAGCGTGTTTTGATCATCGAGGACGTGGCCGTGCAGCGTGAAAGCATCGTCCAGTTGCTGAGCGCCGATAACGTGGAAATCACGTCGGTCGCCACCGGTGCCGAAGCGCTCAGGCAACTCGCTCAGACGAGCTTCGATTGCATGGTTTTGGACCTGACGCTGCCCGACATGTCCGGCTACGACCTGCTCGACAAAATGGCCAGCGGCGAAGTTTTTTCGTTCCCGCCGGTCATCGTGTACACGGGCCGGTCCCTGACGAGCGACGAAGAGCTGCGGCTGCGTCGGTATACCAATTCGATCGTCATCAAAGGCGCGCGTTCTCCGGAAAGGTTGCTCGATGAAGTGACGCTGTTCTTGCACCAAGTCGAATCCAAGCTTCATCCGGAAAAACGCCGTATGCTCCAGGCCGTTCGGCACCGTGAAGCAGCGCTCGAAGGCCGTCGCGTGCTCCTCGTCGAGGACGACGTGCGCAATATATTTGCCCTTTCGAGCGTGCTCGAGCGCAAGGGCATGAAGGTCGACATTGCCCGCAATGGAAAGGAAGCCCTGGCAGCGCTCGACGGCGCAGGCGGGAATTCGGCTGCCGAAGTGGACCTCGTGCTGATGGATGTCATGATGCCCGAAATGGATGGCTTGACGGCCATGCAAGAGATCCGCAAGCAACCCGAGCTGAGGAAGCTGCCGATCATTGCATTGACGGCGCAGGCCATGCCCGACGATCGGAAAAAATGCCTCGACGCTGGGGCGAACGACTACATCCCCAAACCCCTCGACATCGACAAACTGCTATCGCTCGTACGAGTATGGATGCCCAAATAGGAGCGCAGGTGCAAAGCGAAATTCGCGACATCGAGCTCAAGCTGCTCCTCGAGGCCATCTACCTCAGGTATTATTACGACTTCCGTGGCTATTCGTCGACCTCGCTCGCCCGGCGCCTCGATCAGGCCATGACCAAGCTGGAATGCCGCACCATTTCCTGCTTGCAAGAAAAAATCCTCTACGAGCCGGCGGCGTTCGGCGAGCTGCTCTCGTATCTCACCGTGCAAGTCAGCGAAATGTTCAGGGATCCATCGTTTTTCCTGGCACTTCGAGAAAAAGTGGTCCCTTATTTGCGCACGTACCCGTCCTTGAGGATTTGGGTCGCAGGCTGCAGCGCGGGGGAAGAAGTGTATTCATTGGCGATCCTTCTGCGAGAAGAAGGGCTACTCGAGCGTTCGTTGATTTATGCCACCGACATCAATCCCAAAGCATTGGAACGGGCCAAGGCGGGCATCTACCCGCTCGATCGCGTCGCCGAATCCAGCGCAGCGTATCTCGCCGCCGGCGGACACGGCTCGCTCGTCGACTATTATACCGCCGGGTATGGCTCGGCCATTCTCGACAAGACGCTCCGAAGCAACGTCGTTTTTTCAGACCATAGCCTGACCACCGACGGCGTCTTTGCCGAAGTCCAGCTCGTTCTTTGCCGAAATGTCCTCATTTATTTCGACCGCCCGCTCCAAGACCGCGCGTTCGGCCTGTTCCGAGATTCTTTGTGCCACAAAGGATTCTTGGGTCTGGGAATGAGGGAAACGGTCGACTTCTCCGCCCACGCATCGGCATTCACGAATTTTGTACGCGAAGATCGGATATTCCAAAAGTGCTCATGAATTCCGTGCGTTTTTGCAATGATAATCAAGGTGTATGTCGCAGCGACGTACGGATTTGCCTTGTTGCACGTGTCCGAATTGCCCTAGAATGCGCGTGGCGATCGGCTTGGTACGTGGGAGGCGCGGAAGCGTGAGGGTGGAGATGACGACCCGTTCGAAAATCCTGCTCGTCGATGACAGAGAAGCGAACCTGGTCGCACTGGAAACGATGCTCGGCCAGACCGATTGCGACATGCTGAGGGCTCAGTCCGGCACGGAGGCGCTGGAATTGCTGCTTTTGCACGAGGTCGCGCTGGCGCTCATCGACGTGCAGATGCCCGAAATGGACGGCTTTGAATTGGCGGAGCTCATGCGTGGATCGGAGCGCACGCAGGCGGTGCCGATCATCTTCGTGACGGCGGGCGTGCACGACGAAGCGCGCGAATTCAAGGGGTACGACGCGGGGGCGGTGGACTTTCTGGCCAAACCTTTGAATGCTCGTATTCTGCGCAGCAAGGTCGAAGTGTTTTTGGAGCTTCATCGGCACAAGCAGCAGCTTGCACAGCGCGTACGCGAGCTCGAGCGTGCCGAGGAGCGGCTGCGCGATGCGGATCGCCGCAAAGACGAATTCCTCGCGGTTCTTTCCCACGAGCTGCGCAACCCGCTCATGGCGATACGCGGGGGCCTATACGTCCTCAAGCATGTCGATCCGAACAAAGAGCGAGGCCAGCGTGCTCTGGGCGTACTGGATCGGCAGACGATTCAATTGTCGCGCCTGGTCGACGATCTGCTCGATGTGAGTCGCATCATTCGGGGCAAAGTGCAGCTCCAGCGGGACACGGTCGATCTCTGCGAAATCATACGCCGCGCCGTCGAAGACCATCGGGCGGAATTCGTCAAGGCAGGTCTTTCGTTGTCGCTCGATTGCCCGGACCAGCCGCTCGTGGCGCATGCGGATGCGGCACGTATTGCGCAAATCGTGGAAAATTTATTGGCCAATGCGGCCAAATTCACGCCATCGGGGGGACGCGTCTCAGTGAGTATCTCGCGCGACGAGGACCGAGCCACCTTGCGCGTGCGGGACAGTGGTGTGGGGATATCCGACGACATCATGCCGCGTCTTTTCCAGCCTTTTGCGCAGGCCGATCGGACGCTCGATCGCAGTCGCGGCGGGCTCGGCCTGGGTTTGTCGCTCGTGAAGTCTTTGGCGGAATTGCATGGAGGTTCGGCTGCCGTGCATAGCGATGGACCAGGGTGCGGAACCGAATTCATCATTGTATTGCCCTTGTCCGGGGCTGCTCTTCCGGCTCGTTCATCGAATGTGCATGACCGGAAGGAGCGCCGTCGCCGCCGGGTGCTCATCGTGGAGGACAACGTGGACGGGGCCGAGTTATTGTGTGAAGCCATTTCGCACATGGGGCACGACGTGAAAGTGGGGCACGACGGCCCGGCGGCGCTGGAGCTGGCGCGTTCGTTCAAGCCGGACGTCGTCTTTTGCGATATCGGGCTTCCGGGCATGGATGGGTACGATGTGGCTCGGCGCTTCAAGTCAGACGAGCAATTGCGCGACATGCGTCTCGTGGCACTGACCGGGTATGCGCTGGATACGGATCAAAAGCGCGCATTCGAGGCGGGGTTTTCGGACCACGTGGCGAAGCCCCCGTCGTTCGAAGTGCTGGAGCGCATTTTGGCGCAAAGCGTTTGATGAGGGGCGTGTTCTTCGTGTACATCAAGCGAGTTGCAAAGGTATCGGACGCTGTACACGACGAGCGGGCTGATTGCGATCAAGGTGATCAACCATTACGGCGATGAAGTGCTCAAGGTGTATGGGGTGGGGTCAGGGACGGATTGGGCATCAAGAGCTGGTCGAGGAAATCGATACAGGGTTTGAGGCACTCGATGCCTCGCGCGGGCGCACTCAGCCAGCGATTGTCCACCAGTGATGTTTGCAGGGCTTTTCCCGGCTTCAAGATGGCCGTCATGGCGCCCAGCGTCGCTTTCTTCGCTCCCGCCGGCTTTCGCAATTCCTTCCAATCTGCAGAATTGGGATCGAAAGAACTGCTCCCGTCGTTGTCTACGGCGGCGTTGGCATTGAGAATGACCTTCTTTTTCCAGTTATCGACCAAAGCGACTGCATCTGCATGCAACTCGGGGTAGGCGGTCTTTCCCAGGGGTAGAAGCACGTCTTCGAGTGTGCCTGCGCATCCAGGTTCCGGAAAGGAAAACACCCCTGTACGTGGGGCGGTCGACGTCACCGCACCAAGCTCGACAGGCACGGGAAGACTCAATTGGGCGAGCTTGCTCGTCATGTCGGCAAATCGCGCGGCAGGAGCTTGTTCATCGCTGTCCAGGAAAATGCCGATTGCAGTGGGACGCTGCTGGAGCCGAACGAATGCCTCATCGTCGAGCAGTATCGTCTTGTGGATTTCAGTGATGCCCTGAGCATTGCGGATGATGACAATTTCGTTCGACGACAGGAGATGGAATTCCGGTGCCGGAACGGCCAAACGTTCTATATCGTGATGCTTGCCGGTTTTCCGGGGCCAATTGAACGTTTTCAGCCATTGAGGGAACGGTTCGGGGAGCTCTTCGAGTTTCTTGATTCGCTTGGCACCGAAAACCACCGCGAGCAGTTTTCCCAAGAATGCGACGTCGTGGACGCCTTCCGTCACGAGGTAAACGAATGGGCTCATCGGATGTCGAGCCCCCCATCCCGCAATGCGCTGAGCTTTTCGTGATCATAACGTCGAGCTTCTGGGGTCGCATTGCTTCGTGTGAGCCAATATGCGCAAAAGCCGTCTTCACGTCCGGCCTTTTCGATGCACGTCAACGTGGCATCGATAGCTTCGAGGCTGTGCGTCGTCGCCAAGATTTGCACATTCAAGTCGTGAGCTGCAGCGAAAAGTTTATCGAATACCTTTTCATGCAGGGCGTGATGGATCCCCGCTTCGATTTCATCGATGAGCAAGAGGCCACGCGAAGCTCGAACGAGCGCCAACGAAAGCGCGGTTGCGCGCCGCATCCCGTCTCCAAACGACGCCAAATCGACGACACCTCGTTGCCTGTGCGTCACCCGGACCGCTTCACGCCCGAGCGAGGCAATGACATCAATGTCCTCCACATCCGTATCGAATAGTTGCAGCACTTCGACAGCAACGTGCTTTTTCCCTTCATCGACGACACGACTCAGATGTTCAACCAATGCTTTGGTCGAGCGGTGTGTCGCTGGTGTCACGGTAAAAACTTTATAGGCTTTGCCTACCGGCCACTGTGATATGCGTGCACCACGTCGAAATTCCATCGTTTGGGCCGCCTTACCGTCAATCCGAAGCTCGAGACGAAGAACCGCTTCACTCGTCGGATCACCGTCCCAACTCTCGGAAGCCAGGCACCGGGCCTCCACGCGACGGTGACCAGTACCGGTGAGCTTCGCATCGATAACCAGCGCTTCCGACTGCTGAGGCCCGTCCTCGAGACGCATGGCTGCACCACCGGGAAACAGCGACCATAGGCCGTCGCTGAGCGGCATATCCATGTCGCGATGCCTCGCGACTTGCACCCACTGCCCCGGATCTGGTGCGCGCAGGGCCAAAGCCGCCGCTTCGAGGACAGTACTCTTGCCGCTGTTGTTTGCGCCGAAAATCAACGTCAACGGACGCATGTCCTGCAGAACCAGCCCGCTAGTCGCTCGAAACGACATCAAATCCAATGTTTCCAGAAGTGGCGTCATCATGTTTCTCGGAAATACGTTTTGCTGGGTGGTATGCGTGCCGAACTTCGTCGTTTCTCGTCCCTACACCACCTTCCCTCGCAAAGCAACTCGCCGCGAACCTTGACCCACACCACGCCGCACGGTGACGAGTGTCATCGTCTGCGGCACACACTTCGCGCACCCTTGCGCTCCAATCCCCCGAGCGTTCCACGTCCGCGCTGCGCTTTCCACCCTCGATCCCCAACCAATCCGCACCAACTGGTGAGATTGCCACCGTCGACCCCCAGCTAAACTGCATCAACTGGTGAGATTGCCACCATCGGCCCCCAGCCAAACCGCACCAACTGGTGAGATCGCCATCATCGACCCTCAGCCAGGCCGCACCGATTGGTAAAATCCCCGACAGCACTCCTCGCCAAAGCCGCTGTCGGCACGGATCAGGTGGCATCCGAGTCCCACATGAGGCGTGCGTGATGGGGATCGACCGAGCATCGCACGTGGATTCGCCCACGTTCCGCACGACCACCCGCACACACGACCCCACTTCCATCCGCACTGCGGTTCGTGGTACGAGGCCCATCATGATGTCGAAAGCCTACCGCGGAAGAACCAGTCTGCTCGCATTCCCACTGCTCGTGAGCGTCGTTGCTTGCGGAGGCGGCGGAGCGCAGGAAGGCCCCAAAGATCCGTACACGGCAGCTTATGAAGACTGCATGCGATACGGCGGCGCCAACCCCATGATCTGCGAGACGGTCGCGCGCCAAAAAGCCGGCCCTCAGACGAAGACCAACACCGATACGCAATGGGCCGAGCTCGAGGCGACCGCGTCCGAAAAGGCAAAGTCGGCGGGCGCAACCGACGTGTCGCCGGCGGTGCGTATCAGCAACGTCGGTTTCAACGTGGAGCATGAATTCGCGGTGGAGCCAAACCGATGTTACGACGTCGGCATTGCGTGGAGCAGCGGATTCAAAGCTGCTGGCGCAGTCATGTTCATGTCGGGCGAAGGGAATCCTCCCGTGAACGACAATGTCGGGGGCAAGAACCTGCAAATCGACGCGCCCGCGGGCACGGTCACCGTATGCGCCGATAACGCTGGAAAAGCAAAGCTGTCCCTTGGCGGCGTCGGTAACAATGGCGCCATGTTGAACAACGAGCGGCTCGAATTCGCCATTGCCATCGGAACACGAGCGGAGTCAGCCTCGCAAACGACCGAAAGACGCGCCCGAGAAGCTCGAGAAGCCGAAGAAGGCCGTGCGAAGGTCGAAACGAACCTTCAAATGGCGGAATCGAGGCAATACGGAGAAGCCTTCGCCACGAGCTGTTCGCGGTGCCGAGCGCGATATCGACCGTGTTTGGCAAAGAGCAAAGCCGACCGTCGTGAAGCGCAAAAGGATTGCATGCTGGATTTCGAGACGTGCGCCCAAGCGCTTGGGACGAATTCGAGCGGTCGAGTGCTCTGCGGAAGCCCGCCGTGAGGGCCATGGATCGCGCACGAAACGCGGGCCATTTTCGCGACGAATCTGCGCATTGGTCGTCTCGAGCGAGCGCGTCTTGGCGGGCTCATGCAATGGAACGAAGTAGCGCTTCTCCGACCAACCGCTATACTTGACGAAACGACCTCAACGGAAACGCAGGCATGCCCGTTCACGTCATCCGCATCGAAGAGCGCCTTTGGTCCACAGCATCCCCGCTCCGTAAGCAGGAGTGGTGCACGATCATCACCGACATCGCCTCCGGCGACCCGCCATGGCCATCGCGCGAGCCGTGCACGCTCGTTGCCGGCTGTGACGACACCCATGTTCACTTTCTTTTCACCGGAAGCTCCACATCGGATGACAGCATCGTATTCGCGCGGGCAGACATCGCGCCGCTCGTCAACGAATACGCGGGCCTCATCAAGAAGCTCGCCGGGGGCAACATTCACTCGGCCCACTTCGAGACGCTCGACATGGCCAAGCGTGTCGTGCACGACGCCGGCGGAAGGCGCATCGGCGTGCTTTTGCCCGGCGTCGGCCCGAGCCTCGAGACGCGCCGCCGCTTCTTTTCGCTCGTCGTTTCGCTCACCGTCGACACCACGAAGCTCGGCCCCTATCCATCGCACAAGCATCGTTTGCGGCACGCGCGGAGGTAGGGCATCGCGATCGATGCAAAAGTCAATGATGCGGGTTGAATAACCTCCGCGATCGATTTCGCTTGGGTCGGTCCATCCATTCCGTGGCATAAAACAATGCTGCGGAGGGATAATTGAGAAATCGACAAACGGCTTGGTGCACGGCGTTCGTTATGGCGGCACTTCTGCTGCTCGCTCCTACGGCGTTCGGGCAGGTACCTACCACGGATGCGGTGGCTGGCGCAAGCCTGACGCTGCCCATGGTCGTCGACCACGTCGACGCGGTTTATCCGCCCGACAAGCTTGCGCAAGGCATCGGCGCGAAGGTCGAGCTGCTCGTGACCGTCGAACGAGACGGCACGGTGGGTGACGCAACGGTTGCCGTATCGGGTGGTGCGGAATTCGATGTCGCGGCGGTCGATGCGGTGAAGCGGTGGCGCTTCATTCCAGCCACGCGCTCGGGTACGCCCATTCGCGCACGCATTCGCATACCGTTTCATTTTTCTCCCGATGGTCGCCAGCCGACGGGAGGAGGACACGAACATGCGGTGCTCGAATCGGTGCTGAAGCAAATTCAGCAAAAGCTCAAACCAAGAGCGAAGCCGGCGGCAAATGCCAAGCCTCCCAAACGTCCAAAGCCCGCCGCACCACCCAAGCCTGTCGAACCCGCCGAACCTCCGGTCGATCTCGAAACGGGACTCGCATTGCCGCATTCCGTGAGCAGGCCCGGTAAGCCCATCGAAAGTTTGGTGCAGGGTCATATTCGGCCGGCGGTTCGATCCGCGTCCGATTTTCGCTTGGATCGTGACATCATCAAAGCAGTCCCGCGCGGTACGGCTGCGGATCTCGTGCGTTCGGCTCCAGGCGTGCACGTCATGCGTCCCGAAGGAGAGGCGATTGCGCCGCGGATGACGTTACGCGGATTCGATGCCCACTACGGTCAAGACATCCAATTCACGGTGCTCGGCACGATCCCGCTCAATCAACCATCCCACATTCATGGGCACGGTTATGCATCGCTGAACATGTTGATCCCTGAAACAGTGCGGAGCGTGCGCGTTCTCGAGGGCGTTTATGATCCCAATCAGGGCGACTTTGCGATTGCCGGCAGCGTCGATTTCGATTTTGGCGTGGCGCATCGAGGAATCCAGTCGACGTACGGGTATGGGTCATTCGACACGCTCCAAACGCTCGGGGTGTTCGCTCCTGCGGGTCACGCCGAGGAAACGTTTGGCGCGGCAACCGTGCGGACGACGGCGGGTTTTGGCAATGGCGTTCGAGCGAGCACGTCGGGAGCGTTCATTGGGCAATATCGCCTCGATTTGCCCGCGCAAACCACGGCACTCTTGCACGTTTCCGGGCATGGCGTTCGAGCGGGCATTGCGGGGGTGCTTCGCCGGGACGACATTCATTCGGGGCGAGTGGACTTTTTGGGGGCGTATGACGATACGTCTGCTCGTGCGCAATCCGCATCGGTGGCGCGTGTGCAAGCTGGCTTGTCCATTCAGAAGGCATGGGACGACGGCACGGCGACATCGATTGGCTTTTGGGGGGCGTATGCGACGTATCGCAGCCACACGAATTTCACGGGTTACACGGAACGTTCGCGCATACGCCCAGAATGGGCCGGACGCGGTGATTTGGTGGAGGCATCGAATGACGACGTCGGTGCAGGCGCGCGCCTCACCGTGCGCACGCGACGTTTTCGGCTCTTGTCGTGGCTCGATTTGCAATTCACGCGCGGAGCCGACATCGAGGTGCACGCCATCGACCAAGGCCGGAACCTCGTTGAAACGCCGCAGAACCAGACGTGGGACCGGCGCGTGGACGCCAGCATCAAGACATTGCGCGCCGGTGTTTTCCTCGATGGAGTCGTCTCCGTGACGACGCGTGCGCGTTTGCGCGGGGGATTGCGCACGGATTTCGTGCTTTATCACGTGGAGGATCGTCTCGGCAACCTCGTACCATTGCAGCGTGAGTCGACGCACGAGGTGGGGTTTCAGCGTACGGCGGCCGGCGTCGCGTGGGGGCCGCGCGTCGCGCTGGAAGTGGATCCGCGCCCGTACGTGCGGCTTTTTGCGGCGTACGGGCACGGATATCGGACGCCGCAGGCGCGGCAGCTCGGCGACGGTGAAGACGCGCCGTTTGCAAAGGTGCACAGCTACGAAATTGGCGCGAAAATCCGTTCGGATTCGCGGCGTCTATTGGCCACGCTGATTGCGTATGAAAGCCGATTGTCGCACGATTGGGCCTTCGATCCGATTTCAGGGCGATTCGAACGTATTGGCCCGACCGTTCGACGCGGCTTTGTCGTGCAAGGGCAAGCCGAGCCGCTCGTTGGATTGAAAGCATCGTTCAGCACGACGTTCGTGGATGCCACGCTGGATGCGCCGACGGCCCCAACGCCGCACGATCCGGCGCCGGCGTACATCGAAGGGCAAGCGGTTCCTTACGTGCCCGCCGTGCTGATGCGCCTCGACTTCATTTATCAGCGAACGCTCACGCAGCTCTGGGGCAAGCCGCTCATTGGGCGAGTGGGGTATGGCGCGACGTTCGTATCGTCGCGTCCGCTGCCTCATGCGCAGTATGCGCAACCCGTGTTCACGGTGGATGCAGCCGCGAGCATTCGTCGTTACCCGCTCGAGCTCGGGATCGACGTGCTCAATCTTTTCGACCGTCGATATGCGGACACGGAATACGTCTTCGTTTCGGATTGGGCGACGAACGAATTGCCGTCACAATTGCCGGCGAGGCACATATCAGCGGGTGCGCCGCTCACCGTGCTCGGAACGGCGACGTTCAGGTTTTGAACGTCAATCAAAACCTGCCCGAAAGCATGACCGACGCGTGACCTGGCATGACCACGAAACCAGCGGAAACGGGCGCTTTATTTGCTTTACCCAGGTTCCGCGTGAGCAGCAGTGCCGAACCGAGCGCCATTCCCACGCCACCCACGATGTATGTCACCGTGCTCGCGGTGGACAAGCCTGCCCGCACTTGCGAAGCCTCGCGGCCCTCGTCGTCGCATTCGTTGGAAATGGGATCGCAATGGTCGTCGATGACGCGATCGTAGGCGAGCACGAGCCCTCCTGTAATCACGCCCGTCACGAACGTCGCGCCACTCACTGCGAAGATTGTGAGGCCAATCTTGCCCTGCGTGTTCAGCGCATCCGCGTCCGCATCTTTTTTCACGACCGGAGCGGCGGCATCCGGCGATACGGTTGCCGCCTGGCTTTCGCCTTCTGCGGCCGCGGCGTCGCGAGATTGCGCGAAGGCCGAGCGAGGCGATAGACTTGCCACCAGAATCGAGAGACAAACCATGACGCGGCTCGCGCGCGCGTACGACCCGGTCGGTGCATTCATGCGGCCTCATGTTCGCACGCGTGCACCGTCGTGTCAACCAATACCTATGCCGCTCGCCCCGCCTTCTTCTTTTTCGCTTCGTATGTCCCAATGAGCTCGGCCGTGCCAATCACATGCCCTCGCATTCGCTCGGAGAGGTCGCTGCGCGTGAGGCCCGGTTTGTCCGGTAGCATCGTATCGAGCGCATACAGCCGGAAAAAGTAACGATGGCGGCCAATCGGAGGCGCGGGGCCGCCATAACCGAGCTTGTGCCAATCGTTCGTGCCCGCCTGCGAACCGGGCACGATATGCGCGTTCTCGGGAAGGCTCGTCGTGTCCGGCGGGATGTTGTAAAGGATCCAGTGCACCCACGTTCGCTGCGGATGAGCTGGATCCGGCGCGTCAGGATCCTCGCACACGAGCGCAAGGCTTTGCGTGCCCGCAGGTACGTCGCGCCAATCGAGCGGCGGCGACACGTCGCGCCCCTCGTGCGTATAGTCGGCGGGAATTTCGGTGTGGTCTTGGAATTTGGGCGATGTCAACGTAAATCCCACGAATCACCTCTCGACGAGCCCGTCATGGCAAAAGTCGAGCCGAGCTCGATGCTCGGGGCTGGACGCGGAGCGCCGAGGTCATGGAAAAGATTGAGGTTCATCATGGAGGCATGGTAGGAGTCAGCCATGCAATCCGACTTCCCGCGCGCTGATCATCGTTTCCGCACTGCCTTGGTCACCGGAGCTTGTTCTGGCATTGGTCGAGCCATATCGCAGCGGCTCGGCGCTCTCGGGTACGAGCTCGTTCTGGTCAGCGAGCGGCCGGCCGATCTTGCCAAAGTCGCCGATGACATTCGTCACGCGAAGGGCGCCGTCGTGCATACGATCGTTTGCGATCTGGCCCGGCCCAAGGCAGCCGACGAACTTTACGAAACCGTACGATCTCGCGGGCTCGAAATCGATATTTTCATTAGCAACGCTGGTTTTTTCTTTTTTGGCGAAGCGGTCGATGCCGATATCGAACGCGCTCGCGCCATGCTCGAGCTGCACGTCGTCACACCATCGCTTTTGTGCACGCTCTTTGGTCGTGACATGCGAGCGCGCGGGCGCGGGCACGTGCTCATCGTCTCCAGCATCTCCGCATGGCGCGATTTCCCCGGCATAAGCTATTACGGCAGCAGCAAGAAATACCTGCGCGGCTTTGCTTCTGCATTACGTAGCGAGCTTGGCGTTCACGGGGTCAACGTCACATGCCTGGCTCCAGGCGCAACGGCCACGGCGCTCTACGATCCGAACGTCGTGCCCGTGGACCTCGCCAAAAAGCTTGGTGTCATGATGGATCCGGATGCCGTCGCGGAGTCTGGCCTTGCTGCGATGTTTGCGGGGCAAGCCGAGCACATTCCGGGCCTCTTCAGCCAAGCGATGACGTTGACGGCGATGCTCACGCCGCAATGGGCGATCGATGCATTGCGTCGCCATGCACCATGGCTCAAGCGCGAGGAAAACCCATGAGTGGACCTTTCGAACCGTTCGATCTTGCAGGGCTTCGGCTGCGAAACCGCATCATCAAAGCCGCCACCTTCGAGGGGATGACGCCGGGCGGGCGCGTCTCCGAGGCGCTCGTCAAGCATCACCGCGACATCGCCAAAGGCGGCGTCGCCATGACCACCGTGGCCTATTGTGCGGTCGAGCCCGATGGGCGCACGTTCCGCGACCAGCTCTACATGCGCGACGACGTCGTGCCCGAATTGCGCAAGCTCACGGATGCCGTGCACCATGAAGGCGCGGCGGCGGCGCTTCAGCTCGGGCATTGCGGCTTTTTTTGCAACAATCACGATTTGTCTCGACGGCGACCGATCGGGCCTTCGCGTGCTATCAACAAACTCGGTGCTTTGAGTGGCCGGCCTTTTGCCGATGCAATGACGCGTGCGGACATCGAGCGGCTGACGTTGGACTTCGTGCGAGCCGCGCGCCTTGCCCGCGAAGCAGGCTTCGATGCGGTCGAGTTGCATCTTGGTCATGGCTATTTACTGAGCCAGTTTTTGAGTCCCAGCACCAATCGGCGTAACGACGAATATGGCGGATCGCTCGAAAATCGCGCCCGAATGCCGCTCGATGTCGTCACGCGCGTGCGCGACGCGCTTCCGCCGGCCATGCCCGTGCTTGCAAAGGTCAATCTTCGCGACGGCCACGCAGGCGGCCTCGAGATTGACGAAAGCGCCGAAGTCGCCAAATGGCTCGAAGCGCGTGGGGCATCGGCCTTGGTGCTCTCCGGTGGGTTCGTCAGTCGCGATGCATTTTATTTATTTCGCGGCGAGCGTCCGCTTCGTCAAATGATCGAAGTGGAAAAGAGCATTGCGCAGAAAGTGGCGCTCGCATTGTTCGGCCCTGCCGTCATACGCGCGCATCCATTCGAGCCCATGTATTTTTTGCCGCTCGCCCGCGTCATCCGGCGCGCCGTACGCATGCCGCTCGTGCTTTTGGGCGGCATTACGGCAATGGAGCACCTCGAAACGGCTCGGCGCGAAGGATTCGAGCTTGCCGCAATGGCGCGCGCGCTGATTCACGATCCGGGACTCGTTGCGCGCTATGCAGCGGGGCAATCGCAAGAGAGCGGTTGCATTCCGTGCAATCGTTGCGTCGCGGAAATGGATCGCGAGGGCGGCGTGCGTTGCGCGCGGGTACCCGAACAGCTCGAGGAGCGGGAGAGGTCGCTGCGGATGGTGCGGTGAGGGGGGTAGTACATGGTATTCGCGAAAATCGACGATGACAACGCGTGTCCGGTGCGGTACACTGGCTGGCGAGGAGGAGCGGACGATGATGCAAGCAGTACGGGGGATCTATCGAGGAGGAATCGTCGAGTTGTTGGAGAACCCGGAAGTCACGGAGGGCGCTGAAGTTGTTGTGACATTTCTCGGTGCTGTGGGTTCGTCGAGAACTGGTGCTCTCGAGACAGTGGAGACCGTGGAAGCGGGACAACTGCTCGAGGACTTTGAACCGATCGTACCTACGAAATCAATTCGACTGTCGGATTTGGTCTTGGAGGGGCGTGAGTGATTCGCTTTTTTGATACGAGCGCGCTGGTCAAGCGGTATGTGGATGAGCCTGGTTCCGCGATGGTGCGTTCGGCATTACGTGCGCATTTGGTGTCTGTGGCGCGTGTGGCATTTGCGGAAGCTGCAGCGGCCGTTGCTCGCGCGGCCCGTCTGGGTGCAATCACCGACTCGCAGCGCGATGTCATTCTTGGGCGATTGCCTCACGACTTTACGAGGCTTTCCGTGATCGAAATGCGTCCTGCGCTGATCGCGCGTGTGTCGAGCCTCGTTACACGTCATCCATTACGAGCTTACGACGCGATTCAACTTGCCTCGGCGCTGGCGTTACGCCAAGCCGAAGGGCCAGTGGAGCTATGGTGTGCCGATGGTGTTCTTCTGGAAGCCGCGATTGCCGAGGGGTTTCGCGTCGTCAAACCCGAATGATGAACTTCTTGCTTTTCGGAAATCGCTAGCTCGAGGAGCGGGAGAGGTCGCTGCGGAAGGACAACCGCTCGACGACTTCGAGGGTGGTCGAGCCTGACGCATTCTCACGATACGCGTCGCAACCGTGGCTCGGGACGCTCCTGCGCGGTCGGTTGAGCCGCCATGGCGGGCTCGAGACGCGCCGGGACTCCGCGTTCGACTTGCCGCAAAATCGCATCGGAAAATGCGGGCAGATCACCCGGATTGCGCGATGTAATCAGGTTGCCGTCCTCGACCACCTCCCGATCGACCCAGCGAGCACCCGCATTCAACAAATCCGTCTTGATGGACGGCCACGACGTCATCGTACGCCCGTCCGCAATGTCCGCCTCGACCAGCATCCACCCCGCGTGACAAACGGCCGCGACTGGTTTTCCCTGATTGAATGCATCACGCACGAGACGCACCGCGCCCATGTTCGTGCGCAATTTATCCGGTGAGTAACCGCCCGGAATGACGACGGCATCAAAGTCGTCCGCGCTCACGTCGCCCGCTGCCCGCTCCGTCGTCAGCTCCTCCTTCCCCCGCTTGCCAACCAGCCTCTTGCCCGCCTCCAGGCCCACGATGACCGCTTCGTGCCCAGCGCTTTGCACGCGATCATAGGGTACTCGAAATTCCGAATCTTCAAACATCTCATCCATCAGAAATGCAACACGTGCCATACCAACCTCCGTGAGGGAGGCTGGAGCCATGACGCGTGACCGCAAGGATGCTCGTGTACGCGTCCCCACTGCGTCCCATGCATCCCGCGCCGAACTCGACCGCCCGTTTTGTCTCCACTTTTTCCTTGCACTCCTTCAACTACCTTGGTAGTACTATCCGAGTAGTTCTTTGGCGGCGGAGACGACGACGAAGGAGGAGGGACGTAGGGGATGACGCACCTTGGCGACTTGCAGCTCGCGATCATGCGAGTGCTTTGGGAGCTGGGCGAGGCGACGGTGACCGACGTGCACCAGGCATTGCTCGATGAGCGAGGTTTGGCGCCGACCACCATTGCCACGATGCTCAAGAAGATGGAGGACAAGGGGGTGGTCGAGCACCGTGCGGAGGGCCGGAAATTCATTTATCGGCCGACGGTGAGCGAGGATCAGGTCACGCGCGGCATGGTGTCGGATTTGACCGAGCGGCTTTTTGGGGGCAACCCCGTGGCGCTCGTTTCGCACTTGATTGCGCGTCACGAGATTCGCCCGGATGAGCTCTCCGAGCTCGAGCGAATGATAAACGCCGCGAAAAAGCAGGAGGCGAAGCGATGATGAGCGTATTCGGCTGGCTCGTCACGTACTTGATTCACAGCACGCTCCTCCTATCAGGCGCGTGGTTATGTGATCGATTCCTCTTGCGTGGGCGGCCGCATTGGCAGGAATTCGTCTGGCGCGTGGCCCTCGTCGGGGGCCTCGTGACGGCGACCGCGCAATCTGCGCTGCCATTGCGTCCTGTTGCAGGGACGTTGTCCCTCGAGCGGTTGAACGAGCAAACCTCGAATGCCCAACAGGCGGCTGGTCCCATTACGACCATCGTCATTCAACGCGGCGGCGAACCGAGGACCGTGGTGATTTCGCGCGAGCCAGCGGCCTTTTTTCCGGTCGCAATGGCAACGTCGCCGCGTGTTTTTCCGTGGCAAACGGCGGCGCTTTCGGTGTGGGGCATGGGCGCTGTCGCTCTGCTTGGCGCGCTTGGTCTATCGTGGAGGTCGCTGCGCAGGCGCATCGAAGACCGGCGCAGGCTCGAGGGCGAGCCGATTGGCGACGTTCTTGCCGAGCTTGCGGCGCGAAAGCCCGTCGTGCGTGCGCCGCTCATCAGCGCGACGGACGAAGTGCCGGTTCCCATGGCGCTGGGGCTTCGGCGGCCCGAAATCCTCTTGCCCGAGCGTGTTGCATTGGAGCTATCCGTAAAGGCGCAGGAGAGCGTCTTGGCGCACGAGCTTGGGCACATCGTGCGGCGCGATCCGCTTTATCGGTTGCTCGTCGCCGCGTTCGTCCGGGTATTTTTCTTCCAGCCGCTGAACTTCGTCGCAGCTCGAAAGCTCGCGGCTGCGGCGGAGCAATTGGCGGACGATTGGGCTGCAGAACGCACGGCGAGGCCGCTCGATCTAGCCGAATGCCTAACAAAAGTGGCTCGCTGGGCAATGGTGTCCGCGCCGCCCTCCATGGTGCCTGCAATGGCACTTGGGACGAGCGAGCTGCGGCAGCGTGTGGAGAGGCTCGTGAAAGGAGAATGGTTGTCC